>CAVBSU010000082.1:0-2115 GCA_963598245.1 Lachnospiraceae bacterium | reverse complement strand
GGTGAAGCTAAGTACTACTCAGATAATCTTGAGGATGGTTCACTTAAGAAGAGCGCATGGATAAGAACAAGCATGCCTGATAGCTGGGAGGACTATAAAGGTTATGATGATGATGACCACTGGTTCAGAACCAATTCACAGGGCATTCTTCTTCAGGATACAACAAAGAAGATCAATGGTAAGTGGTATGCATTTGACGCTTGGGGCGTGATGCTTGATGGTTTTGTAGGGCTTAAGTATGAAGGTGTTTCAAAGAATGCCAATTCTAATGGTGGAAACATCCTCTATACAATGGACGAAGATAATGTAACAGCTTCTAGCATCTATGACCTGGAATTTGGCACAGCAGATGATGGTTATCTTTATTATTTCTCAGGTGATGAGGAGAAGGACGGCTCCATGAAGACAGGTTCTTCTGTAAAGATTTCTCTTGCTGATGATGACTACAAGTTCTACTTCAACAAGACCACAGGTCAGGCTATCGATGGTGTAAAAAATAACAAAGTATACCGCAATGGTATTCTTCAGGAAGCTTCTTCAGACAACAAGTACGAGAAAGCTATATATGTATCCTATGATGATGATACAGCAACTTCGATAACTAAAGAGTATGTTGTTAATACATCAGGTACTATTACAAAAGCAGGACGCTATGTCAAAGATGGCAATGATGAATACTATGCTGTTGTAAGTGGAAATAATGACGATGGATATGTAATCATGGAAGGATTAACACTTGACGAAGCAAAGGCAGCTGTTGGCAAGTAATTGATTTAGAGAATTACGCATAGTTTAATTGAGATTTAATGTTTGATAGTTGCTTATTACGGCAGCGTTCAACAAGAAGAATTAGGACAGCTTCGGGGAAACTCGGAGCTGTTATTTTGATTAACAGACGCTATTTTAATTAAAAATTCAGTTATGAACTTTTCAATCGACATGTTCAATTTTTTATGATATTCTTTTCTTGAAGTTAAATTTATAAATGTTTATCAATTCTTTGTTTTATGAATTCATTGTTATGATTCAGGGCATAAAGTAATCCGGCTCGATCCGACATTGCCCGAAGCAATCTTCAAAATATCACCTCAGTAAACAATCCTGCCGGCGTATTTGCAGGCACCACATATCATATAAAAGTACGGATTGCTCTGCCTGCCCACATTCGTTTTGAATAACTGTGGAGGCATCCTGTTTATCCCAAAACAAGCTTAATTAGATATTTCCACAAATAATAATTCAAAGGAGGACTTTTTGTTTATGTTAAACAAAGAACCGGAAGATATGCGTGCAAGCATGAGAAAAGCTTTCCTGAGCCAAACTATAAAAGACAATTTTATGTTTGGAGTAGTCATGCAGGATGGAGATAACTGCAAGGAACTATTGGAGCTAATATTGTGCAGGAAGCTCTCCGAGGTCTATATATCACAGGAAAAGGGTATCTTCTATAACCCGGATTTTCACGGTGTGAGGCTGGATGTATATGCCGTAGACATTGACGGTAAGATCTATGATATTGAGATGCAGGTATCAAATGATAATACAGAGCTAAGAGCCAGATACTATCACAGTCAGATGGATGTAGAGCTTTTGCTTAAAGGAAAGGATTATAACGAGCTTCCGGAAGCATATGTAATATTTATTTGTAATTATGATCCACTCAAAATGGGAAAATTCGTGTATACTGTAAGAAACAGAGTTGATGAGCAACCGGACTATGATTACAGGGATGGGCTGCACACGATATTTCTGAGCACTAAAGGAACAAACTATGATGAAATATCGGGGACGCTTAAAAAGTTTCTGGACTTTGTAATGGCAGATTTAAAGAATTCTGTCAAAGACTACCATGACGATTTTATTTCCAGGCTGCAAAAATCTATCGAAAAGATAAAACGAAGCAGAGATAAGGAGGCGGAATTCATGACACTGGAGCTGATGTTGAAAGATAAATATAAAAAGGGCCGTGAAGATGGTCGGGCAGAGGGCCAGGCAGAGTTTGTTAATTCGCTGCTGAATAAATACCCGGTAAACACTGTAGCCGATATGCTGGATATGTCCGTGGAAGATGTAATGAAAGCCGCAGCTGTTGTATATACGGATAAGTGATGGTAA
>CAVBSU010000081.1:1382-2335 GCA_963598245.1 Lachnospiraceae bacterium | reverse complement strand
GGCTTTGATCCTACTGCAGACAGTCTGCATGCGGGACATTTTATGGCACTGTGCCTTATGAAGAGACTTCAGATGGCAGGAAATAAGCCTGTAGCGCTTGTAGGAGGCGGCACTGGCATGGTAGGCGACCCGTCGGGACGCACTGATTTAAGAAAAATGATGACGGTTGATACCATAAAGCATAACTGTGACTGCTTTAAAAGGCAGATGAGCCGTTTTATACATTTCGGAGAGGGAAGCTCGGATGCAATAATGGTAAATAATGCCGACTGGCTAATGAATCTTAATTATATTGAGTTTCTGAGGGATATCGGAGTTCATTTTAATGTAAATAAGATGCTTGCAGCGCGCTGTTATGTAAATCGCATGGAGCAGGGGCTTACATTTTTTGAGTTTAACTATATGCTGATGCAGGCATATGATTTTTACAGATTGTACCAGGACTATGGCTGCAACATGCAGTTCGGAGGTGACGACCAGTGGTCCAATATGCTTGCAGGAACCGAGCTTATCAGAAAAAAGCTGGGCAAGGATGCACATGCCATGACTATTACTCTGCTTTTAAATTCAGAGGGAAAAAAGATGGGCAAGACGGCATCGGGTGCAGTATGGCTTGATCCTGAGAAAACAACACCGTACGAATTTTATCAGTACTGGAGGAATGTAGGCGATACTGACGTAATCAAGTGCCTTAAGCTTCTCACCTTCCTTCCGCTTGAGGAAATTAAGGCCATGGAAGCCTGGGAGGGAGCAGAACTTAACAGAGCAAAGGAAATACTTGCTCACGAGCTTACTGAGCTTGTTCACGGAAAGGATGAGGCAGATAAGGCTGAGGCAGCAGCAAAGGCAGCCTTCAGCGGAGGCTCTTCTGAGAATATGCCAACATATAAGATTACTGATGCAGATCTTACAGACGGAAGCATTGACCTTATAAGCATACTGGTAGGCGCAGG
>CAVBSU010000081.1:0-1372 GCA_963598245.1 Lachnospiraceae bacterium | reverse complement strand
CCTCAAGAGGGGACGCAAGAAGAAATATCGAGCAGGGAGGCGTGACAGTAGCCGATGAAAAGGTGACTGACAGCAAAAAAAGCTATACCGGAGCCGAGCTTTCAGGAGATGGACTTATCATACGCAGAGGTAAGAAAAACTTTTGCAAAGTAATTTTTTTGTAAGAAAATATAAAAGTTCTTTGTAAGGATGCCGTGATATACTTGCTTCATGCTTAAGAAGAAATTAACAACCGTATTTGCTTTTGTTTTTTTATCTGCAATGATGAGCCTTTCGTCATATGCAGCAGGTAAGCAGAGCTTTCCGTTTGAGATAGAGTTTGACAATGATGACGGTGTGGAAAGACTGTGCTATGCAGGACACAAGGGAAGCACTGTTAAATATTGTGACGGTGTGGCGGTTATGCCCGATACATATTTCATGGTTACGCCTAAGGCAGGAAATCATGATGCTGATCCGAAAAGGCTTTCTGCAGAGCTTTCGCTGATTTATGAAAATGATGACAATAGCGGCTCATATAAGGAAACCATAAGAACCTTTGAGGGCGGCAGCCTTGAAATCGGCGAGGACTATCAGCTTTTTTCTGAAAATACCATCGCAAGCCTTGAGGACAGAGATTTACTCTATAGCGGTTCACTTCAGGGTGTGGTTATGACATTTAATTATGACGGAAGGGACAACAGGAAGGAATCCATGTATCTTTATGTATGCGATATGGATGACTACAGCACATATTTGGAGAACATGCAGGAGTAACAGCGGCTGCATATAATATAGTAACAGCAGTGAGATTATACTGAATAAAAAAGATGAGGGATGCTTAGGCGTCCCTTTTTTTCATATAAACGCCCATGTCTGTTTATTCGCAGGCATCACAAACAAAAAAGTGCGGATTGCCTTTTGAAGTGAAAAAATTCTCATAAGGAAATATAATGATATAATAATAAAAAAGCAGGTGAGAAATGGCAGACTTTAAATTTATTTTCGGAGCACCGGGCTCCGGGAAATCAACATATCTTTATAAGTATCTTACGGCGGAGGCTGCAGCACATCCGGATAAGAGATACTATCTTTTTGTGCCGGAGCAAAATACGCTTAAGGCACAGACTAAACTTATAGAAATAAGTAAAAGCCACGGAATGCTGAATCTGGATGTGCTTTCATTTCAGCTTGCCTTTTATCGTGTGATAAAGGAGCTTGGAATAGCTGCGCCGGCAATTCTGGACGAGGTTGAAAAGGCACTTCTTATAAGAAAGGCTGCAATTGAGGCTAATAAGGCAGGAGAGCTGAGGGTATATTCAAAGAAACTTTCGGAAAGAGGCTTTATCGAGCAGATAAAGACACTTTTATCAGAGCTTTATCAGTATAACAT
>CAVBSU010000080.1:0-2696 GCA_963598245.1 Lachnospiraceae bacterium | reverse complement strand
AAGGTATTATAGATGCGTATTTTGAAGAGGACGGCGAACTTGTGCTGGTGGATTACAAGACAGACAGGGTGCAGACCCCGGAGGAACTCAAGGAAAGATACGGCATACAGCTTAAGCTGTACAAGAGGGCATTGGAGCAGCTGACAGAGAAAAAGGTCAGGGAGTGTGTCATTTACAGTACCTGCTTAAAGTGTGAGGTACAGATGTAATCTTTACACTTGCTTATCTTAATGACTCTAATTTGAAATGAGCTCGGAAACATAGACATTGACATAATAATACTTAGTAGGTATAATATTGTGGCTGAAATTGAATATATGAAACAACTTATAGAGCTAAACTGTGGAAGCACAGTTTAGTTTTGTAGTATCATAAGGTTCGAAATGAACAGGAGTATTTTAAAGTGGCAAATGAAACATCACAAAAGACAATGATAACCTATGCCGGACTCAAGAAGTATGAAGATGAGCTTCATGAGCTTAAGGCGGTCAGAAGACAGGAAGTTGCGCAGAAAATCAAGGTTGCAAGGGAACAGGGTGATCTCTCGGAGAATGCTGATTACGATGCAGCAAAGGAAGAGCAGACAGAAATTGAAAAGCGCATACAGGAACTGGAAAATATTTTAAGAAATGCTGAGGTTGTCGTTGATGACGAATACGAGCACGGAAAAATAAATGTCGGCTGCGAGGTGAAGCTCTACGATTTGGAATTCGATGAGGAGGTCACCTATTTTATAGTGGGTTCATCCGAGGCGAACAGTCTTGCCGGAAAGATATCAAACGAGTCACCGGTAGGAGCAGGTCTTATGGGACATACCACCGGAGAAACAGTAAAGATAGAGCTTCCGGACGGAGGAGAGTGCACATATAAGGTACTTGATATAAAGAAGGCAGGATAAGGGATAGGAGTTACAGATGGCAGAGAATAATGCAAATATGAACGCACAGGCTGAAAACAAAGAGGATATAGGTCGACTTCTAAAGGTACGCCGAGAAAAGCTTTCCGAGCTTCAGGCAGCCGGCAAGGATCCCTTTGTTATCACAAAGTATGACCAGACCCATCACAGCAGAGAAATAATTGATAGTTTTGATGAGCTTGAAAATAAAGAGGTTTCTATTGCGGGACGCATCATGCTTAAGCGTGTCATGGGTAAGGCATCATTCTGCCATATTCAGGATAGAGACGGAAAAATACAGGTATATGTAGCCAGGGATTCTGTAGGCGAAGAACCATATGCCGATTTCAAAAAGTTTGACATCGGAGATATCGTAGGAGTAAAAGGATATGTATTCAAGACCAAGACCGGAGAAATTTCGGTTCATGCTGATTCAATAGTACTCCTTTCAAAGTCACTCCAGATACTTCCGGAAAAATTCCACGGCATCACAAATGTGGATTCAAGGTATAGACAGAGGTATGTAGATCTCATCATGAATCCTGAGGTAAAGGATACATTCAGAAAGAGATCGCTTATTCTTAAAGAAATAAGAAATTTCTTAGATAGTAGAGATTTTATAGAGGTTGAAACTCCTATGCTTGTATCCAATGCCGGAGGGGCAGCTGCGAGACCATTTTCAACGCATTTTAATGCGCTCGATGAAGATTTGAATCTGCGCATATCTCTGGAGCTTTATTTAAAGAGGCTTATTGTGGGCGGCCTTGAAAGAGTTTATGAGATAGGCCGTGTGTTCAGAAATGAAGGCATAGATACCCGCCATAATCCTGAATTTACGCTTATGGAGCTTTATCAGGCTTATACGGATTATGAGGGCATGATGGAGCTTACCGAGAACATGTTCAGATATCTTGCAAATAAGGTTTGCGGAAGTGCTGTGATAAGCTACAACGGCACTGTCATTGACATGGAAAAGCCATTTGCAAGGCTTAGCATGAATGACGCGGTTAAGCAGTATACCGGAATAGACTTTGACCTTGTAAAGGACGATGAAGAAGCAAAGGCTCTTGCGAGAACAAAGGGAATAGAGTTCGAGGAAAGACATAAGAAAGGTGATATTCTCAATCTTTTCTTTGAAGAGTTCTGCGAGGATAAGATGATTCAGCCTACATTTATTACAGATCATCCTATCGAGATAAGCCCGCTTACAAAGAAAAATCCTGCTCGCCCGGATCATGTAGAGAGATTTGAGTTATATATCTATGGTCGAGAGATGTGCAATGCATATTCAGAGCTTAACGACCCAATTGATCAGAGAGAACGCTTCAAGGCACAGGATGCACTTGCGGCAGCAGGTGATGAGGAAGCTAATCATACGGATGAAGACTTCTTAAATGCGCTTGAGGTGGGAATGCCCCCGACCGGCGGCATTGGATACGGTATTGACAGACTTGTTATGTTGCTTACGGACTCCGAGGCCATACGAGATGTGCTATTGTTCCCGACGATGAAGAGTTTGGATAAATAAAATGGCTTAAAATAAGGGTTTTAACGGGTTAGCGCCAACATTTGCGACCAATTTGCGACCAGTTAATAATTTTGAATAAAAAGAACACACTTAAGGGACAGTAAATCACACACATATCATTGAATTCATTGAAGAGTTAGGCGAATAGGGTATAAAATTTAAGCAAATAGAGGAATCGGTTTCGACTCCTCTAATTATATGTCTATAAATATATACATTTTCATCATTCGTATAAAAAAATAAAATCTCTTTAATATTTATCGGGACAGTAAT
>CAVBSU010000079.1:0-2951 GCA_963598245.1 Lachnospiraceae bacterium | reverse complement strand
ACAACTGCGGCAGAGCTCAAGGCTGAGGACAAGCTTGCTTCCGATATAATCGGCACCTGGTCAGTAGATGAGACAACAGCCCTTAGCTTCGGAGCGGATAGTAAGGGCAAGCTCATTCTTACCGATGAGGACTATGCTTTCAGCTATAAGATAGAGGAAGACCAGCTCTCACTTGATTTTGTAAGCAGCAAGGCAACTGACTGCACTTATACAGCTTCAGTATCAGGCGACACCTTGCAGCTCATCGGAGGCAAGGGAACTATCGGCGGAACCTTCGAGCTTAGCAAGAACAAGTAAGGTCAGATATATCTTGAGCTGCTGAAAATTTCGACATTTTTTTATTGAGCCGAGGAAACATGGCTGAACTGTAACTGCCGCAGTTTGGAAAATCCAAAATTTTTGAATCAGGGTATTGACATTCGATTTTTTAGTGATAGAATTGCGTCCATAGTCGATGGCGCCTTGGAGAGTATTCTCCGAAGGCGCTTTTTTTTATGATGATTACAGTGAAGTTATGATGGGGCAATGGGGCTTTCTATTCAGAAAATGCGCACATTGCCCCTTTCGCGTACTAATCTTTGTATAAAAATCATGTTCGCTGTGAATATTCTTATGAATACATCAGGTTCAATAAAAAACGGCAGTTAAAGCAAAGGAGGAAATAAATTATGGACAAAATCACAGATTACTTCGGCAGTATGGTTTTTGACGACAGAGTTATGAAGGCTACGCTTCCGGATAAAGTATATGCATCATTAAAAAAGACCATAGATGAAGGTACTGCTCTGGATGAAAAAGTTGCCAATGTCGTAGCTCAGGCCATGAAGGATTGGGCAGTTAATCTCGGGGCCACACATTTTACACACTGGTTTCAGCCGCTCACAGGAATCACGGCAGAAAAGCACGACAGCTTTATAGCTCCTGCACCTGACGGAAGGGCCATCATGGAATTTTCAGGCAAGGAACTTATAAAGGGAGAACCGGATGCCAGCTCATTTCCTTCGGGCGGTATAAGAGCCACATTTGAAGCAAGAGGCTATACAGCCTGGGACCCAACCTCATACGCATTCATAAAGGATGGAGTACTGTGCATTCCGACAGCATTCTGCTCATACAGCGGTGAGGCACTTGACAAAAAGACTCCGCTTCTTCGTTCCATGGAGGCTCTCAGTGAGCAGGCAGTGCGCATACTTAAGCTTTTCGGAAATGATTCCGTAAAATGCGTCAGAACCTCAGTAGGCCCCGAACAGGAGTATTTTCTTGTTGACAGGGCAATGTACGAACAGCGCGATGATCTGAAATACACAGGGCGCACACTCTTCGGCGCACTTCCTCCAAAGGGACAGGAGATGGACGATCACTACTTCGGAGCAATAAAGCCGAGAGTTGCAAAATTCATGGCAGAGCTTAACAGGGAGCTCTGGAAGCTCGGCATTTTTGCAAAAACAGAGCATAACGAGGTTGCACCTGCACAGCACGAGCTTGCAACAATATATCGCTCAACCAACATTGCCGCAGATAATAACCAGGTGACAATGGAAATAATGCAGAAAGTCGCATTAAAGCACGACCTTGTGTGCCTTCTTCAGGAGAAACCATTCGATGGTGTAAATGGTTCAGGAAAGCATAATAACTGGTCACTTGCTACAGATAAGGGCGTAAACCTGCTTACACCCGGCGACACACCATATGAAAATGCACAGTTTTTACTGTTTTTAAGTGCAGTTATCAAAGCTGTGGATAAGTATCAGGAGCTTTTAAGAATTTCAGTAGCCACAGCAGGCAATGACCACAGGCTCGGAGCTAATGAGGCACCTCCGGCAGTTATATCTATTTTCCTCGGAGATGAGCTTGAGGCGGTTATTGATGCCATAGATAAGGATGAGCCGTATGAGGGAACAGATCATACCGCGATGATGCTGGGGGTAAAGGCATTGCCCAAGTTTTTAAAGGACACAACAGACAGAAACAGAACATCGCCGTTTGCCTTCACCGGAAACAAGTTTGAGTTTCGTATGCTCGGCTCCTCAAATTCTATCTCCTGCTGCAACATAATGCTTAACGGCGCTGTTGCAGAGGTGCTTAAGGGCTTTGCAGATGAGCTTGAAAAGGCTGATGATTTTGAAAAATCACTTCGGGAGCTTGTAAAGAGAACTATAAAAGAGCATAAGCGCATCATATTTAACGGCAATGGCTACGATGATTCCTGGATAGATGAGGCTGTCAATGTAAGAGGACTGAAAAATCTCAAGACAACTCCGGATGCATACAAGGTATTTTTGACAGAAAAGAATATATCAATGCTTACAGGACTTAAGATATTTACCAAGAAGGAGCTTGAGTCGCGCCACGATATCATGCTTGAAAACTATGTAAAGACAGTGAATATCGAAGCACTCACCATGGTCCATATGGCAAAACAGCAGATACTTCCTGCCGTAGAGAGCTATGCATCAGATCTTGCAAGAGACTTAAGTGCAAGAAAGGCAGCAGTGCCGGAAATCGAAGGAAAAAGCGATAAAAATACTATCGCAGCACTTTCTGCATATGCTGATGCACTTGATGAGGAAGCAGAGACACTTAAGGCCGCATCTGATGAGTATAAGAGCATAGATGATATAGTAAAGGCCGCAGACTTTGTTCAGTATGAAATGATACCGAGAATGGAAAAGCTCAGAAAAACAGCTGATGCTGCCGAGGTAATAACAGCCGAAAAGTATTGGCCGTTCCCTGATTACGGAAAGCTTCTCTACGGGGTAAGATAATCAGATGTAAATCACGACCATGAAAAAGAGACAGGCGCATGCAATGTCTCTTTTTTTGAGAGTATGAAAGTTTTTCTGTAAAAGCAGAATGAAGGGCTTCTGATTGGGCCTCCTGTGATGTACACTAAATCACAGGAGGCCTTAACTATGGCAAGAAAAGAAAAGCAACCAGTACACAAGGTAGTT
>CAVBSU010000078.1:0-3100 GCA_963598245.1 Lachnospiraceae bacterium | reverse complement strand
CCATGTATTCGTAATCCGCGCTGTCGCGCTACTTACTCATACATGGCAGGTTGCCAAATGCAATAGCATCCTTGCATGCAAGCATGCAGTCTGCTCTTGCATTCGTCAACACTTTTAGAGTAAAATACTGTGGTGGACGGGAGTATGCTTTAGTTTAAAAAGCAGCGTGGCAGGAAAAGTATATGAAAAAAAGAAGAGTAATGCTTAAGCTTTCAGGGGAAGCGCTTTCAGGGGATAAGCATACAGGCTTTGACCTTGAGACTGTCGAGGCAGTGGCAGAGGAGGTAAAGACAGCCTATGATGCGGGAGTTGAGATCGCCGTAGTCATAGGAGGAGGCAATTTCTGGAGAGGACGCACCGGCAATGAGATAGACAGGGTAAAGTCTGATCAGATAGGAATGCTTGCGACGGTGATGAATTGTCTCTATGTTTCGGAGGTGTTCAGGTCTGTCGGCATGAAGACAAAAATTTTCGGTGCCTTTGAAATACCGGGTATGATGCCAATATTTGATAAGGATGAGGTGACAAAGGCTTTTGAAGACAAAAATGTAATTTTCTTTGCTGGCGGCACAGGTCATCCATATTTTTCGACAGACAGCGGCACAGCCTTAAGAGCCATAGAGATAGAGGCTGATATGATATTGCTTGCAAAGGCTGTCGACGGAGTATATGACTCAGACCCAAGGACAAATCCGAATGCAAAACGCTATGACACTATTTCCGTAAGCGAGGTAGTGGAAAAAGAGCTTAAGGTCATAGATCTTACGGCATCAGTGCTTTGCATGGAAAATCACATGAGCCTCGGAGTATTTTCACTCAACGAAAAAGGAAGTATCACAGACGCACTTAACGGAAAAATAAAAGGTACAGTTGTAACTGCCGATTAGAGGAGAAGAATCATGACAGAAGAGCTTAAAGTTTTTGAAGAGAAAATGCAGAAGTCCGTGGATAACCTTGGAGAAAATTTCAACAGCATCAGAGCAGGCCGCGCAAATCCGCATGTCCTTGATAAGATAAAGGTGGATTACTACGGAACACCTACTCCGCTTCAGCAGGTGGGAAATATCTCTGTTCCCGAAGCACGCATTATCCAGATAGCTCCCTGGGAAAAGAAGATGATAAAGGAAATAGAAAAGGCTATCAACATGTCGGATATAGGAATAAATCCGACCAATGACGGAGCTACTGTCAGACTTATATTTCCGGAGCTTAACGAGGAGAGGCGTAAGGATCTTGCAAAGCAGATAAAAAAATATGCCGAGGAAGCAAAGGTAGCAGTAAGAAACATTCGCCGTGATGCGATGGATACAATAAAGAAGCTTGAAAAAGACGGAGAATTCACAGAGGATGACTCCAAACAGGCAGAAAAGGACATGCAGAAGGCTACAGATAAAAAAATTGAAGAAATCGACAAAATGTGCGATGCAAAGACAAAGGACATAATGACGATATAAATATCATGGATATAAATAACTTAGTCATCCCGGCGTCGGTCGGTATTATCATGGACGGCAACGGTCGCTGGGCAAAAAAACGCGGGCTTCCGAGAACCATGGGGCATAAGTCGGGCTGCACGGCCGTAGAAGCGCTTATACCTGAAGCCGGAAAGCTGGGAATCAAATATCTTACGGTATATGCTTTTTCAACAGAAAACTGGAAGCGTTCAAGGGAAGAGGTGGATGGACTCATGCAGCTCTTCCGTTATTATGCTTCACGCCTTTTAAAGCAGGCAAAGGAACATAATGTACGCATAAGAATGATAGGAGACCGCAGGAGATTTCCAGAGGATATCATTGATGCCATAAACAGGCTTGAGGATGAGACAAAAGAAAATACCGGGCTTAATTTTGTGATGGCTGCAAATTACGGCGGAAGGGACGAGATAAGGCGGGCAGCCATGAGGCTTATGGAAGCTTATAAAGATGGAAGGATTCCGGCTGAGTATTTCGCAGGAAAGGATGCAAAGGTTCCGGAGGGAGAGTTCACCGAAGAAGGCTTTGCGGCATATCTGGACACGGCAGGCATGCCGGATCCCGATCTTATTATCCGAACCTCGGGAGAGCTCAGGCTGAGCAATTTTCTTACCTGGCAGTCCGCATATTCTGAGATAGTAGTGACAGATGTGCTATGGCCTGATTTCAATATTGATGAGCTTATAAAGTGCATAGAACAGTTTAATAAGCGAAACAGAAGATTCGGAGGAGTCTGATTTTGTTTTTCAAGAGACTATTAAGCGGCATTGTACTGCTCATCATGGCGGTGGCACTGCTTTATTTTGGAGATATGCCGCTGCTTCTGGCGGTCGCGGCTATTTCTCTCGTAGGACAGCATGAGCTGTACAGAGCCATAGGCATTGACCATAAGACCATATCGATTATCGGATACATAGTCACGATAATATATTATGTTCTTGTATATACGCAGGGACGAAGCTATGTAACTGTAATGATAGTGTGCTCGCTTGTCATATTCATGACGGCTTATGTCATTACCTTTCCGGAGTATAAGACCGAAGAAATAACAGGTGCCTTCTTCGGAATGTGTTATGTATCCGTGCTCATGAGCTATATATTTCTTACGAGAATGCTTCCCGACGGTGTTTATACAGTCTGGCTGATTCTTCTTTGCTCCTGGGGATGCGACACGCTGGCTTACTGCACCGGAATGCTTATCGGAAAGCATAAAATGGTTCCGAAGCTGAGCCCGAAAAAAACCTGGGAAGGAGCTGTAGGCGGAGTATTGGGAGCTGCGGCACTGGGTTTCATTTACGGATATATTTTCAGAAACAGAATGACATCTACCATAAGCCCGCTTATAAGCTGCTCAATAGCCTGCGGTGTCGGAGCAATTATTTCAATGATAGGTGATCTGGCAGCCTCGGCAATAAAAAGAAATCATGATATAAAGGATTTCGGAAGGCTCATTCCGGGTCATGGAGGTATTCTTGACAGATTTGACTCTGTGCTTTTTACCGCACCTGCCATATATTACTCACTTACGCTTATTGAGGTTTTGATGTAACACCCATGCCTGCGTGCTTGCAGGCATCACATATCATAAAAGTGCGGATTGCTTCGCGCTTACGCGCTCCCGCAATCCT
>CAVBSU010000077.1:680-3176 GCA_963598245.1 Lachnospiraceae bacterium | reverse complement strand
AGTTTGGTTTTGATGAGGTGTTTGGAAGAAGTGCAGTTATGGAGCTTCTTGAGTTGAAAGGTTCAGGTGCTTCAAAACTTCTTTCCAATTTGGTACAGGCAGATATTATTGAACCAGTATCCGGTCACGGAAAAGGAAAATATAAATTCAAGAAGTAATTAGAAAATTCCAAGGAGTGATGGCTATGGAGAATAAAGCGGATGTTCCTTTCTTATTATGATATGTATAAGACAGAGCCATTTGCCAAAGATCGGAAAGCGAATGCGCTAGTATCTTTTTAGATGCTCGGCCATTCAATGACCGAGTAGTTCACTAAGCAGAGGTGTTTTCGCCTGTATCAATCCTAAGTATATCCTTAAACTGTATAACAGTAGGAAGGATTTTGCCTGATAAGCTTTTAGAGTTAGTCTTTAAGCTTAGTGACTTTGTTATTTCATCTACGGATACAACTGTTCCTGCTATATTTTGATAAAAGCCGTACTCATCATCGCCGCCTGTAAAATAAGTAATATTTACTGGCTGCCCCTTAATAAGCCGAGAGAGTGCGGCTTCTATTTTCTCTATCTCTTCATCAGATAAGCACAGTCTTCTTACTTTAAGGTGTTCTGTGTTTTCATTCTTAATTTCTTCGTCATAGCCTCTTAAAGCAGAAAAAGGAGAGAAGATTTTTGCACGATTAGTCAGGCTCATGCGAGGGTGGTTTTCAGGCTGCATTGGCCGGGCAGCATTTAGGATATCGCCATATTTACTTTCGATGATTTTTACATTCTTACTGTTTTTATAGTTTTCCATTATTCTCTGTGACCGCCTATCTGCTTATTTCGCTCTCGCATGGTTGCTCCTTCAAGATAGTTTGTACCCTTTAGAACAGCATTTTTACCGTATCTTTTTTTTATACCGAGCATGGCATCCTGAAGCTTTTTTTCTTTTTCAAGCTTTTCAGTGTCAGTAAAAAGATAAACCTGGAAGAAGCCATCATCCTTTATAACTCTATTGGCCGCTATATTTATCCTGCGTACAGTTAATTCCTTATTGGTTATGCTTTCAAAAAGTGTTGTAACCGCCGGAATAATAATGCTGCCAAGGTTAGTCGAACTATGCAGTTTCGTAGTTCCGTGCGCTCCCTTTGGAACCATTCGTCCGTAGTGATCCGTGCTCACTGGCCCTGTGTACTTACTATTACTTTCGCAGTTTTCACGGTCATAACCGATATCTAAGGTTATACTGTCTGTTATCAGATGCTTATCTGTCAGCTGTAATATAAGACTGTCAGCCATTTCCTGCACGATAATCCTTGCCTTATCAAAGGAGTAGGGGCAGGAGAGAACCTGTCCCTCAGATAAGCTCTTGGTTTCAGGCTTATAGGCTTTTATTTCCTTCATTCCGCAGGGTTCTAAGCCCCACGCATGATCGATAAGTATCTCAGCATCAATGCCGAAGGTTTTATAAAGAAGCTCCTGATTTGAAAGACTTAGCCTTGCAAGCTCGCCCATCGTATGGATGCCGTACTTTTCCAGTCTTTTTACCGTTCCGGGACCGGTCATCCAAAAATCAGTAAGAGGAGTATGATCCCACAATAAGTACCTGTAGCTATCCTCGTTTAGCTCTGCAATGCGCACTCCGTCCTTATCAGGCTCTGCGTGCTTTGCAGTGATATCCATTGCAATCTTAGCTAAATACAGATTAGTTCCTATACCTGCGGTGGCGGTAATTCCGGTTGTATAAAGCACCTCACGGATCATAGTCATTGCAAGGTCATGAGCAGTCATGTTGTAGTGAGTTAAGTAAGAGGTAGCATCAATAAATACCTCATCAATGCTGTAAACTAAAATATCCTCAGGTGCGATGTATTTTAGATAAATACCGTAAATCTGTCTCGACACTTTCTCATAATAGCTCATGCGAGGAGGTGCTATAAGATAGGAGAGCTTAAGCGACGGATCATTAGAAAGAGCAACAGAGTCATATGATGAAGCTGAAAAGGAAGCCCTTCCGTCTACATATGAAGCCTTATTAGCCTTAATTGCTGCATATAGTCTTTTTTGATTTACTTCCTTAACCTTTTGAATAACCTCAAAAAGTCTTGCTCTTCCCGGAATGCCGTAGGCCTTTAAGGATGGGGAGACAGCAAGACATATGGTTTTCTCAGTCCTTTGCGAATCTGCCACAACAAGATTGGTAGTAAGAGGGTCAAGATCTCGTGCAGCACACTCGGCTGAGGCATAGTATGATTTTAGGTCAATCGCAAGATATGTATTCATATGGCTTTTTCGACAAACCATCTGCCGAGCCTGCCGTTAAATCGTGGGTCAAGATGCTCAAAGAACAGGTGCTTTTCCTGTCCGCCGATTACTACAGTAAAACAGTCTCCGTTATAGCCGTTGGCAGCCTTGCCGGCAGGACGAAAATCACGCACAGCATCTATTAGGAAGGTACGCCCGTCAGTCCAGGTGATAGACTTTGGCTGCATGAAGCCTGTTGTATCAAAGGTAGAAT
>CAVBSU010000077.1:0-670 GCA_963598245.1 Lachnospiraceae bacterium | reverse complement strand
CCCTGCCGACTATGCCTACATGATCGTCCTCATGCCTTTGTCCGTAGGGAAGTGCTTTATTAAGAGAGTAGAGCTTATTTCCTATAAGCTGCTTTATGACAGCACCGTCAGCAGTAGAGCATATGACTATATCTCCGTCATGTGCTTTTTTTGTATAAGTAACATAGACTAAATCACCGTCATAAAATAATGGCTCCATACTTGCACCGGAAACTCTGATTACGGCATCGGATGCCTCATTGTAACCGTTTTTCTTTACGAAAATATAGTCGGAAGGCGTATCACAAAACTCACAGCCTGCACCTGCGGCAGCGGGAGTAGTTGGGGCCTCTAAAAGTATGCAGTTATCAATCAGATACTCGCTATTTTTATTTCGCTCTTCCTCTGCGACAGTATCAATCAACTGATTAACAATATGCTGTCCTGATGCGCTTAGCTCATGGTACTTTCGTAATAATCCCTGATCCTCAGAAGAAAGCTTAATGACATCTGTAAGTCCAAAAAGCTCATAAAGAGGTATGTTAAGCATAGTACAAAGCTTACGAATAGCTTCCACCTCCGGGCGGGCACGGTCTGTTTCCCAGTTTATAATGGTATTTCTAGATACCTTCATAAGCTCAGCAAGCTTTGCCTGGCTTAATTTATTCTTCATTCGGTATTCTTTAAGAAC
>CAVBSU010000076.1:0-3266 GCA_963598245.1 Lachnospiraceae bacterium | reverse complement strand
CAAAAGACGATATTTACGGAGAGATAGGCGAGATAATCACAGGCAAAAAGCCGGGCCGTGAAAATGATGAGGAAATAACGGTATATGATACCGTAGGAATGGGCATACAGGATCTTGCAATGGCAAAGGCTATCTATGAGCATGCACTTAAGGAAGGCCTGGGTGGATGGTTTGAATTTATCTGAAAGGTGATATAGAAGTATGTAAATTTAGTTGATGCAGAATATTGTAAAAAAGAGGCTGCAACGCTGATTATGCTGAAATTCCGTGTCTGAAAAATCGCCGCAAGCTTTGCTTGAGATTTTTCAGGCACGGAATTTCTCTGTCAGTTATCATTAAAGCAAAAATCAGACATAACTGATATTGTTGAGATTTCCTGCCTGAAAAACCGCCGCAAGCTCTGCTTGAGGTTTCTCAGGCACGGAATTTCTCTGTCAGTTACTATTAAAGTAAGAATTAGACATAATTGATATTGTTGAGATTCCCTGCTTAAAAAACCGCCGCAAGCTCTGCTTGAGATTTTTCAGACACGGAATTTCTCTGTCAGTTATCATTAAAGCAAAAATCAGACATAATTGATATTGTTGAGATTTCCTGCCTGAAAAACCGCCGCAAGCTCTGCTTGAGGTTTTGCAGACACGGAATTTCTCTGTCAGTTATTATCAAAGCAAAAATCAGACATAATTGATATTGTTGAGATTTCCTGCCTGAAAACCGCCGCAAGCTCTGCTTGAGGTTTTCAGACAGGAAACCTCAACCGCATTATTTACATATGAACTATTGCTTTTTTGTTATGTATAAAGAACTCTATTTGTTAATTGTAAATGATATGGATTGTTCTATAATTTAGACATAAAGAGAACCCCCCATGGGGGATATGGTCAGAAAGGAAAATATTATGGCTGAGCAAAAAAAAGCGTCAAAAAAGTTGTTTGGATTGGAACTTAGCGTTATATGGTATCCGCTGGTTCTGGTGATCCTGATTATCGCGGGCATCATCATTGACTACATCATCAAACCATCTTTTATGCCGAGATTGATAAATTATGAAGGCGGCGAGGTAGGAACCTTCCTTCTCATTCCTCTTATCTTCGGCGGATACAGATGTACGAAGGATGCGGTTGAGGCTACCATCACGAAGAAGAAAATAACAGCAGGAATGCTGGTTGTTCTCTCACTTATCGGCTGTATTTTCTGCAGAGAGTTCCTTTCGGGAGCATTGGTATCATTCATGATGATTATCGGTGAGGTTCTTGAAGACATCACCATGATGAAGACCCAAAATGCAGTTTCCGAACTTGTAAAGCTGGTTCCTCATAAGTGCCGCAAGCTCATTGACGGACAGTTCGTTGAGGTTTCCATTAAGAAAGTTAAAAAGGGAGATATTATCCAGGTTCAGACCGGTGAGAAGATAGCAGTCGACGGTGTTATCACAAAGGGTAACGCAGCTATCAATGAGGCATCCATCACAGGTGAGTCAATGCCTGTAGATAAAAAGCCGGGAGACGAGGTATTCGTAGGAACACTTAATGAAAGCGGCGTTATCGAGGTTCAGACCGAAAAGCTCGGCGGAGACACTGTTCTCGGTAAAATCATAAATACAGTTAAGAGCGCTCAGGATCAGAAGGGCAATGCTCAGAAGATAGCAGATAAGTTCTCTGAGATATTCTTGCCTCTTGTACTCACAGTCTGCGTTATCGTAGGTATTCTTACAAAGAATCCTATCCGTGTAATGTCAGTTCTCGTTATTGCCTGCCCGTGCGCACTTATGCTTGCTACTCCTACAGTAGTTATCGCAGCAGTCGGTAATGCAGCCAAGAAGGGTATACTTGTAAAGGGCGGCGATGCAATCGAGTCAGCTGCAAAGATAAATGCAATATGCTTTGACAAGACCGGTACTATCACAAAGGGGACACCGGCAGTGCTTGAAACATATGTTGCACCAGGAGTAGATGAGAAGACCTATTATACAGCTATAGCCATGGTTGAGAAGAACTCCAGCCATCCTATTGCAAAGTCCATAATGAAGTACATCAATGCCGGAAATTATATTGATGTCAATGCCATACCTAATGCAGAGTATGAAATGCTCTTCGGCCGCGGCGTAAGGACCAGAGACGGAGATGATACATATGAGGTATCCAATAAGAAGTGCTTCGAGGATATCAAGGAGCCTGCTACAAAGGAAATAAACGACTTTATCTCAAGAAATGAGAATAAGGGCCGTACCACAATGCTTGTAATCAAGAACGGAGCTGTTATCGGAGGTATTTCCGTAGCCGATGAAATCCGTGACGGCATCAGAGAAACCATGCAGCGCTTCAAGAAGCTTGGCATTGAACATGTAGTGATGCTTACAGGTGATAATGAATATACTGCAAAGGCTATCTGTGATGAGGCTGGAATCAGCGAGTTTAAGGCAAACCTTCTTCCGGAGCAGAAGCTGGATGCCATAAAGGAGCTGCAGGCTAAGGGCTATAAGGTAGCCATGGTAGGCGATGGTGTCAATGACGCTCCCGCACTTGTACTTGCGGATCTCGGTATTGCAATGGGCGGTGCCGGAACGGATGTTGCCATTGAGTCTTCAAAGCTTACTCTTATGTCGGATAACATCACAATGCTGCCTTCGGCATTTGCACTCTGCCAGAGAGCATACTTTATGATTAAGCAGAACATTATAGTATTTGCGGTCTGCGTAAATGTAATAGGCGTATTCCTTTCAAGCCTTGGATTCCTGAATCCTATCGCAGCTGCACTTGTACATAACTGCTCATCCATTTTCGTAGTACTTAACTCTTCGAGAATGCTTACATGGAAGTATAAGGGTTAATGCTGAAATTGAACAATGTAAACTATGCAAAAGAGCAACATTGTTAAAAATGAACAAATGCGCAATCGTTGTAGACAAAATTACTAATACATATTGACAAAATAGTAAACAAGTTATAAACTGTGTACAACAGGTAAAAACAACACGCGATGTGTTAAATAAAGATTATTAAGGAGGTATTTCACAATGCATGAGGGAAAACACGGCATCTTAGACGGACTTGAGGATCTTGACGATCTTTTCGGTGACGGCGATGATGATGAGGATGAGGACGAGAAATAACTGACCTCGAAATTATAATTATTATATCGTAAAACAGAATACGAATATAAGTGAGGCCGTCGTTTTAACAAACTCAATATTAGACGACGGTCTCTTATTATAAAAAATCACATTTTATTCTTCTGACAGATTCTGCCACCAGCATCAGGATTGA
>CAVBSU010000075.1:0-3551 GCA_963598245.1 Lachnospiraceae bacterium | reverse complement strand
GACAGCCCGTATGCACAGCGTTCGGTAGATGCAAGAGGATATTAAAGTATACATATGTGCGTGCATACCGTAATATGTTAAATAACAAAATTTAAGGATAATACAGAAAATTTATGATTACAAAAAGAGAAGACATCAGAAACATTGCCATAATTGCACATGTCGACCATGGTAAAACTACATTGGTGGATGCTCTGCTTCGTCAAAACGGAGTTTTCAGAGCTAATCAGGAGGTAGTCGAAAGAGTTATGGACTCTAACGATATTGAAAGGGAAAGAGGAATAACGATTCTTTCGAAGAATACCGCCATCGACTACAAGGGCCATAAAATAAATATCGTAGACACTCCCGGACATGCTGATTTCGGCGGAGAGGTAGAACGAGTATTAAAGATGGTTGACGGAGTGGTGCTTCTGGTAGATGCCTTTGAAGGACCTATGCCGCAGACGCGGTTCGTTTTGGGCAGAGCCATGGATTTGAATCTTCCCGTGGTTGTCTGCATAAATAAAATCGATCGGGACGGAGCAAGACCGCAGGAAGTAGTAGATGAAGTTTTAGAGCTGCTTTTGGAGCTGGGAGCTTCAGATGAGCAGATAGACTGTCCGTTTGTCTATGCATCCGCAAGAGACGGGGTTTCCTCCATGGATCCGTCCGAATCGGGTAAAGACATGCAGCCGCTTCTTGATACCATACTGGAGCATATTCCGTGTCCTACAGGAGACCCGGAGGCACCGCTTCAGATGCTGATTTCAACTATTGACTATAATGAGTATGTCGGAAGAATAGGAGTCGGAAAGGTTTCAAACGGCGTTATCAGGGTAAATCAGCAGGTGGTTTTATGCAATCATCATGATGAAACAAAGATGATCAGGACAAAGGTTTCCAAGCTGTATGAATATAACGGACTTGCGCGGACTGAAATAAGTGAAGCCGGAATCGGCTCCATAGTGGCAGTATCAGGCATTCCCGAGATTCATATCGGTGATACTGTATGTGCCGCAGATAAAATCGAAACAATTCCGTTCCAGAAAATTTCCGAGCCGACCATTGCCATGTATTTTATGGTCAATGACTCGCCTCTTGCAGGTACTGAAGGAAAATATGTTACATCAAGGCATATCAGGGACAGACTGTACAGAGAGCTTAATACTGATGTGTCATTAAGAGTAGAGGATACGGAAACCGCTGACTGCTTCAAGGTATCCGGCCGCGGAGAACTCCATCTTTCAGTGCTCATTGAAAATATGAGACGTGAGGGCTATGAGTTTGCTGTATCAAAGGCTGAGGTTTTGTACAAAACTGATGAAAACGGAAAAAGGCTTGAACCCATCGAAAGATGCTATATAGATGTTCAGGATGAATATTCCGGAGCTGTTATCCAAAAGCTTACACAGCGTAAGGGAGAGCTTATAAGTATGAACCCGACGGGAACAGGCGTCACCAGACTTGAGTTTATGATTCCGTCAAGAGGTCTTATCGGATACAGGAATGATTTTCTCACTGATACCAAGGGAACAGGCGTAATGAATACGGCATTTGACGGGTACGGCCCGTATAAGGGAGATCTTTCCTACAGATCTACCGGATCCATTATTTCCTGCGAGAAGGGAGAGGCGATAACCTACGGGCTGTTTAATGCTCAGGAGAGAGGAACGCTTTTCATAGGCCCGGGAGAAAAGGTCTACAATGGTATGGTTGTGGGTCAGTCGCCGAAGGCAGAAGATGTTGAAATCAATGTCTGCAAAACCAAAAAGCTGACAAATACGCGCTCATCCGGTGCGGATGAAGCACTTCATCTTACTCCGCCGAGAATCATGTCACTCGAGCAGTGTATGGATTTTATAGATACGGATGAACTGTTGGAGGTAACCCCTAAATCCATAAGAATAAGAAAAAAGATACTTGATCCGCTGTTAAGAAAGAGAGCATCCTTTAAAAAGGGTTAAAAACAGGAGAAGGGCTTGGACGGAAGAAATAAAAAATTCATACTTGAGCTTCAGAAAAAGCCAAAGCTTCGAAGAGAATCCGGGCTTTATACTATAGACGGTCCCAAAATGGCCGGAGAAATAGACTCAGAGGATGCTGAAGAAATATATATAACAAGAGATTTCCTGAATTCTTCCGGGTTTTCTGAATGTGAAAATCTTTTAAAGTATAAGCCTTATACCGTAATTTCCGACAGTGAAATGAAGCAAATATCCGATACAGTTTCACCTCAGGGAATATTGGTTGTAGCAAAACAGAAAAAATATAAGGGACTTAAGGCCTTTGCCGAGGCATCAAGAATCTATGCTGAGCACTTATACGGAAGCAAAAAAGAAAAGGCCCTGCTGTTTATGATACTTGAAAGACTTCAGGATCCCGGAAATCTGGGAACTATTATAAGAACTGCCGAGGCATGCGGTGTAACAGGCATTATAGCAGATAATGATACCTGTGATATATATTCTCCAAAGGTGGTTCGGTCTACTATGGGAGCTATACTTAGACTTCCGTATATATCGACAGCAGACCTTGAAAAGGCTGTTATGAGCTTAAAGAACGGTGAGCTTACAGGAGAAAGTACAGCTGTTTATGCTGCACATTTAGACGGGGATACTGACTATGTTCTGGCGGATTTCAAAGTGCCTGCGGCTATTATGATAGGCAATGAATCCAGGGGACTTTCAGAGGAGATAACACGGCTTGCAGATAAAAAGCTGATTATTCCGATGAACGGTGCAGCAGAATCACTGAATGCTGCCGTGGCGGCAGCCGTCTTAGGTTTTGAGGCCGCAAGGCAGAGGCGTGATGTAAATTCAAAATAATACCGAAGTAAATGTATCGGAAAGAAGGAAATATGACTTATAAGGTGCGAAGTTCGCCGAGAAGAACAGGAAATATTATCGATAGTGTACATATCGTTATAGGTGCTGCCGTGACAATCATGGCTGTATTTGCGATTTTCAAGCCCGTTAAGTATATGTTTCTCTTCCCGATGATTTTTCTTCTTTCCTCAATTCTTACCGGAGTGACCTGCTGGTACAGCTTTGTTACATATAAGAGGACGAGGAAAATAAAAATTGCCGGTATAATTTATCTTATTGTCACCATTTTATTATTGGCTCTTTTCATAATAAGTGCCATATCAATATGGGGACACAATTAGGAAAGGCAGGTGTATATATTGGATAACAAGGAAAAAATTTTAGAAAAAGTCAATAAGCTTACTGATATTGCCAAAACAAACAACAACATCCTGTCCTATGATGAGATTGCAGAGGTATTCAAGGAAGATGAGCTTAATGCTGATCAGATGGATAAACTTTATACGCTTATAGAGAGTAACGGAATTGATATCGTAAACTCTGAAAGAGACTCAGAACCGGGTTCTGAAGAGGAATTTGAAGAGCTTAATCTGGGCAAGCTCAATGATGTAGATATAACCCTTGAAGATGATTACGGCGACGATAAGTTTGATGATAAAGATTTAGATGAAAATATAGACCTCGATGCCGTAGACCTTCTTGACGGTGTCGGAACCGACGATCCCGTAAGAATGTATTTGAAGG
>CAVBSU010000074.1:1871-3815 GCA_963598245.1 Lachnospiraceae bacterium | reverse complement strand
CTCCACCGTTGATTCAATTCCCGGGTACTCGAAGCCGTGAACAGAAGCGGTGATGAGGAATATCTTCCCGTCATTTACACCGTTTACAATAATTACAGGAATCTTATAATTCTCACCCGGCATCTCAATATACTGAGAAACCTTTGTTCCGCTTGGTGCTGTGAGCCCTGCAAATGTGATACTCTCTTTCATAATAATAAACCCCTTTACAAATAAAATACACTCTTGTTTTTGCTGCATATACAGCAAAAACTGCTGCCTACCGCTTCATGCTATATCACCAAAATTGAATTGTCAACCGGACAAATTTTTATTAAATATTTCTGTATTTTTAATGATTATTTTGTGGCAATATTACATTTTTTTTATAATTATGCTACTTTAATCTCAGATATAATATTCAATGTCGGGAGATAGTGAATTGAAAATATCCTGACCATTGAGCCCAGCATGGGCAATGAAACCATGGGCAGAGCTCTTCTCAAATGGCCTGGTGTTTATATACGCCTCGGAACAAAAAATCACGAAAAGGGTTCAGAAGGTCTGTATCACACCTCTGAATTTGATATTGATGAGGATGTTCTTAAATATGGTGCTGCCGCACACCTTGCATATGCATTTGCATTCCTTAACTCCGACATAGATACATCCAAATATGCTTATAAGGGAAGCTTTGCCGATATGCTTACAGAGGAAGGTGCCAAGTAGGAGAGAATTGACTACTTTCTCGGAAAAACGGACGAGCTTACACTTTTAAGTACTTGATTTTATCAGGCATTCGGGTGGATGATACGATATCCGTTTATGCCGAAAAATCGCCGTATGTATACCGGCATACGACGATTTTTTATAATAAATCTATATTTAAGTCCACATAACACCTCATGGCTTCTATGTGAAAGTCATGAGGTGTGTTTTTCACTGTTATAAATTATGCCTTTCCGTAGAATACGGCATCATCTCCCTTGGAAACACCGAGTGTGTTATTAAGGATCATTACCTTGCCGTCATGAAGCGCAAAATGCTCTGCAAGAAGGTTTCCGAATACATCTCTTATTTCGTAGATTTTCTGGCCTTCCTTTATCTCATCACCGCACTCTACAAAATTATAGAAGAATCCGTCAGCCTCACACTCTATCCATGACTGTTTTGTAAGCCATACCTGTTCCTTATTAAGCTCAGGCTCGCCCGGAAGAATCCTGAAATACTGTGCGATACGCTTTAAATTATTCTTCTCCTCGTCTACCTCTTCTCTGGTCCATACACCTGCTCCTCCTACCTCAAACATCATGGAAGGAACACAGTTATAGTATACAGAACCGTTATAGAACTCACTCTTGCCGGATGACTGAGTATAATAATTGTAGCTTGTGTGATGAATTACATCATGTATAAGCTTTTTTGTTTCCTCATCCTGTGCATTGCCTGCTGCCGCAAAGTTGCAGAGAGCCTCTGTTGCATCTCCGGAATGAAGATCGATATGGAAATCTGCTTTCTTTACAAATTCCTCTGTAAGATAAGCTATAAGTCTCTGACCGAAGGTTCCGTTTTTATCTCCCGGAGCCAGTCTGTTCAGGTTCTTTCTTTCCTCATCATCTGCGCATACATACGGAAGTCTGCCATAGAAGCCCGAAGCATTAACAACAGGGATGATAACTATAGCGCCGCTTACATCCTTCGGTTCAAGCTCTCCTGAAAATTCCACCGTTGATTCAATTCCCGGATACTCAAAGCCATGTATGGAAGCTGTAATGAGAAATGTTTTTCCGTCATTTACACCATTTACTATGGTTACCGGAATTTTGTAATTTTCACCCGGCATCTCAATATACTGAGAAACCTTTGTGCCGCTTGGCACTGTAAGACCTGCAAATGTGATACTTTCCTTCATAGATAATAAACCCCTTTATCAACTATAATACGCATTCCGATTCTTACTGCAAA
>CAVBSU010000074.1:1076-1861 GCA_963598245.1 Lachnospiraceae bacterium | reverse complement strand
CCACCGCCTCATGCTACATCACTGAAAATAAAATGTCAACTTTAAGAATTTCTTTTCCTGTTGTTGTATTTTATCTTCAGCAAAAGGCATTTGTCAGGCTCTGTATCCGTAGATATGTATCAGGTCTATGAAGGCTTTTATCTGAGACTGCTTCATTTTGTTGGGATGAGCATACAGGTATGTATTTCTCATTATAGGTGTGCCGTCTTTATAATAGCAATAAGTAATCTCGCCATCGTAGTCTTTCAGATAGATCTCAGGCAGAATGCACCACCCTATACCCTTCTTTACCAGCTCCATGCATACCGTTATACTGTCGGCACTGATAGCATTAGTGGCAAGCTCATAGCCGTTTTCCTGCATCCAGCGACTGATCATCATATTCATGTAATCGTCTGTCAAATACGATATACATGAGCTTTTCTGTATATCCTTGCCGGAATTTACCATGCAGACATGCTCGGAATAAACAAGACTTTTATATCCGGACCAGGGAAAGTCACCTCTTATGAGGGCAATGTCTATATCATTGTCAATAAACATGTTATACAGCTGCTGACTTTTCCCGGTTCTTATATTCTGCTGGACATTGGGATAAAGGGAACGGTATTCACACAATAAATCCGCAATGTATGACCTCGTCTGGTCTATGGACATGCCCACGCTGAGTCTTCCCTCTATGCCTTCAGAGGCATTATTAAGAGCCTGCCTCATTTCAACCATTTTGTCGGCGAAATTATAGCAGTATTTTAAGACAATCTCTCCCTTTCTGGTAAGTATGGCTC
>CAVBSU010000074.1:0-1066 GCA_963598245.1 Lachnospiraceae bacterium | reverse complement strand
GCTCCGCCCTTGGACCTTTTAAAGATTTGAGCATTAAGCTCATCTTCTATAAGCTTTATTCTTTTTGATAACGCTGACTGAGTCGTGCAAAGTTTTTCGGCAGCGTTTGTAATATTGCCGGTTTCATTGACGACCTTCAATATTTCAATGTCGCGTTCTGTCATTTTTACCTCTGATTATTAGACAGCTTAAAGCAGGGAATACGAATATATTCCGAATATTATAAGAAAAATAAGAATGCCAAACATTATTATATAGTTTACCTTCTGTCTTCTTCTGTCTATCGGCTGATACATTCCGTTGCGCACCTTCATGCGTTCTTCGCGCTCAACCCTGCTAAGCCTTGGCTTTTCCTCTGATAATTTCATGCCTTCACTCTTTGATTACTATACAATCCTGCCTATATTGTTCAATCATTATAGTCATTATAACATCGATCAATCAAACAGTGTGCAGGCAACAAAATGATCCTTTTCAATCTCCTTAAGCGGAATAGGACCGCTTAAGCATTTATCTGATGCATAAGGACATCTTACTGCAAATCTGCATCCCGGCTTGGGATTTATCGGGCTTGATACCTCTCCCTTTAAAACCTTGAGCTTTCCGCGTTTTTTAAGATTCGGAAGCGGTATGGCATTTAAAAGCCCCTTTGTATACGGATGACACGGATCTTCGAATATTTGCTGCTTCGTTGCCTTTTCCACCGTGCAGCCCATATACATAACCATGATGTCATCACTTATATGCTTTACGACGCTGAGATCGTGGCTGATAAATACATATGTAAGTCCAAATTCATCCTGCAAATCCATTAAGAGGTTCAATATCTGTGCCTGTATGGAAACATCCAGTGCCGAAACGGGCTCGTCGCATACGATAAACTTGGGATCCAGCACCAGTGCTCTTGCTACTCCTATACGCTGCCTTCTGCCTCCGTCAAGCTCATGCGGATAGCTGTTGACATATCTCGGGGCAAGACCGACAGTCGCCATCATTTCAAAAACCTTTGCATCTATATCGTCCCTGTTTTTAAGAGTCTTACAGACATTTATCGGCTCTGCGATAG
>CAVBSU010000073.1:0-4008 GCA_963598245.1 Lachnospiraceae bacterium | reverse complement strand
AAAGCATGTATAAAAATGATAAGGCTTTATCAAAAATATCTCAGTCCGCTGAAAGTTTATACTCATTGCAAGTACATACCTACATGCTCTGAATACGCCGTTCAGGCAATCCAAAAGTATGGTGTGATAAAAGGTTTATTGCTGGCTGCATGGAGAATATTAAGATGTAATCCTTTTGCCAAAGGCGGTTATGATCCTGTTCCGTAATTTAAGTATCTGCATATGCGGATAAGCTTATCAGGAGGAAAAAGACTTGAATTTATTATTTTTGACAAGAACAGTCGGAAATATACCAATCATCAGTCTTGTTTACAGCTGGTTGGTTGATATCATGGGCGCAATTATGAGCCTTATATTTACGATCACATCTCAAGCCGGTATCTTTAACATAGGAATATGTATTATTCTGTTTACGATAATAACCAGAATTCTTATGTTTCCCTTATCCTACAGTCAGTCTAAATCACAGAAGATGATGAGTGCAGTACAGCCTGAAATACTGGCTATACAGAAGAAATATAAGGGCAGGGAAGGTGATCAGAAGGCTGCAATGATGATGCAGGCCGAAACAAGAGCCGTATATGAAAAATACGGTGTCAGCATGACAGGCGGATGCCTTAATATGGTTATCCAGATGCCTATCATATTTGCACTTTATAAGGTAATACTTAACATACCTGCTTATGTATCATCCGTTAAGATATATTTTGAAAATATAGTAACTGCTATCGGAGGCACAGGCGCAATAAGTGCTGTTAATGAATTTGCTCACAGCACAGATGAACTTACAAAGGTTATTACAGCCGCAAGAATATCCGGCGGACAAATAACCACAACAGATCATATTATTGATTTTCTTTATCATTTAAATCCTGCTCAATGGACCAGCTTTACTGATACATTCAGCAATGCGGCAGAAACCATAAGCGAAAATTATGTGCATATTGAGCAAATGAACAGCTTCCTCGGAATCAATCTTGCTGCTTCACCTATGTCTTATACGCTTCTTTCACCGAAGGCATGGATAATCCCTGTTCTGGCAGGTCTTTCACAGTTCATATCAACCAAGCTTATTTCAGGAATGACACCTAATGCCGGAGTATCTGACGAAGAAAACCCGACAGCTGCAACTATGAAAAGCATGACATATATGATGCCGCTTATCTCTGTTTTTTTCTGCTTCAGCTTTGCTTCCGGTATAGGTATTTACTGGATAGCATCATCTGTGCTTATGGGAGTACAGCAGTTCTTTCTTAATAAACATTTTAATAAGACAGACACAAAAGAGCTTATAAAAAAGAATATAGATAAGGCTAATGCCAAGCGTGCCAAAAAGGGACTTCCTCCGATCAATGAAAAAACAACCGAGGAAAACCTAAAGAGAATGCAGGAAAAAAATGAAAAGCTTCAGGCAGCACTTAATGCAAAAGAAGAGGCTACAAAAAAGAGATTAGAACAAAATGAACAATATTATGCAAGCAGTTCAATAGCTGACAGAGCAAATATGGTTCAGCAGTATGAAAACAGAAAAGCAAAGAAAAAGTGATGTCGGAGGATAAAAATGGGAGAAATGAGTTTTAATGCCAAAACTCTGGATGAAGCCATAACAAAGGCATGCGTAGAGCTGGGCGTTACGAGTGATAAAATAACATATAAGGTAACAGACCAGGGTTCCAGGGGATTTTTGGGAATAGGTGCAAGGAATTGCGTTATAAGTGTCAGTTTAAACGATGAAAAAAAAGAACCTCTTAAAGACGAAGATATAAAAATAAAAAATAAGACAGAAATAAAAAAGGCGGAAGCTGAAAAAGCAGAGGCTGAAAATATTTCCAAAGAAAGAATTAAAGAGAAGGAATACAAAAAAGAAAAGAGAAGTGAAGTAAGCATTGATAAAAATCAAAATCGAAGCGAAAAAAGAAACAATCGAAACCTTGAAGAGAAAGAAAGCAATGGCAGTGAATTAAAAAAGAGCCATGAAGGAAAAAAATCTTCTGCCGAAGAAAAAGAAGTAAAGCCGGTAGTGCTTGCGGAAGATCCTGTAGAAAGAGCGAAAATATTCCTTGGGGATATCTTTAAGGCAATGGATATGAAAATAGACTACAGCGGTGAATATGATGCGGATAAGAATGAACTCACTGTTAATCTCTCAGGAGATGATATGGGCATTCTTATAGGAAAAAGAGGGCAGACACTGGACTCACTTCAATATCTTACAAGTCAGGTTGTAAATAAGCATCAAAACGGATATATAAGGGTTAAGCTTGACACGGAGAATTATCGTGAAAGAAGAAAGGATACGCTTGAAGCTTTTGCAGTTAATATGGCTCATAAGGTGAAGAGAAATAAGCGTCCCGTTGTATTAGAACCGATGAATGCATATGAAAGACGCATCATACATGCAGCTCTTCAAAATGAAAAGGATATTTTGACACGATCTGAGGGTGAAGAGCCCTACAGACATGTAGTCATATGTCCGGTGAAAAAGAGAGGCAGCGGTAATAAACAGCAGGCATAATAAGATAAACATTTAATAAAAAAGGTGTGGTCGGTCATGTGGACTGTACCACACCTTTTTAGAAAGATCGTAAAATGGAAAAGCACATTGAAGAATATTATGATATAGCAGTAGTCGGTGCAGGTCATGCCGGTTGTGAAGCAGCTCTTGCGAGTGCAAGACTTGGTCTGAAAACAGTTATTTTTACAGTGAGCGCCGACAGCATAGCAATGATGCCCTGTAATCCTAATATCGGCGGAAGCTCTAAGGGTCATCTTGTATGCGAATTGGATGCTTTGGGCGGAGAAATGGGAAAAAACATTGATAAGTCATTTATTCAGACAAAAATGCTTAATATTTCCAAAGGACCGGCTGTTCACAGCTTAAGGGCTCAGGCTGATAAGCAGGATTATATAAGACAGATGCGTAAAACTCTGGAGAATACACAGAACCTCAGCATAAAGCAGGCTGAGGTTGCGGAAATATTGACCGAGATAAGCTGTGATAAGGACAGTAATAAAAAAAATGTAAGAGGAGTGAAGACCCTGTCAGGTGCAGTATATAACTGTAAGAAGGTTGTTCTTTGTACCGGGGTTTATCTTAAGGCAAAATGTATTTACGGCGAGGTCAGTGAAAATACGGGACCTAACGGTCTTAAAGCAGCCAACCATCTCACAGAATCCTTAATAGATCTCGGACTTCCGGTAAGAAGATTTAAAACAGGAACGCCTGCCAGAGTGGATGGAAGAACGGTAGATTTTTCGGTCATGGAAGAACAAAAGGGCGACGAATTTATAAGACCATTTTCTTTTTCTAATGAACCGGAGGAGATTTATAAGGAGCAGATAAGCTGCTATCTGGCATATACAAATGAGTTGACACATAGCATAATACGGGAAAATATATCAAGGTCACCTCTTTATTCGGGCGTTATAAAGGGCGTCGGGCCCAGATATTGTCCTTCAATAGAAGACAAGGTCGTTAAATTTCCGGATAAAGACAGACATCAGATATTTGTAGAACCGGAGGGCCTTTATACCAATGAGGTTTATTTATCCGGCATGAGCTCGAGTATGCCGGAGGATGTTCAGTATGCAATGATACATTCAATGAAGGGCTTTGAACATGCTGAAATAGTAAGAAATGCCTATGCAATAGAATATGACTGTATAGATGCTACCTGTCTTAAGGCAACACTGGAGACTAAAGATATTTCCGGCCTTTATTGCGGAGGTCAGATAAATGGGTCATCAGGGTATGAGGAGGCAGCGGTGCAGGGATTTATGGCAGGCGTAAATGCTGCCCTTTCAACAAAAAACAGAGAAGAGATAGTTCTCAGCAGATCTGATGCTTATATAGGCGTGCTTATAGACGATCTCGTAACAAAGGAAAGTACGGAGCCGTACCGTATGATGACATCACGCGCAGAATACAGGCTTCTTTTAAGGCAGGATAATGCTGATCTTCGTTTAAGGGATATCGGACATCGTATAGGTTTGGTAAGTGACGCGGAA
>CAVBSU010000072.1:0-4154 GCA_963598245.1 Lachnospiraceae bacterium | reverse complement strand
TTTCATCGACAGCCAGGTCGAATTTGACGGAGAAAAGCTTACAGTTAGTGCAAAGATTCAGAACACCGGCAACAAGGATTTAGACGAACTCTATGTAGCATTAAAGCATGAGGGAGTATCTACAGAGGGCGGTGCAGAACTGCAGAGAAGCTACATAAGCGGAGGACTTAAGGCTGGCGAGCAAAAGGAGCTGACATTTACCTATACACCCGGAACCTCAGACTTCAGCGAATTTGGCCGAATCGACCTTAAGCTAAGCGCAGTTTCGGACGGAGAGGAAGTTGCGTCTCAGTACGACAACTACTCAAGCTCTACGCCTGTTGTAACCGAGCTTGAGGACGGAGCTGAGCACATAACTATGGCTGTAGGAGAAGACAGGGTTCTTAAAGCGAATGCCGCACCGTGGGGCGAGCTTGCGGGAACACCGCAGTACAGTTCAAGCGATGGGACAGTGGCTTATGTTGATGAGTCAGGCGTAGTGCATACGCTTCAGGATGGTACTGTTACAATTACGGTATACTATCCTAAGCTTGCAGCATCCGATACTATTAAACTTATAGCAGGAACCGGGGTTAAAAAGAAAGCAGTACAGCCAAACACTCACAATTCGGGAAGAAATAATAGCAGCAGCGCGGACAGTACCATAACGATCGGGCGCGATATTCAGAGCGGCGGCATTAACGGAAGCTGGAATTATGATTCGGCAACCGGCAAGTGGAGTTTTACAGCCGGCGGCAGGATGTATAAGTCTGAGTGGGCTTATGCCTGCAATCCGTATGCGACAGAGCTTCAGAATAAGGCTGACTGGTTCCGCTTTGACGATGCAGGAAATATGGTTACGGGGTGGTTCGATGATACTGACGGCAACCGCTACTACCTGTGGCCGCTAAGCGACAATGTAATGGGTCATATGGTTACAGGATGGCTTAAGATTGGCACAAAGTGGTATTATTTCAAGACTGTCTCGGACGGTACCAGAGGGGCTCTGTTACGCAACACAATCACACCTGACGGCTATAAGGTTGATGCTGAGGGTGTATGGACAGGCGAGGTTGCATGAACGCGAGCATGCACTGTCATTTGGCATCATAAAATACTTTATAAAAACAATATGTATGATATAATAAATGGCGTGTGCCCGGTTGAGGCGGGCATGTATACTAACCGGTATAAATGATTGGAGAATATATGGAACATAATCCATACAAAACAAGAGAGGGCGGAGCTACAGTTACGGTTTTTGTGCCGTATGACTGCGCAAATCATTGTCCATTCTGCATAAATAAGCAGGAATATGAGGATATGACAGGCTTCAGTCTTGAAAAAATTATTGAAAGCATTAAGCTTATGGACTCAATAACGCCAAGGTGTGATTATGTATTCACGGGCGGAGAGCCTATGGCAAATCTTGATTCGCTGCAAAAAATGCTGGATGTAATTCCGACCACACACAGAGTGTTTATCAATACTACATTTCCGGTAATGCATGCATATACGGCTGAAGAAATGCTTGCTTTTGCAGAAAAAAACAAAAACAAGGTAAGCTGTTTTAACATTTCCAGACATATGCAAAAGTATGTTGAAGAGTCACCGGATGAGGTCATTGCGCAGATAGCTGCAAAAAAAAGAGTCAACTGTGTGCTTTACAAGAAATATCCGACAGAAAATCTTCCGTCTTTTGCGGACCGTTTCGGGGCATATAATATTCCTATTCAGTTCCGCTATGATTATACGGAAACTACCCCGGAGAATCTTTATGATGAGTCAGATGATCATATTCTTGGGGATCTTAAGCATTATTTTAATTATAAGGGACTTGACGGCTGCCGTATGCGCTGCGGCTATCATTTTGAGTATAACGGGAACCACCTTACATACCACAAGACACTTCCGTATTCGACTATTGTTGAAAGAGGAGATGACGGTGTGACCTATGATATCTTATATGATATTCTTATAAAGCAGACTGGAAAAATCGTTTCAGACTGGACAGAGGATCAGCCGGTGCTGGATACAGAGGCTTACAGGAAAGTGATTTTTGAACCGAACGATAATGTCGTAAGAGAAGGCATTGTGGAATTTTGAACTATTATTCTCCAGGCAAAACGAGTATAATACAAAGTGATAATGTCAAAACAAAAGGATGGACAAAAAATGGCGATTAAAGTTGGCATCAATGGCTTCGGTCGTATCGGCCGTGTAGCTGTAAGAATTATGGCAGCGATACCTGAGGAGTTTGAAATCTGCGGAATCAACATCAGAAATACAGATCTTGATTTCATGGTTTACCAGCTTAGGTATGATACGGTTTTCGGCAGATTTGACGGCACAGTGGACAAGTATGATGACGGACTTGTAATTAACGGCAGGAAGGTCAGAGTTTTCGGCGAGTCTGAGGCAGCCGATATCAAGTGGAGTGAGTGCGGAGCTGAGTATATCATTGAGTCTACAGGCGTTTATCTCACGGCTGAGACAGCAGGCGCACATCTTGCAGGCGGCGCAAAAAAAGTCATTATGTCTGCTCCGGCAAAGGACAGTACGCCTATGTTTGTATATGGCGTAAACAATAAGACCTACACAGCGGATATGAAGATAATTTCCAATGCTTCATGCACGACAAACTGTCTTGCTCCTATGACAAAGGTACTTAATGACAGCTTCGGTGTTGAGCAGGGACTTATGTCTACGATTCATTCTTCTACCTCAAAGCAGCATACGGTTGATGCCCGTGATAAGAAGGACTGGAGAATAGGCCGCTCAGTATACGGCAATATTATCCCGTCGACAACCGGTGCAGCCAAGGCAGTAGGAAAGGTTATTCCGGAGCTTAACGGAAAGCTTACGGGAATGAGCTTCAGAATACCGGCAGCAGATGCGTCCATAGTGGATCTTACTGTAAGGCTCAGGAAACCTGCAAAATATGAGGAGATTGTTGCGGCTATGGAAAATGCGGCAGCAGGAGAACTCAAGGGCATTCTTGAGGTTACACACGATCCTATCGTCTCAGTTGATGTTATCGGAAATTATGCACCGTGCATATTTGATGCAAAAGGCGGTATCGCACTGGATGATAAGTTTGTAAAGGTGCTGGCATGGTATGATAACGAGTGGGGTTATACATCAAATCTCATAAGAATGATCAGATACATGGCTGAGGCGGATACAGCAGCAGGCGTATAAGTAACAGAATCAAAAACTTCGGCGAGAATGTCGCGATTTAATCGTCCCCGAACTGCCTTTATTCAAGGTCTGAAGTTCGGGGACGATTGTATGAGTGCGGTCAGCTGAGGCTTCACATATGATAAAAAGACTAACAAGAAGACCACCGTTTCTTTACACGATGGTCTTCTTACTTCTGATCTTCCATGGGACCGTACCTGCTTTCTTAAAAATGTCCTTCCGATCGTATTCAGTTGTATATATATAATCTTAAGATTGAAGCTGCATCCGAGAGATTGCTTTTAATTTATCTTCCCTGAAGTAATACCCTTTTCTCAAATACTTTAAAAAATAACTATTATTCTTTATACTGCATAAGACTTTTGTCGGTATATATGAACTCCGGATAAGTTCTTTCTTAAGTTGCCTATATAATAACATTGTTCGAGAAAATATACAATCGGCAAAAACACTGAAACATTCAGATAATAGTTATGTATTTTTTATAAAACAATAAATACAGCAAAGGACAGATGTAAAAAATTGATGTATAAAAGCAGTTACTGATAATCATATTTTAAAGCAGAGCCTGATAAATGCTTAAAGGTTTCATATTGTTAAAGAACGGAGAGACATGAAATGAATAATGAAAATGAAAACAAAGCCTATCCATGTGATGAACCGATAAATAAAAATTCCTATCCGTGCGATGAGGCTTTTTCTTATGCCGACAACTCGGACAATATCGGGGCTGTAAGTGAAAACGACTCAAAGCCTAAAGGAAAGGGAAAAAGAGGAGGAAATGCTGCTTTTTCAAAGGTGGTTCATTCGGGGGAATTTGACAGGCTGAAAAGAGGCAGCGACAAAGACGGCTTTAAAGCAAAGGAAAGAAGCCGCAGTTATGACGAGCATGAAAACAGCAACAGATATAAGGGGCATGAAAGACGAAGAGACGGCTTTAACAGACGAGGCCTCGAGGAAAGATTCAGCCGTCG
>CAVBSU010000071.1:0-4155 GCA_963598245.1 Lachnospiraceae bacterium | reverse complement strand
AGGCAGCCATCTGATCAATAAACGAGCCTGTACCTCCGGCACAGATTCCGTTCATTCGCTGATCTATACCGTTTGAAAAATAAATTATCTTCGCATCCTCGCCGCCAAGCTCTATCGCCACATCACATTCGGGAGAACGGCAGCTTAATACAGAAGATACTGCTACAACCTCCTGCACGAAGGGTACATTTATTGCTTTGGAAAGAGAAAGACCGCCGGAGCCTGTAATTGCAGCACGCAGCGATATGGGGCCAAGCTCCGCCTTTGCCTTTTTCAAAAGCTCGGCAAGTGTTTCCTGAATATTTGCAAAATGTCTTTGGTAGTCTGCAAAGACCACATTATTTTTCTCATCAATAATGGCTGTTTTTACAGTTGTTGAGCCAATATCAATCCCGAGTCTGTAATCCTTATTTTCCATAAAATATCACAATAATTTCCAAGTGTATAAATATTAAAATGATGCTGTTTCAAGTAACTCTCGAACCTCAATATCATAACATATTTTCAAAGAACATCATATGAAATAAAAATAAAAGTTCTGTGAAAAAAGTAAATATATAATGGGATTACGGAATGTTTTATGATATAGTCTGAGTTGGCAAAATCAATCGGGCTTAAGTCTAATCAGATCTTGATCATATCGGAAACGGAGATATATGCACAGTTTTTATTATAAATTTAAAATGAGATTTCAGCGCTATGCCATAAAGAATCTTGCAGTATATGCATCCATCGCCTTTGCAATAGGATATCTTATGATCAGCACGCCGCAGGGGGCGGATATTTACAGCAGGTATCTGGCCTTTTATCCGCAGCAGGTTCTGCATGGTCAGGTATGGCGTATATTTACAGCAATGCTTTATCCGCCATCCATGGGCAATGTTCTGTCAGGAATATTGGGAATTCTGATTTATTACAGCTTTGCTTCAACAGTAGAGCGTATGATGGGTGACTTTGAATTTAATATATATTTCTTCGGAAGCTTTTTAATAGGAGAACTTGGAAATATAATTTATTATCTCATAACAGGCTTTAACGCACCGTTCATACCGCTTTTCACACAGTTTTCAGTATTCATGGCTTTTGCCATAATTTATGCCGAGGCTACGATACTTTTATTTTTTGTAATACCTCTCAAGGCAAAATATCTTGCGATTTTCGAGCTTGCTCTCTATACATTTTATTTTATTGTGGGAGACAGTCTTTCGAGAGCTTTCGGGATTATTTATACGAGAATATCGATAATAGCTGCACTTATACCCATATACTGCTTCTACAGAATGGTATATGGCAGCGGGAAAAGCATAATATCTGATATAAGGGACAGTATTGACAGAAAAAAGCGTCAGAAACAGTGGCGTGACCAATGGAAATAATGAGGCATACCAATGCTTTTAAGGCTTGATGAATATTCTTTATATCTTAATTTGAACAATGCTGCAAAAAACACGCAGCTTTCCTACAGAAGAGATTTGTTCAAATTTGAAACCTGGATAGCCGACAGGTTTAAAGCAGGCGATATATATGACATAAGCGGCATCATGCTCGAGGAATATATGAGCTTTTTAGATAATTCCGGATATTCGGCATCCACGATTTCAAGAACAGCAACGGCACTCAGGAAATATTTCTCATGGGCATTTGTAAACGGATATATTTTCAGCGACCCGTCTGTTTATCTGGAAGCTCCAAAGGTTATACGAAAAAAGCCTGTCGCAGTCGAAGCCATTGATATATTAAAGCTGATAAAGGCTATAGATACAAAGAATGCAAAGGGCATGAGAGACATTGCCATAATGAGGCTTATAATGTCGACAGGTATAAGCTCGGCGGAAATTCTGTCATTGCAGACGAAAGATATAGACTTCGAAAGAAAGGTGATTTATGCCGGCAGCGAAAAGAAGAGGCGATTGTTAAAGCCGGACAGGAAAGCTTTTCTGGCATTGATGAAATACATTGATAAGGCAAGACCGCAAATCACAGAAAAAGCTTTGAAAAAATCATCTGACACGCGAAAAAAAACAAATTACGGCAGTATAAAAAAAGATGAAGATTTCCTTTTTCTTAATTCCAACGGGAGAAAACTAACGCGGCAGGGACTGTGGAAGAGCTTCAAATGCTATGCGGCCGGTGCCGGTATAAGCAGCAAGGTTACGCCTGAAAATTTAAGGCACAGCTTTGCAATAAACGCTCTCAAATCCGGAGATGACACCGAGACAATAAGAATCAAGCTCGGCCATATCACAAGCAGTGCTGCTCTTGAATATGAGGCTATGCTGAAGTCCGAAAGCTGAGCTAAATAAACACAATGTACTAATATTGTCTGATGTGATCCGTATCGGCTTCACCGGTTTTTTCAATTCTCTTTACTACTATGAAATATGATGTGCTGTCGTCGACATTTATTTCAAGGCGTTCGCCTACCTTATGTCCAAGCAGTGCCTTTCCCAACGGGGATTCGTTGGAAATGAGGCCCTTCCTTGAATCACAGCGGATGGGAGTTACGATGCGGTAGGTTTCTGTTTCATCATCTTCTTCAAAATATACATCAACGGTATTATTTATGCCTATCATATCCTCAGCAGATTCATCATCAATAACAGTGGCATATCGCAATATTTTCTCAAGGTACCTGATGCGGCTGTTATTCTGGTTATTATCCCGTTTTGCGCAGTAGTACTCAAAATTCTCCGAAAGATCACCCATGGCGCGGGCCTCTTTGAGTGCTTTCAGTGCAGCCGGTCTTACGACAGTTTTTCTGTGGTCTATTTCATCCTGTATTCTTTTGACATCGGTTCTTGTAAGCTGTTCGGAACCATTCAGACTCATGGCTTTATTCTCCCTGATACTTCAAGTATGAAAGATTAAAAATCGGCTCTTATTATACGCTCATGCTGTTATATTTTTCAATACATGCAGTTTGACTTAAAAGCATCATAGCCGTATAATACCATGGATGCGCAAACATCAGACAATGATAAAAAAAGACACAGATGAGCGAAAAAAGCTCACATGAACCGGATATATGATTTGTTTGCCGTATAAAAGAGGTAATTTATGAAAAGAAATCTTACATTGCTCACAGATTTTTACGAGCTTACCATGATGCAGGGCTATTTCAAGGAGCAGGAGCAGAATGTCAATGTCATATTTGATGTTTTCTACCGCAGCAATCCGGACGGAAATGCTTTTTCAATATGCTGCGGACTCGAGCAGGTCATAGATCTTATTGAAAATATCAGATTCAATGAGGAAGATATAAAATATCTTTCTTCGCTGGGGACTTTTCAGCCGGACTTCCTTGAATATCTTAAGGATTTCAGATTTACGGGAGACATATGGGCTATACCTGAAGGGAATCTCATGTTTCCGAGAGAACCTGTCATAAAGGTGAAAGCTCCCATAATGCAGGCACAGCTTATAGAAACAGCTTTGCTTAATATAATAAACCATCAGTCACTTATCGCTACAAAGGCAGCAAGAGTTGTATATGCAGCCGAAGGCGACGGAGTCATGGAGTTTGGATTAAGAAGAGCGCAGGGACCGGATGCCGGAATTTACGGAGCAAGAGCTGCCGTAGTGGCAGGATGCATAGGCACATCCAATGTACTGGCAGGACAAATGTTTGATATTCCGGTTCTGGGAACACATGCTCACAGCTGGATCATGTCCTTTGAAAACGAACTGGATGCTTTCAGGGCCTATGCCAAGCTTTATCCCGATAACTGCATACTTCTTATAGATACATATGACACACTTCGTTCAGGTCTTCCCAATGCCATAAAAGTTTTTAAGGAAATGAGAGAAGAAGGCATAAAACCCAAGCGCTATGGAATACGCATGGACTCAGGGGATCTTGCTTATCTTTCCAAGATAGTGAAAAAGGCTTTTTCGGATGAGGGCTTTAACGATGTCACAATTTCTGCTTCAAACGACCTTGATGAAACCCTTATTTCGTCATTAAAGCAGCAGGGAGCTGCCATAAACAGCTGGGGAGTAGGAACAAATCTCATAACCTCCAAGGATACGCCTTCGCTTGGCGGAGTTTACAAGCTCGCAGCCATAGAGGACAGAGCTACCGGCGAAATGATACCAAAAATAAAAATATCCGAAAACACTGAAAAGGTTACGAATCCGGGAGATAAGGTCATATAC
>CAVBSU010000070.1:0-4481 GCA_963598245.1 Lachnospiraceae bacterium | reverse complement strand
ATACAGTCCGGCTTTTGGTATGCCTTCTTAACGATGAATGTACGTGATTTTCTCTGTAATTGCAATTCTTAATGCCCGATTCTTCTGCCATATGGGCATTTACAACTTCATGCGTGCACTTAATATTTCTAGCCGTGCACTTACATCTTCAAACGTGCACTTGGATTTTCAACTAACCACTTTCAGAGTGAATTTCAACGATTTATAATAAATTTGCAAGAATATATTAGTGCAAATCTACAAAAACTATTTCAAATTCAACATAAAAATAAATGAATGTCTAAAAATATACATGATGATGAAATTTGCTCATTGTCTTTGAACTGTTTGATTTATATAATACATTACAGCGAAAATAGACAGATGTCAATAAATAGAAAGATGTTTTTTAAAAGTCTGTATTCTATTATTACGGAATATAAATTGCTTGGAGGGCGCATGGAGAAAAAGAGGCGTTCAAATTTCAGAAAAGGAAATCTTGCGGATTTTATAGTTGACCATAACAAGATGATCAGGAATCTTGTTATCGTGCTTGTTGTGTTTTTTGCTTTTTTTGCACCGTTTGTAGGTATAAATTATGATCTTACATCGTATCTGCCTGCCAGTGAGCCGTCGAAAATAGCCATTGACAAAATGGAGGATACCTTCGGCTATCCGGGAACCGGAAGGCTTATGCTTAAGGATGTATCGCTTTACGAGGCAAAAAACTATAAGGAAGAAATAGAAGCCCTGGACGGCGTGGATCAGATTATATGGTGTGACCTGACAAACCAGATATACGGCGGTTCGGAGTTTATAGACTACGATGATATAGAGGACTACTATAAGGACGGGGATGCCGTAATGGACATCACCTTTAAGGGCGGAGACTCTTCAAAGTTCACGCACAGAACCATTGACCAGATTGAGGAGATAATAGGAGAAAAGGGATATCTCGTCGGAATGTCGCCTACCAATAAATTCGTAGAGGAAAATGTTTCCGGTGAAATGAAGATGATACTTGTGATAGCAGTCGTACTCATCTTTGTAATTCTTCTTGTGACAACCACATCATGGTTTGAGCCGGTGCTTTTCCTTACGGTCATAGGCTGTGCGGTCGTGGTAAATAAGGGTTCAAATATCTTCCTGGGCACCATATCCTACATAACGAACAATATCTGCATAGTTTTGCAGCTTGCAACCTCCATGGATTACTCTATTTTCCTGCTGCACAGCTATGAAAGAGAAAGAGAAAACGGCATGGATAAGGTCACGGCGCTTAAGAAGGGACTTAACAGTACCATAACAACCATATTAGCGTCCTCTCTTACCACATTCTTCGGTTTCATAGTGCTGGTGTTCATGAAGTTTACCATAGGCTTTGATATGGGAATAGTTATGGCGAAGAGTATTATATGCTCGCTTTTCATGGTTATTTTCCTTATGCCGTCATTACTTCTGTCATGGTCGGATTTGATTGATAAATATAAGCATAAATCCTTCATACCGGATCTTAAGGGATTTTCAAAGCTTGTAATAAACATAGGACCGACCATAGTTATAGTAAGCCTGCTTATGGCAGGACCTGCTTATGTGGCACAGGGCATGAATAATTTCATGTACGGAACAGATGCCACGGGTGCAGGACCGGGAACAAGTATTTATGAGGCTACGACTCAGATAAATGAAAAGTTCGGCCGTTCAAATATGATAGTTGCGATTTTCCCAAACACCGACAGCGCGAAGGAAAAGGCAATGAGTGATGAGATAGAGGATAAGGAATATGTCACAAAAGTTATGGGACTTTCGGCATATCTTCCGGAGGGAGTTCCGGAAAACATATTGCCGGAATCTGTGTCGGAGCTTTTCCATAAGGACGGATATTCCAGACTTCTCATATATATAGCGACCAAGCCTGAATCGGCGACGGCCTATAAGGACACGACAGAGATACAGAATATCATAAAGAGCTATTATCCTGAGGATTCTTATATTACGGGCAATACACCGGTAACCATGGATATGGAAAGAGTGCTGGTGCCTGACTATACGCTCGTAAATAACCTCGCTATGATAGCCATTTTTCTGGTAGTTGCCATTTCCTTTAAATCTCCGGTCATGTCCATAGCAGCCATGATACCCATCATGATGGCCATATATGTAAACATGGTATTCCCGTATCTTGAGGGAGAGGAGCTTATATTTATAGCCTATGCCGTTGTTTCGTGCATACAGCTCGGAGCAACTATAGACTATGCTATTTCAGAAACTTCCAACTATTTGCAGATAAGGCAGACGGAAAAGGACAGAAGAAAGGCGGCAGCCTATATGACGGAGATTTCATTCCCGTCCATACTTACCTCAGGAACCATATTGGTAGTCTGCGGTTATACAATAAGCCTCGCTTCAAGCATCCCCGCCATAAGTGAGGTCGGACATCTGGTAGGACGAGGCGCGATATTGTCCATGTTCTTTGTTACATTCATGATGCCGACCATATTAAGAGTCATAGATCCATTTATTACAAAGACGAGAAAGCAGAGAAAAGAAGAGCGGAGATTAAGGAAGCTTGGAGCAAATAATGTACAGCAGGATGATATATCAGAGCAGACACAGCCGGGCTGAAGAGGAGAAAATAGCCATGAAAAGGATAATTCATAAGAAAAAGGCATACAAAATAGCAGCGATAACGCTTCTTGCAAGCACCGTGCTCGGAGAGGTAATGCCGTTAGCAACCTATGCCGCAGGCGCACAGGCCGAGGTTGATGAAACCATGTACTTAAATCTCGACTATTACGGCAGCATAAGTAAGGCTAATGTAGTAAAGAGCATCAGCTTTAACAATCAGGACAGCTACACAGATCACGGAAGCTATACGGCACTTACGAATATGACAAACAGCGATGAGCTTTCTGAAAAGAACGGCACTGTCGTAATCAAGGCTCCTGAGGACGGCGGAAAGTTCTATTTCCAGGGAACCATGGAGCCTGAAAAGGTAAAAATCCCGTGGAGCATTGATGTTACCTACAAGCTGAACGGAGTTGTGACAAATGCCGAGGATATAGCAGGAAAATCAGGCCTTGTTGAGATGAGTATCGATGCAGCTCCAAATGAGAATGCTTCGGACTACATGAAGAATAATTTCATCCTCATGGTGGCTATTCCTGTAGACAATACCAAGTATTACTCCGTGGATGCGCCCGATTCGCAGGTGGCAAATGTCGGAGAGTACAGCTGCGTGGTTTTTGAAGCACTTCCGGGTAAGGAGGGACATTTTACCGCACGCTTCGGCACGGACTGCTTCGAGACAGTCGGAGCCATAATCATGATGTCTCCTGCAACAGTAGGAGACCTTAAGGATGTGAAGGACCTTAAGGAGCTGAAGGATAAGTTCAGAGATAACACCAATGCCATGCTTGATGATGTGGAAAACATTATGGATAATGTGGTCAATGTCTCGGAGCAGCTCACACTCACAAACCAGATGCTTCAGAACCTTCAGGAGGGCAAAAACAAGGTTCATTCCCAGACTGAAACAATTTTTAACGGCAATGATGTAGCCATTCAGGATTTAAGAGATCTTTCGGGGCTTCTCACTCCGTTAGACGACTCACTCAAGACGACACAGTGGATGGTCTATGATATAAATAAAAACCTGAACACACTGAATCAGGATCTTATAGACACAAGTGCCAAGATGAAGACCTTGAGCAATCGTCTTAAAAATCTGGGCACAGCCATGGACGGTGTGGACGGTCTCACGGAGGCAGAGCTTAAGGCAGAGCTCAGTGATATCACCACAGGACTTTCCAAAATCACAGAGGGCGTAAAGAGCAGCACAAACTCAGCTGCCAATATCGGAGCCATTACAGGAAAAACAGAAACCTTAAGTGCAATAGATAGCGTCATAACGAGCGCAGGAATAACAAGCTCCGCAAGCGGAATACTTCCGGCAGCAGTATCAGGCTTTGTAAACAATTGTGTAAGTGCTGGACTTGTGGATATGAGCGCAAACCTTACAGACGATGCGGTTTATTCATCGCTTGAGAGTATGCTTATAGCTGCACAGGCTATGAATGACTACATGACTGAGCTTGTTCCGTCTATTACAGGTCCTGTGACATCCGGAAAGCTTACATCAGCATTTAACGGGATGGTTGAAACGGCTATGCTGTCGGAGGAGGAGCTTACACAGGAAGCGGCAATAGAACGCGTAGTAACTGAGGGTGTAAAACTGGCTACAGCCAAAGGAGAATACAGCATTTATAAAAACAACGCTGATGAGTTCATAAATGCTGTTTCAGCGGTGAGAGAGCTGAAGAATGCTACGGCACAAATTTCAGAAAACAAAGCCTCAGATGATACAAATATCGCAGATAACCTGAAGACGCTTACCAGTGGACTCTACGACATTTCAGAGGGCACGGATTACCTGGATGACCCTGAGATGATGGAGGAGCTTATGGGAGGCATGGCGGATGTTCTCTCGGATATAGAGGAAA
>CAVBSU010000069.1:0-4872 GCA_963598245.1 Lachnospiraceae bacterium | reverse complement strand
TTTTGAAAACAAACAATGCAAAGATATAGAACATGGGGGTTTAGTGTGTTATTATATCGTGGAAGTGTTGCGGGAGCAGGCAGTTAAAGAAATGCTGCCTTAAGTATTGCAGCATTTTCGACTACAGCATTTTGCACAGAAATGGAGGACACTATGAAGCTTATTTACGCTATCGTAAGAAATGATAATGAAGATGATGTGACCTCTGCGCTCAGTAAGAACGGATACAGCATTACAAAGCTTAATACCACAGGAGGCTTTCTTCGCAAGGGCAATGTCACACTCATGATAGGTACCGAGGATGACAGGGTGGATAAGGCCATCGAGCTTATCAGGAACGAATGCGGCGAAAGACAGGTCATAAAGGTAGACATGCCGTTCATATCCGGTGCCAGCATGGTGAATTATGCGACCATGCCTACGCAGATAGAGGTAGGCGGAGCGACCATCTTTGTAACAGATGTTGAAAGATTTGAAAAGTTTTAAATTAAGCAGTTAATATTTTTTTATAACCACGGAGGGTTAGTACAATGGCTAAGGAATTTATTGTTGAGACAAGTGCCCGTCATGCACATGTAACTCAGGAAACACTTGAAGTGCTTTTCGGAGCAGGCTACCAGCTTACAGTCAAGAAGGAGCTTTCACAGCCGGGTCAGTTTGCATCGGGCGAGAAGATTACGGTTATCGGTTCAAAGAGTGAAACCAAGATGTCTATCCTGGGACCGTGCCGCAGCATGAATCAGGTTGAGATTTCAGCTACTGATGCCCGCTCACTTGGCATCACAGCTCCTGTCCGTGAGTCCGGAGATATCGCAGGCTCAGGCTCATGCAAGCTTGTAGGCCCTGCAGGTGAGATAGAGCTTAAGGAAGGCGTTATCGTTGCAAAGAGACACATTCACATGACTCCTGCAGATGCTGCCGAGATAGGTGTTGAAAACGGCGAGATTGTCAAGGTTCTTATTAAGAATGATAACGGAAGAAATCTTATTTTTGATGATACTGTAGTTCGTGTATCCGATAAGTATGCTCTTGCTATGCACATCGATACGGATGAGGCTAATGCTGCATCCTGCGCATCACCTCAGATGGGCGTTATCGTTAAGTAATAAAGGCCAACAACATAACAAGTATTAAGGAGTGAAAATGAAAGTATTAGTAATTAACTGCGGAAGCTCATCACTTAAGTACCAGATTTTTGACATGAGCACTCAGGATGTTCTCTGCAAGGGACTTGTTGAGCGTATCGGTATCGAGGGATCAATACTTACACATAAGGTTCCCGGTAAGGATGACTATGTTATCGAGACACCCATGAAGGACCATCAGGTAGCTGTAGAGCTTGTTATCAAGGCTATCACAGATCCGGAGCACGGTGTTATCAAGTCTACTGACGAGATCGATGCTATCGGACACAGAGTCGTACACGGCGGCCAGAAGTTTGCTAAATCTGTTCTTATCACAGAAGAGGTTAAGGAGGCACTTGTTCGCTGCACAGACCTTGCACCTCTCCACAATCCTGCCAATATCATCGGTATTAAGGCATGCGAGGCAGCTATGCCGGGTAAGCCAAACTGCGGTACATTTGATACTGCATTCGGTATGGGAATGGAGCCAAAGGCTTACATGTACGGTATACCTGAGGAGTATTATGAGAAGTACGAGGTTCGTCGTTACGGCTTCCACGGTGCATCACATGACTTCGTTTCACACAGAGCTATTGAGATTGCAGGTCTTGATCCGAAGAATGCAAAGGTTATTGTATGCCACCTCGGAAACGGAGCTTCTATCTCGGCGTCTGTCGGCGGAAAGTGCGTAGATTCTTCAATGGGTCTTACACCGCTTGAGGGACTTATCATGGGAACTCGTTCCGGAGACATTGATCCGGGCGTAATGCAGTACCTCTGCCACAAGCTCGATCTTGATATTGACGGAATCCTCGGCGTTCTCAACAAGAAGTCAGGCGTGCTCGGACTTTCAGGCGGAGTTTCCTCAGACTTCAGAGATGTTCAGAAGGCAGCAGACGAAGGAAACAAGAAGGCAGAGATAGCTCTTGAGGCTTACAGATACAGAGTTGCAAAGTACATCGGTGCTTATGCGGCAGCCATGAACGGTGTTGACTGCATCTGCTTTACAGCGGGTCTCGGAGAGAATGATAAGCTTACCCGTAAGGAAATCTGCGATAAGTACCTCGGATATCTCGGCGTAAAGATCGATGATAAGAGAAATGATGTAAGAGGCAAGGAAACACTTATCTCTTCAGACGACTCCAAGGTAAAGGTTTACCTTCTTCCTACAAACGAGGAGCTTAAGATCGCCCTTGATACAGTAAAGATAATCGAGGAAATGAAGAAGTAATCACTTCTTTAGCATAAAGGAGCAATGTCGGATGAACCGATATTTTTCCTTGACAAATGTCAGAACGGCGTATATAGTATACGCGTTGATAAAATGAAGCAGGTTATCCGCCTCACCCGGTACAGCAGACTGTGCGGGTTCATATTAAAAAAGAGTAATACTCTTGTTGTATGTATTTTGAGCGGATATCTGTCGGGTATCCGCTTAATTTATGTTAGGGAGGTGTATTGATATTAGCGAGATAAGCGTTCAGGTAAATGAACAGATCCGTGACAGAGAAGTAAGAGTGATCGGAGAGGACGGAGAGCAGCTCGGAATTATGAGTTCTGATGAAGCACTCAGACTTGCCGACGAGGCAGGACTGGATCTTGTAAAGATTGCAGCCGGTGCCGTGCCGCCGGTAGTAAAGATCATAGACTTTTCCAAGTATCGCTATGAACAGCGCCGCAAGGAAAAGGAGCAGAAAAAGAAGCAGAATGTCATTGAGGTCAAGGAAGTTCGTTTAACACCTAATATCGACACCAATGATCTTAATACAAAGGTGGGGGCAGCAAGGAAGTTCCTTGAAAAAGGGAATAAGGTAAAGGTAAGCTTAAGGTTCAGAGGACGCGAGCTTTCCAGAATGGGACAGTCCAAATATATCCTTGATGATATAGCAGAGGCCTTAGGTGATGTTGCTCAGATAGATAAGCCGTCCAAGACAGAGGGCAGAAGCCTTGTAATGATCTTAAGCCCTAAAAAAAGCAAGTAACACAAATTCAGGAGGAAATAGACATGGCAGTTAAGAAGTTCAAGACAAAGAGAGCAGCTGCAAAGCGTTTTAAGCTTACAGGTTCGGGAAAGCTTATGAGGATGCATGCCAATAAGTCGCACATCCTTACAAAGAAGACCAGAAAGAGAAAGAGACATCTTGTAAAGGGTGTCGAGGTTGATTCTACAAATGTAGCAACAATGAAGAAGATAATGCCTTATCTGTAAATCTTTTGGTCTTAGGAGGAAATAAAAATGGCAAGAATTAAAGGCGGCATGAACGCAAAGAGAAAGCATAACAGAGTACTCAAGCTGGCTAAGGGATACAGAGGAGCCCGTTCCAAGCAGTATCGCGTAGCTAAGCAGTCTGTAATGAGAGCACTCGCAAACGCATACAGAGGACGCAAGGAGAAGAAGAGACAGTTCAGAGCCCTCTGGATCACCCGTATCAATGCAGGCGCACATATGAACGGCATCAGCTATTCGCAGCTTATGCATGGTCTTAAGCTTGCAGGAGTTGACATGAACCGCAAGGTTCTTTCCGAGCTTGCAATCTCGGATGCAGCAGGCTTTTCAGCACTTTGCGAGCTTGCAAAGAACACGCTTAATAAATAATAGTGACAGTTTTATAAAAGAGTCGTACAGCTTTGGCTGAAGCCTTAGCTGTACGGTTTTTTGATATTATAATATACGGCAATCCATAGGGGCTGTAAGTCTGTTATATCAGGGCACTGCTTTTAATATGACGGATGCTGCGGGGCAACGGAGGCGCACAAAATCAAATGTATCTTGATACAAATCGATTGACATGAGCGGGAGTTCAAATTATAATATAAAAGCTGTTTTAAAGACGGCGGTTTTTTAATGCAGAAACCATTAGCCCCGGTAGAAGCATTAGCCTTATTAAATTTAATAGGAGGGTAACCATGAAAAGTTATGTAGCAACTCCGGCTACCATTGAGAGAAAGTGGTATGTTGTTGACGCAACAGATAAGACTCTTGGACGCCTTGCTTCAGAAGTGGCTAAGGTTTTAAGAGGAAAGAACAAACCGACTTACACACCATTCCTTGACACAGGCGATTATGTTATCGTTGTAAATGCCGAGAAGTTCAAGGTAAGCGGTAAGAAGATGACTCAGAAGTACTACTTCAGCCATTCTGATTATATCGGCGGTTCAAAGTTCGTACGCCTTGACGAGATGCTTGAAAAGCATCCTGAGAGAGTAATCGAGCATGCAGTAAAGGGAATGCTTCCGAAGGGAGCACTCGGAAATCAGATGTACAGAAAGTTGTTCGTTTACTGCGGACCGGATCACAAGCATCAGGCACAGAAGCCTGAGGCACTTGATTTTTAATCGGGAGGAGGAAGTATAATGTCAGCAAATAGCTATTACGGCACAGGCCGCAGAAAGAAGTCAGTTGCAAGAGTATATATTACTCCCGGCACAGGCGTTATCACTATAAACGGTAAGGACATTGATTCTTACTTCGGTCTTGAGACCTTAAAGGTTATCGTTCGCCAGCCTTTTGCAGCTGTTGGTGCAGAAGGAAAGTTTGATGTTAAGGCAAGCGTTCACGGCGGCGGACTTTCCGGTCAGGCAGGCGCTATCAGACACGGCATCTCAAGAGCTCTTCTTGAGGAAGATGCAGAGAACAGACCGGCTCTTAAGAAGGAAGGCTTCCTTACAAGAGATTCCCGCATGAAGGAGAGAAAGAAGTACGGCCTCAAAGCCGCTCGTCGCGCACCTCAGTTCTCCAAGAGATAAT
>CAVBSU010000068.1:0-5109 GCA_963598245.1 Lachnospiraceae bacterium | reverse complement strand
TGACACAATCAAGCATCACAAGAGATCCTATTTACAGAGATTTATTCATACACTCTCGGGGGATAACTAAAATCCCCCTCCTACTCGATCATGCAGTCTTTTTAAGCCTTCCTGCTTTTTGCCATATCCAGCATGAGCTTTATTTCATCGGGTTTAAAGCTGTACTTTTTGCCGCAGAACTGACAGCTCATCTCGATATCCTTACCCTCAGCTATAATTTCCTCAAGGTCTTTTTTGCCGATACTTAAAAGAGCCTTTGCAACTCTCTTTCTGCTGCAGTCACATTCATAGGCGCAGGGCTTCTTTTCATTGACCGTAAGACCAAATTCGCCCAGCACCTCATTCAGAATATCCTCCGGGCTCATGTCCTTATCAAGCAGGGCGGTTATTCCGGGAAGAGAGCCGATTTTTTTCTCAAGCTTTTCAATAATTTCATCATCTGCACCGGGCATCAGCTGAATAATGAATCCTCCGGCCTGTCGTACGGTGTTGTCCTTATTCATAAGCACGCCGAGCGCCACAGATGAGGGAATCTGCTCTGAGGTTGCATAATAATATGTAAGATCCTCGGCTATTTCACCTGTTACAAGTATAGTCTGTCCGATATACGGCTCCTTAAGTCCGATATCCTTTATGACTGAAAGCACTCCCAGATCCAGAGCACCGCCTACATCCAGCTTTCCCTTATCATTCGGAGGAAGATCTACAGCGGGATTTCCGACATAACCCTTTACGCGTCCGTTTCTGTCAGCTGTAGCCAGAAGGCTTTTTATAGGGCCCTGACAATCAATTTTCACAGTGATAAGATCTCTGTCATCTTTCATATCTGCCCCCATCATTAAGGCTCCGGTAAGGAGCCTGCCAAGGGCTGCGGTTGCTGTCGGATATGTGCCGTGAATATTTTTCGCTTCCTCAACGGTATTCTTTGTGGTAGCGGCAAAGGCTCTGATCATGCCGTCAGCCGCTGTTGCACGCACCATATAATCCTTATACATATTTTCCATATTATTTCCTGCTTTTTATATTTTTCGGCTGCACATTGTTACCTGTCAAAGCTCTGCAGCATGCTTATTTCTTCCTCGGTAAGAGGTCTGTATTCTCCGGGCATAAGCTCTGTGTCCAGCGTGAGAGGCCCCATGGAGATACGCTTAAGCTCCGTTACCTTCAGGCCTCCTGTTGAAAACATACGCTTGATTTCATGATAGCGCCCCTCGCGTATCGTTATAAAACAGCTTGTATCGGAAAGTCTGCTTATCTCGCAGGGAAGCGTAGGCTTTGTATCGCCAATATCTATGCCTCCCATAATGCGATTTGCCTCATCGGCAGTAAGAATTCCGTCTAATTCCACATAATAGGTTTTATCTACATGCTTTTTGGGAGAAAGCAGTCTGTGAGCAAGGTCACCGTCATTGGTGATTATAAGAAGTCCCTCAGTATCCTTATCCAGTCTTCCTACCGGAAAAAGATCGTCTCTTATCTTTTCTTTAATAAGCTCTGTAACACATACACTCTGTGAACGCCCGGAATCTCTTGCAGCTGAGATAACGCCCTTGGGCTTATTAAGCATATAATACTCGATTCTGGCATATGCCACCTGTTTTCCGTCAAGTAAAATGCTGTCATTTTCCGGGTTTATCCTGACAGCCGGATTTTTTTCTTCAGTTCCGTTAACAGTCACTCTGCCACAGGCTATAAGCCTTTTAACCTCTGTTCTTGTTCCCCTGCCGCATTCCGACAGGAATTTATCAAGTCTCATCAATGCCAATTTTCTGTCTTTCTTCTTTTCAATCACACTTTTATATAAGTATTAAACTCATAGGAAAGCCCGCACTCTGAAAGCTTTTTTTCGCTTTTTTCCAAAAGCTTCCATTCGGAACTTTCGTCAAGGTTTGGGAAATATGTATCTGCCGTGAGCCCTGAATTATTTTTGGTAACGAGACATTGACAGCAGTCTGACAGAAACAGCCTGTATATAGCTGCGCCGCCTATAACATAGACGGATGATGTTTCAGGAAAAGCCGGGCTTACGGCGGATTCTATATATGAAGCCAGAGAAAGCACTTCCTCTCTGGTTTTGAGTGCTATCAGCAGAGTGCGCTTTTCGGATGCCTTTGCATTAAGCCCTGTAAGCTCAAGATTTCTCACTGCGGTTTCTTTTATGTCCGAGAGGATTTCATCGTCAATGCCGTTTTCTTTATAATAAAATGCATCTGCGCCTGATATGCTTTCATTTTTTATCCGGGACGGATCTGAGGTAAGAACTATATTTATCCGGCCCTTAAGTGGTTTCATGCCGGGAAAACTCTCCAGCGTTTTTCTTCCCATAATCACCGTGCTCCCGGCTGTGCTTGTCCGAAAGAACCTCATATCCTCCGGAATGTTTGCAAGAAGCTCTCCGTTTAGACCTATGCCCCAGCTTTCACTTACATTTACTATAGCTATCATACCAAATAAGCCTCCGGAAATTCATATCATTAAATCGCGATGGGTATATTTTTTATCTGCTCGCCGGTGACATAATCTGTTATTTCCACATCATCCTTTGTAAAGTCATAGAAATTTTTCACATCCGGATTAAGCCTGAATTTAGGCGCAGGATGAGTTTCTCTTTTTATAAGCTCCTCGATTATCGGAACATGTCTGTCATAGATGTGAGCATCAGCAATCATGTGAACCAGCTCACCGGCCTCCATGTCGCTTACCTGCGCCATCATATAAACCAGCACGGCATACTGAACCACATTCCAGTTGTTTGCGGCAAGCACATCGTTGGAACGCTGATTGAGTACGGCGTTCAGCTTGAGCTTTCCTGTTTCATTATTTTTCGTACAGTTAAAGGTCATGCTGTAGGCGCAGGGATACAGATTCATCTCGTGCAGATCTTGAAAATTATAAATATTGGTCATAATCCGTCTGCTGTACGGATTCTTTTTAAGGTCAAAAAGCACCCTGTCCACCATGTCAAACATGCCTTCCTTATATTTGTGCTTTATGCCCATCTGATAGCCGTAGGCCTTTCCGATACTGCCGTCATCGTCCGCCCATTCATCCCAGATATGTGCATTAAGATCGTGAATATTGTTGGATTTTCTCTGCCAGATCCACAAAAGCTCCTCAGTGGCAGTTTTCACAGCCGTTCTTCTTAGAGTCAGTGCCGGAAATTCCCTGCTCAAATCATAGCGGTTGCACACTCCGAATTTCTTTATGGTATAGGCCGGAGTTCCGTCCTCCCAATGAGGTCTTACCTTTTCTCCGGAGGTGTCCTGACCGCCCTCCAGAATATCATTGCACATTTTTATGAAAACATCATCTGCATATGCCATCTTTATGCCCTCCGATCGTATTTTCCTCAGGTCAATGTTTCTTTTGCCACGGTATACACGACACCGACAGTTTATTATAACATGAAGCCTGCGTGAACACAAAGTGCGAAGCAATCCTGCATCGGATTTTGAAGATCCTGTCCCGGTATCGTATCATGGCATACAGAATGAAGCATATGCCCGTCGCTTTAAAATAAAAAAATCCGAATCTGTGACAGATCCGGATTCGAGCTTTAATGCACCAGAGAAGGCTCGAACTCCCAACCTTTCGGTCCGTAGCCGAACGCTCTATCCAATTGAGCTACTAGTGCATCGTCGTTTGACGCAAAAAATATTATAGCAGATTTAAAACCTATGTCAAGCGGGTAATATATTCCCGGATGCCTGTAAACTATTCAGGCATTTGTTATATATTCTCCTTGTAAAATCAGATAAACTGGCCTACAATTCAATCGCAAACAATCACAAAATTGAGAATCAATCACTGTTGTCAGTATATAAACAGTTCAAATTTAAATGAGCAGGAGGAACACATTTTTGAAAAAGCCGGGTAAAGTTATTTATTCATCAATAGCAGCCATTATTGCAGCTGCTGCATTATGTGCATGCCAAAAGGTGAGCACAGATACTGCGGAAACGAGTGTAATCGCAGTGGAAGAATCAGTCCTGCCTGATACAGAGCAGACGGGTGCTTCAGTGTCGGCTGATGAGTATGCAGCTGCAACCGATACCCTGGATTCTGAAAAGGCGGTTATCACATCTGAAATACACAAGGATGCGAAGTTTGACAGTGCTGATCTTAGTCTAAATGCTGATGATTTTACTGCAGCGGGCTTTACACTCGGAGACAGCGTGGATGTCGTCTTCAGCAACGGCGTGACATTGACCGATGTTCCGTATTTTAACGGATATTATGTGAAAACAGGAAATCCGGTCGTGGTAGCATATCCCGGAAATGATTATGTGCTGATAGCTAATTCCAACACTGACTTTTGGACTCCGCATGAGCTTGAAGATGGTATGACTGTAAATATCACGCTTAATACCAAAGCCAAATACCTTGCAACGCAGGAAGCGCTTGGGCAGCAATATTCTATGGAGAGGGCTGATTTTGCCTCAGATGAAGTTTTTGCTAATTTCAGAGCATTAAAGGGCGGGAATCTTAAGACTGATTTCCTGTATCGCGGAGCATCGCCTGTAGATAACAGCAGAAATCGTGCAGCATATGCTGATGAATTGTTAGAAAAGCATAATATTGCATGTATTATTGACCTTGCTGATTCAGACGAGAATATGCTTAAATATTTTGAAAAGGACAGCTTCAGCTCTGATTACGCCAGGAAGCTCTATGAGGAAGGCAGAACTGTCACGCTTAGTATGAACGCATCCTACTCCAAGGATAAATACAAGCAGAGCGTAGTCAAGGGACTTCGCAAGCTGTCAGAGGTCGGAGGACCGGCATATATTCACTGTCTTGAGGGCAAGGACCGCACAGGCTTTGTATGCATGCTGATAGAGGCACTTGCAGGTGCAAGCTATGAGGAGATGCGTGATGATTATATGCTCACCTACGCAAACTACTATAATATAACCCCTGACGGTACACCGGATAAGTACAATGCTGTAGTCACAGTGTATTTTGATGCATTTATGGAATATCTGTCAGGTGAAAGTGATGCAGAAAAGCTCCGTACGCTCAGCTACACCGACTATGCAAGGCAGTATCTTATCAGCGGCGGCATGACAGCAGCCGAGATAGATGAGCTGCTGTCCGTAATTACAAATT
>CAVBSU010000067.1:0-5354 GCA_963598245.1 Lachnospiraceae bacterium | reverse complement strand
GAATACATGCAGGATTGCGGGAGCGCGTAAGCGCGAAGCAATCCGCACTTTTATGGTATGTGATGCCTGCAAAAACGCAGGCATGGGCATTTATTATAAAGATTATGGATCTTTTTAGTGAAAAAACCTTATCACAGCGACTTAAACTCGCTGTGATACTTTCATTACCGGCAATACTTGAAAATCTGCTGGTTACGCTGGTTAGTATAGTCGATACAGCCATGGTAGGTGCTCTGGGTGCAGCGGCAACTACCTCCGTAGCATTAGTAGCTTCACCGACATGGGTAATAAATGCCGTAGCCATGGGCGTAAATTCCGGCTGTTCGGTTTTGGTTGCGCGTTATATAGGCGCAAAGGATATAAGCTCCGCCTGCAGAGGCGCACGGGAATCCACGGTGCTTGGATTTGGAATGGGCTTTGCCGCTTTTGTTATAATGTGGATTCTGGCACCGTATATCCCCATATGGATGGGCGGGGAGCCTGAGGTATGCTCACAGTCGACCATATACTTAAGAACCATTTCACTGGGATATCCGCTTTATTATATGGGGCTTGTTATAAACGGTGCCATAAGAGGATACGGGGATACATCCACGCCCATGAAAATCACCGCCGCGGCAAATCTTCTCAATATAGCAGGAAATTTTTTCCTGATCTATGAATCACGCAGTATAAATATTTTCGGAAATGATATATTTGTATACGGTGCAGGTCTCGGAGTAAAGGGAGCAGCCATTGCAACTGCCGCATCCACAGCCCTTTCAGGTGTATTTGCGCTGAGTCATCTCATATATTCAAAAACTGATTTCAGGATAAATATCAGAGACGGCTTCAGGCTTAACGGAAAAGATATGCGCTGTGTCATAAACATAGGCATTCCGACTGCCGTAGAGCGTGCAAGTATAAGCATGGGACAGGTTGTCTTCATACGAATAGTATCAACGCTGGGAACGATAATACTCGCCGCTCACCATATAGCCGTAAATGCCGAGTCCATATGCTATCAGCCGGGCTACGGAATGCAGTCGGCAGGAACAACGCTTACAGGTCAGGCTATAGGTGCAAAAGATGAGGAAATGGCAGAAAGCTATGCAAAAATAGTCCTCTGGTTCAGTGTTGCCGTTATGACCTTTAATGCATTTTTGATGTTTGTTTTTGCAGAGCCCTTTATATCCTTCTTCACCCCGGATAAAGAGGTACATGCAAATGCCGTAATGGCTCTGAGATTGGTTGCATTTGCACAGCCGTTTTTCGGAATGTATATAGTCGGAACAGGAGTCTTAAGAGGCCTCGGTGATGCAAATATTGCAGTCCCCATATCTGTTTTTTCCATGTGGCTTATAAGAATCCCGCTTGCACTTATTTTTGTCAAGGTACTCAACATGGGACTCAGAGGCGCATGGTATGTAATGGTAATAGAATTAACATTAAGAGGTATATTCGTCCTTATCCGTGTCTACTCCGGCAAATGGAAGAGGTTATATCACAGGACATCCATGTAAATCCGATATATTCATATTAAGGATAGAAAATTCAGCGAGGACATATGCTCATGCACTGTACAGGGCTTATGCCTTTGCAAGCTCTTCGTAAAGATTTTTCTGTGCAGTGGTAAGCATCAGCTTAATTCGATTAAGCTGGTTTACCTCGGAAGCACCCGGGTCATAATCTACGGCAATTATGTTGGAATTTGGATAAGCATTTCTAAGCTCCTTAATCACTCCCTTACCTACTATATGATTCGGAAGACAGCCGAAGGGCTGTGCACAGATAATATTTGGCACACCGCCGTGAATAAGCTCCAGCATCTCTCCTGTAAGGAACCAGCCTTCACCCGTCTGATTTCCGAGAGAAAGATAATTTTTTGCCATTTTGGCTGTTTCTCTTATGTCTGACGGCGGTGTGAAATGCCTGGATTCACGCAGAGCCTTTTTTGCAGAGCTTCGGCAAAGCTCCAGAAAGCTTATGGCAATATTCGACAGGTCTACGACAGAACGCTTTCCTCCCAGATACTTCCACTTGAATGTGTTATTGTAGAAGCAATAAAGGAGAAAATCCATAAGGTCAGGCATCACGCATTCGGCACCTTCTTTTTCAAGAAGATCGACGACATAGTTATTTGCAAGAGGAGAGAACTTGACCAGAATCTCACCCACTACTCCAACCTTTGGCTTTTTCTCATCGGTTCTTTCAAGCTCGTCAAATTCCTTTATAATGCCTGTCAGATTTTTCTTAAACTCTTTTATACCTGCTGATTTCTTTTTAAGAGATTCAATACAGATATTTTTCCACTTTTCATGAAGCGCATTGGCGCTGCCGGGCTCTTTCTCATATGGCCTGGTTGCATATAAAACTCTCATGAAAACATCACCGTAAACAAGAGCCTGCAGTGCCTTTACGGCAAGAGGAAGAGTTATCTTAAAGCCCGGATTTGTCTCCATGCCGTTAGCATTGATGGAAATAACAGGAATCTCGGCTATGCCTGCTTTTTCAAGAGCTCTTCTTATGAAGCCTATGTAGTTGGATGCACGGCATCCGCCTCCTGTCTGCGACATAATTACAGCAGTGTGCTCAAGATCATATTCACCCGACAATAAGGCATCCATAATCTGCCCGATAACTATAAGAGAAGGATAGCAGGCATCATTGTTAACATACTTAAGTCCCACATCTATGGCATTGCGATTATCATTTTTCAGCACTACCATGTTATATCCAAACTGTCTGAACGCAGGCTCCAGCAAATCAAAATGGATGGGAGACATCTGCGGGCAGAGTATCGTATAATCCTTTTTCATCTCCTTTGTAAAAAGCACACGATCATAAGAGGAGGATCTGGGAGTTCTGCTTATATTCAGCATTCTGCGAACCTTAATAGCCGCAATAAGCGAACGAATCCTGATGCGGGCCGCTCCGAGATTATTGACCTCATCTATTTTAAGTACGGTATAGATTTTTCCGGAACCTGTGAGGATGTCATTTACCTGATCTGTAGTGACGGCATCCAGACCGCAGCCAAAGGAATTAAGCTGAACAAGATCCAGATCATCACGGGTCTTAACAAAGGTGGCAGCACGATAAAGTCTGGTGTGATACATCCATTGATCTGTGACTATGGTAGGCCTGTCAACATCACTTAAGTGGCTTACGGAATCCTCGGTGAGCACTGCAAAGCCGTAGCTTGTTATCATGTCAGCTATGCCGTGATTTATCTCGGGGTCCACATGATAAGGACGACCGGCAAGTACAATTCCCCTGTGGCCTGTCTTTTTCATCCATTCAAGTATCTCTTCACCCTTACATTCGGTGTCTTTTTTAGCCTTAAGAAGCTCATCATAGGCAGCTGATGCCGCACTGATAATTTCAGCCTCCGTAAGCGGTGCGTAGATTTTCCCGTCGGGTCCGTAATTATCTATAAGCTTATTTCTGAAGGCCTTAAGGAGCGCAGTGGTAAATACTTCCTTGCTGGTAAGAGAGAGGAACGGACACATGAATTCAACATCACGGCTTTTTAAATCAATATTATTTTTTATATTTTCCGGATATGAGGTAACAATGGGACAGTTATAGTGGTTTCCGGCATTGGGCGATTCATTTCTTTCGTACGGGATACAGGGATAGAAGATGAACTTAACGCCCTGCCTGATAAGCCACTCTATATGGCCGTGAGCCATTTTTGCCGGGTAGCATTCTGACTCTGACGGTATTGTTTCCATGCCGAGCTCATAAATCTTTCTGCTGCTGACAGGACTTAAAACAACCCTGTAGCCAAGCTTTTTAAAAAAGGTAGCCCAAAGCGGAAAGTTTTCATACATATTAAGCACACGCGGGATGCCCACGGTTCCTCTGGAGGCTTCCTGTTCTGTCAGCGGTTCATAGTCAAACATACGCTCAAGCTTGTACTTGAACATATTCGGAATTTCAGCAGAGTTATCAGATTTGCCAAAGGCCTTTTCACAGCGGTTTCCTGAAATGAAGCGGCGTCCGTCAGCGAAATTATTTATGGTAAGCATGCAGTTATTGGTGCATCCGCCGCAGCGCGATATTGTTGTCTTATAACTGAAATCCAAAATCTCATCTAACGGGAGCATTTCTGTAATTGCAGGAGTCTCCGAACAGGATCCGGCAAATGCAGCATTGCCTGATTTTATTTCCTCATCAACTTTAAGGTTATAACGCTCCTTTGCAATAAGAGCCGCACCGAAAGCACCCATAATTCCGGCAATGTCGGGTCTTGTTGCCTCACAGTCGGCGGTTTTTTCAAATGCTCTCAGAACGGCATCATTGTAAAAAGTGCCGCCCTGTGTAACTATATGGTTGCCGAGATCTCTGGCATTACTTATCTTTATGACCTTATAAAGAGCATTTTTAATAACTGAATAGGCAAGCCCTGCTGAGATTTCAGAAACAGAAGCTCCTTCCTTCTGTGCCTGCTTTACATTGGAATTCATAAAAACCGTACAGCGCGTACCAAGATCCGTCGGTTTTTTCGCATAAAGAGCTTCTTTTGCAAAGTCCTTAACATCATAGCCTAAGGATTTTGCAAAGGATTCTATAAATGAGCCGCAGCCGGAAGAACAGGCCTCATTAAGCTGTATGGAGTCTACAACTCCGTTCTTTATGCGGATACATTTCATATCCTGACCGCCGATATCAAGAATGCAGTCCACATCCTTATCAAAAAAGGCAGCAGCATAATAGTGGGCGATGGTTTCAACCTCTCCCTCATCAAGCTTGAAGGCAGCCTTTAAAAGTGCCTCGCCATAGCCTGTAGAGCAGGAGTATGCGATATTGGCTTCCGGAGGCAGAAGCTCTTTTATTTCTTTAAAGGCGCGTATGGCTGTATCGATAGGCGAGCCGTTATTATTGGAATAAAATTTATAAAGAAGCTCCCCTTCTTCGTTGACCAGAGCAAGCTTTGTGGTAGTTGAACCGGCATCTATTCCAAGGTAGCAATTTCCTGTATGAGCAGAAATCTCGGCTGTTTTCACATTGGACTTAGCATGCCTTTTAAGAAAATCCTCATAATCTGCCTCATCATTAAACAGGGGCTCAAGACGCTTTATTTCTGTATTCAGGTCTATATGGTCATTAAGCCTGTCTATTATACTGTCAATGCTGAAGGAGCTTAGGTTTTCGGTAGACTTGTAGGTTGCAAGCGCACCCGGGGCGGGTATAGCCATCGCGGCACCCATGGCAGCATAAAGGTGGGAATCCGCCGGTGCAATAACATGCTCATCGTCCAGACTCAGTGTGCGTATGAAGGCTTTTCTAAGCTCGGGCAAAAAGTGCAGAGGCCCTCCGAGAAATGCAACATGTCCGCGTATAGGCTTGCCGCAGGCAAGTCCGGAGAT
>CAVBSU010000066.1:0-5751 GCA_963598245.1 Lachnospiraceae bacterium | reverse complement strand
CTTTTAAGTATCGGCAAAAAAGACCTTGAGGAAATTATAGCTGAGGGTAAGGATACCGAGATGAGCTGTCAGTTCTGCGGCAAAAAATACAGCTTTAAACCCGATGAAATAAAGCTCATGCTGGATATGGCAAAAAGCAGAAAGGCTTAAAAAGACTGCATGAATAATTACATGTGGGGCTGAAAGCTCAGCTCCGCATGTCAGCCTCAAAGCTCACGGTGAATGTGGTGCCATCGTCCTCACGGCTTTTAACATCTATTTGTGCATCCATTATCTTTACCGCATGCTTGACTATGGAAAGACCCAGCCCGGTTCCCCCGACATCCTTCGAGCGGCTCTTATCCACTCTGTAAAATCTCTCGAAAATTCTATCCATACTTTCTTTGGGTATGCCTATCCCGGTATCTTTAACAACAAATATTACCTTGTCTCCGAGCCTGTCAACGCATATATCTACGCTTCCGCCCTCATGATTATACTTTATCGCATTATCACAAAGATTATAAACTATGCTGTGCAAAAGCTGCGGCACTCCGTATATTTTTGCACTTTTGCCGCTTAAGTTAAGTCTGACATTCTCTGCCTCTGCGGTATTTACAAGACTGTCCACTACATTCTCTGCTATCCTGTAAAGGTCTGTTTCCTCCCACTGATAGCCGTAGCCGCCGTTGTCAAGCTTTGTAAGATCTATAATATCCTCAACCAGATTGCTCAGTCTGCGGGACTCTGCATAAATTCTTTCTGCAAACGGCTTTATGTCCTCTGTTTTTGCCATATCTGCCTTTATAAGCTCGGCATAACCGGAAATAGCCTGCAAAGGTGTTTTCAGCTCATGAGAAACATTGGCAGTGAATTCCTGCCTTATCTTTTCGCTTTTTTCAAGCTCTGCCTTATCCTCTTTAAGCTGACGCTGCTGAGTATCTATGCGTTTCATGAGAGGCTCAAGCTCCTCATAAATCTCGTTTTTCATCGGATTATCCAAATCGATACTGTTTACCGGGTCAATAATTCTCTTCGTCAGTCTTGTCGCAAGATAAAGTGATATGATTATCGCTATAAGAGCGACAACACAAATAGGCGCGGAAAATCCCAAAAGCAGTGTCCATATGGAGCTTTGTGCGAATGAAAGTCTTATGACGGTGCCGTCAGAGAGTCTTTTCGCCGCATAAAGGAGCTTTTCCGAAAGGGTTGAGCTGTATCTGCTGCTCTCTCCGAAGCCTGTTTCAAATGCCTGTTTTATTTCCTCTCTTTCGAGATGATTTTCCATGCTGTCTGCATCTGCCTGATTATCATAGATGACCGTTCCGTTTTCATCTATCCAGGTAATGCGGTAATCGCTTTCAGTCTCCAGTCCCTTAAGATATTCTATGCCGTTTAATGAAACGCCTTCTGCTGCAAGGCCTGTCTCATTTCTCAGCTGTCTTTTTTGTGAATTGGTAAAGTATGTGGTAAGTGCTCCCATTATGAAAACAAGCGATGCCACAAATACCATGAGTGATGCAAAGCATATTGCTTTAAATATTTTTCTGCTCATTTTATGCCTCAGCTTCCTTATCGTAGGCCGCATCAAGTCTGTATCCGACTCCTCTTACAGTTTTTATGGCAGCTCCGCTTTCACCAAGCTTTGTACGCAGGGTTCCTATGTGAACATCCACGGTTCTGGTTTCTCCCATATAGTCCGTGCCCCATACTATTGACAACAACTGATCTCTTGTAAATACCTGCATGGGATTTTCCATGAAAAGCTTAAGAAGGTCAAATTCCTTAAGTGTGAGAATAACCTCTGTTCCCGCAACAGACACTGTATGCCTTGAAACATCGATCCTGATATCGCCGCAGCTTAATGTTTTTTCGACTATATGCTTTGTGGTTCTTCTCAGTACAGCCTTGACTCTCGAGACCATTTCCATCATGCCGAACGGCTTTGCAAGATAGTCATCCGCCCCGTGGTCAAGCCCCATGACCTTATCGTATTCACTGCTTTTTGCAGTGGCGAGTATGACCGGTATATCCTCCGTGATAGGTGAATTTTTAAGCCTGTTCAGTATGCTTAAGCCATCCTCTCCCGGAAGCATGATATCCAGGATTATAAGCTCCGGCTTATTGTTTTTCATGGCAGCCCAGAAAAGTGTCCCGTCAGGAAAGCCTTCTGCCTCCATGCCGCCTGCCTTCAGAGCGTAAATCATAAGATCTCTTATGCTGTTGTCATCCTCTACGCAATATATCATAATGAACCACCCTTTGATTTCCTGTACACTTCATATTAGCTTTTTTATGTAAAACAGTTTATCATATATTTGTAAGCATTGTGTAAAGTTCATTATAATCAGAATCATTTTGCCTCGGATTTGCATTTTTTATGTAAAAATACTGTGATGATGATATGATTTATATTGTTACCGCTGTTATGATGTGTCCGGTTTTGAGAATATGAAGAGTGTTTTGAATTGGTTTAGGAAAAATAAAAATGCCCTTTCTGCGGCAGCGGCAGTTATCCTGCTCTATGCCTGCATGGCTGCGTTGGGTATTACCTGCCCCATAAAGCTTGTGACCGGCGTTTCCTGTGCGGGCTGCGGCATGACCAGAGCCTGGCTGGCACTTCTTTTCGGCAGCATTGACCTCGCATACCATTATCATCCGCTTTTTTTTATGCCACCAATAGCACTTGTGCTGTTTTTTTTAAGAAAAAAAATGTCTAAGACTTTTTTCTACAGTTTTTTATTTATTATTGCTGCGATTTTTGTTATTGTATATGTATACAGAATGTTTTATGATAGCAACGGCATTGTAGTATTTGAGCCGGAAAACGGTCTTATTTACAAGCTGATATCTGAAATTCTGCAATTATTCTGAAACCTGAAACGGAGGTTATTATGTTTTGTACTAAATGTGGTCATGAAGTTAAGGATGGTGTTAAGTTCTGCACCAATTGCGGAGCGCCCATGGGGCTTTCTCAGGATATAAAAAAAGCTGCTGACAATGCTTTTAATCAGGCTGAAAAGGAGCTTGACAGCGCAATAAATGAGGTTCGTGAAACCATTAAGGGTAATGACAGCACACCTGACTCGGCTAATACGGCCGATGCACAGAATGCATATCCGTCTGCATCTGATAATAACGATAGCAGTGACAGCTCTTTTGATAATTCCAACGGAGGAACACCGGCAGTGAAGCTTAAAGATGACAGGGGACTTGTTTCGTATATCGTATTAAATATCATAACCTGCGGCATATACGGATTTTATTTTGTATATAAACTGGCTCACGATCTTAATATTGCCTGTGACGGAGACGACGATAATACTCCCGGACTTGCGGCTTACATTCTGCTTTCACTTGTGACCTGCGGTATATATTCTCTTTACTGGCAGTATAAGATAGGAAACAGACTTGCAGCCAATGCTTCAAGATACGACCTTACCTTCCAGGAAAATGGTACCACCATACTTATGTGGGATATCTTCGGTATCGTGCTCTGCTGTGTAGGTCCGTATGTTGCCATGTACATTCTCATAAAGAACTCCAATGCTGTATGCAATGCTTATAACAGAGTTCATGGTCTCACCTAAACAGATGACTTAAAAAATAAACAGGAACAAACAAAGACCGCTGCATAGAATTACTTCCGTGCGGCGGTTTTATTATGCCTTTTTGTTCAAAATAATTTTTGAATCACATCCGGAGCTCTCAGCGATTTGTGCAGACTCCGCTTGCATCGAAGCTGTAGCTCTTTCCGTTTATCTCGTGAGTACCGGTAAACATCGTGCCGGCGGTACTTCCTACCCTGCTTTCAAGATAGTACCACTTTCCGCCGTCATTGAGCCAGCCTGTATGCATATATCCGTCTGTGTCAAAATAATACCAGGCGCTTCCGATCTGCTTCCAGCCTCCGTTAAAGGCTGCTCCTCCGATAAGATACTGCCACTTATAGGTAACTCTCTTCCAGCTTCCGTCTGCCGTGCTGACCCCTGTTGTGCCGTTGGAATAGGCTCTCGTAGGATTTGAAATCTCGGCAAAATTCCCGTCTACTACTGCCTCATAATCAGCCGTGAAATCCCAGACATTGTCCACCTCATAGCTGCTTGTATCAGCAGAGGCCGTGCTTCCTGCCGCCTCATAAAATTCTGACGGGGCAATGTTAAAATACTTTGAGTCATTTTCGGTAGGGATGCCTCTTACGGTTACGCTTACAGTGCCGTCTGCCGATGCCATAATGTAGCTTGAAACATTTAAGGAATGTCCCTCTACAGTCTGGTTCTTTTTCTGAGCCATGCCCTTTGAATTGGTATATCTTATGGTCGCCTTATACTTTTCAACACCGGATATAGGCTCCCAGCTTGCAGTCTTTGCTGAGTAATCCACGCTTGCATCCATGTAGCCGCCGTCATCAGTGGCAAGTGCTCTTACAGCTACTCCTATGGAGCCTCCGTCTGCCGCCGCATTGATATAGCTTGAGATATCCTTTTCTGTAGACTCAGTCTTGAAATGAGTGGTCTTTTCAGTACCGTTTTTACTGGTATAGGTCACTACCAGCTCATACTTTCCCGCATATTTTACAGGCTCCCATGAAACTGTCTTTTCATTAAAGTTTATCACCGCCTCCGGGGCTGTAAGCTGATAAAACGGATATATCAAAAGTCTTCCTGCGGCACTCATTCCGTCGCTTGCGACAGAATCCACATATGTGGCTCTTATGCCGTTTCCGTGAATTTTAAGATCATCATCCAGAATCTCATCATCCGCATCCAGAGAAAATCTTACCGTATACGGAATGGTAGGATTTGCATTGACTACATCCGAGGTGTCTACTTCTATTTTAAATCTGTCACTGTCGTCGTCATCCTCCATCTCTATATCTGGAATGAAGGCAACTCCGGCCTCCTTGTTACCTATGTTATCGGTGTCAATGCTTATGTCTATATTTTTCACGGCTGCAAATGCCTGAAATGACGCCGAGACTGCAAGCATAGTACCAACCACGGCAATTTTAGCTATTTTATTTTTATACATGTATATACGCCTTTCCCGGGCATTTCGCAGCCTGGCGGCTGCTGAATGCCTGCATTTTATCTTTTATTCTGCACTGAATAAACCGGTAATCCTCTTCCAGATGGTTTTGAACACATTTATTATACGCTCAAATACCGTACTCTGTGCCTCTGCCTCCTCAGCGTCGAGTATCTTCTGTGCCTCGTCATCATCATAGGATATCTCATCTGTACGGCATATGATAGATACTGATGAAGGTTCAGGGTTTTCATCACTTGTAAGAGAAACCTTTGTGGCCTCCGGATCCATGTTGAGGAAGTTATTTTCAGCCTCCTTTTCATCAAGCTCATCGTTGATGGACTTTCTTAAGTCCGCGCCAGATGCCTTGAGATCCTTTACATTATCCACTATCTTTCCCGTGTTGTCTACGGCAAGTCTTCCTGCCTCAAGTCCGTCATCAGCAGCGTCACTGAAGTTTTTCTCTGCTGAACGGAGAGTGTCGTTGACGGTCTGAAGAGTTCCCGAAAGGTCATCCGTTGTCTTCTGAATCTGAAGAAGCACATTGTCCGTGTTGGTTATGGCATCCTGCACATCCTGATAGTAATTATTCATGGTGGCGGTAAGAGTATCCATATCTGCCGCAAGATTTCTTGCGCTTGTGAGGAAGCGCGCCGTCTGAAAGGCAACGCTTCCTCCGTAATTTGATATTTCCTCTATATCCGAGAGAACATCCGCCATGCCTCCCATAAGCTCCTCCATCAT
>CAVBSU010000065.1:0-6133 GCA_963598245.1 Lachnospiraceae bacterium | reverse complement strand
GATAGACTCAAGTGCAAGCCTCGCTTTTTCTTCAGGTGTGTGCTGTTTCCTTGTCATAGTCGGACTCCTTCCTTTAATGAGATGATACGAGAAATCCAACTTAGAAACAATGATTTTTTTGTCTTAATTTATGGGTTCATTATACATCAGATACAGCGCAGAGCGTTCCAAGAACCGCTATCACGGCTTGCAGAGGAATACGGAGTATCGGTTCCTACTATATCGAACATCATGATAGCGACCGGTAAAGTTATGGATAAAGAACATCCTTTGATTGCGCCGAGGGTCTTAGGCATTGATGAAAAGCATATCGAGCATAAGATGCGTGCAATCTATGTGGATGTCGAAAACGGCATCTTGTTAGAGATGTCTCCGGACAACAAGAAAGAAACCATCAAGAGCTTGATACAGTCCATGGATGGCTGGGAGAATATTGAAGTTGTAACGACAGATATGGCACAAGGATATCGCCCTGCCATTGAAGAATTGCTCCCTAAAGCTAAGATTGTCATAGATAAATACCATGTAATTCAACAACTGTCTCATGCTACAACAAAGGTAAGAACTAGACTTACAGAATTATCCCATGAAGAGGTTGCAGCAATGCCAGAGGGGGATACAAAGTCGATTAAGAAATCCATTCTTGCGAGAGCCGGCAAAGATAGTTACCTATTTAAGTTTAACGAGAAGAATGTAACGGATAATCCGGATAGGCTATCTCTGATGGCGGAGCTGTGCGAATACTTTCCAAATTTCAACACGCTGAGACTTCTTAAAGATGGATTTGCGAATATCTACCAAAATAAAGAACCCAAGAATGCCCGTGAAGACTATCAGGCATGGAAATTAATGTTAAAGAACGCAGATAAAGATATATTTGCCGAGTTTAAGAGCTTTGGTCGCATGGTGTCCAGATGGGAAAAGGAGATCTTTCAATACTTTGAACCGGGGTGCCGTTTTACTAACGCAGCGTCAGAAGGGCTCAATTCTCTTATTCAAGCGATTAATACACAAGGACGAGGATATGGTTTTGAGACTTTGCGGCTTAAGGCTTTATATCAAAAACAGGCTAGTCTCCCAAAACGCACAATCAAAAAAGTATCGCTTGTATACGATACATCTCGTCTTAGAGACGATATGATGCGTATGGATATGATAACGGTAGGTATAAGACCATATAAGGAACAATACGCAACGAAAACAGTCATACCAAGAGGAACATATATCAACAAACTGATTATATTATCAGAAAACAAAGAGCTTTTTGGATAACCTATTGCTGTGTTCGATATTTCTCGTTTTTTAGGAGTGCGGTAATCAGACCATAGACTCTGGATCTATCATCAGAATCAAGCTTATCGTAGAGAAGGCTTAAACCTGCAATGCTGTGTTCGGATTCCTTTTCTCCGATAAGCCACAGTGGCTCTACATTTAGCACCGAGGATAATAGATCAATCTTATCCTTTCTTGGCTGCATAGTACCGGAAAGGTACTTTGATATGTTGCCACCACTTATGCCGGCAGCTTTGGCAAGGCTTGTTTGTGTCATGCCACGAGCGTTTATGGCAGCTTTCAGACGGTCACAAAATCTGTTATTGTCCATAGATTTATTCTCCTTTTTTTGAATGGGCATGTTCCAAGGTGTAAGCGATTGTAAGAGACCTGAAGCCTCTGCTGCGGAATATCTTGGCGGTCCCTCTGGAATATACTCAAAGAAGCGTATGTATCGACTTCGCAGTTCTTCAGCCTCATTTTCAAGTTCAAGACGATTAAGCTTATCCAAAAGCAATGTCACTTCGTTTTTTCGTACATTAGAAGCTGAACCGTTAATGATAGAGGATTGTCTGTCTGTTATTGTAGGTAACGGAACGCCACGAGGTGCTTTAGTAACAACAGGGGGCTCGTAATCAGCAGGACATTTCAATCTCGTAAATACAGTTCCAAAATACATGAAGCCACCTCCTTTCGTATCTATCAACAGTATACGATAGAAGATAGCTTTTGTATCACCAAAATCCCGAACCCCCAACAGACCCCTTATTTTGAAGGGTCACAATTTAGGGAGAAAAAACAAAAACCCCCAATAAATCTTAAATAACCCTCAACGCTGCAATGCTTGCAATACATGAATTTTTATGCTAAAGTATTTTTTTGTTTATGACAGCATTTGTATGCAATAATTTACAACAGGAGACAGATAAATGAATGTAAAGGTAGAGACATTAGAAAAGGACACCGCTAAGCTTATAGTTGAGGTATCGGCAGCTGAATTCGAGAGTGCAACCGTTGTTGCATACAATAAAAATAAAAACAAGTTTAATATCCCTGGCTTCAGAAAGGGACATGCAAAGAAAGAAATCATAGAGAAAATGTACGGAGCTCAGGTTTTCTATGAGGATGCCATAAACCATATTCTCGACACTACTTATCCTGAGGCTGCAAAGGAGTCCGGACTTGACATAGTAAGCAGACCTGAAATAAACATCGAGAAAATCGAAAAGGGACAGCCGATAGTTTATACGGCAACAGTTGCAACAAAGCCTGAGGTAAAGCTCGGACAGTATAAGGGTGTTGAAGTTGAAAAAGCTGATGCTGCCGTGACTGCAAAGGATGTTGAAAATGAGCTTAAGAGAGTTCAGAATCAAAACGCCCGCATAGTTACTATTGAGGATGAGAACAGAAAGCTTAAGAATGATGACATTGCCGTTATAAAATTTGAGGGCTTTATGGATGGCAAGGCATTTGCAGGAGGAAGCGGCGACGACTATCCGCTGACTATCGGTTCACACAGCTTTATTGAAGGCTTTGAGGAACAGCTCACAGGTCATAAAAAGGGTGAAGATGTAGATGTCAATGTTACATTCCCTGAGAATTATCAGGCAAAGGAGCTTGCAGGAAAGCCAGCTTTATTTAAGGTTACAATCAAGGAAATAAGAGAAAAACAGCTTCCGGCTATAGACGATGACTTTGCAGGTGAGGTTTCGGAATTTGAGACGCTTAAGGAGTACAAGGCTTCCATAAAGGCTGACCTTAAGCTTAAGAAGGAGAAGGCTGCTGCTCAGGAAAATGAAAACAGAGTAGTAAGGAAGGTTGTTGAGAATGCATCCGTAGAGCTTCCTGAAGCAATGGTTATGACTGCTGTCGAAAACATGATGAATGACTATGCAAACAGACTTAAGCAGCAGGGTCTTTCACTTGACCAGTACTTATCTTATATGGGCCAGACTCAGGAGAGCTTTATAGAACAGCAAAAGCCTGAAACTGCTTTAAGTATAAAGACGCGTCTTGTGCTTGAGGCCATCGTTAATGAAGAGAATATTGTGCCGTCACAGGAAGCTGTAGATGCAAGACTTACAGAAATGGCAAATGCTTACAAGATGGACCTTGAAAAATTCAAGACTATGATTCCGGAGACATATGTCGAGGATGTGAAGAAGGATGTTGCTGTTCGTGAAGCAGTAGACATGATGGTTGCAGAGGCTGTTTTGAAGGATGCTGAAAAGCCCGCAAAGGCAAAGAAGGAAAAGGCATCTGAGGATGCGGCATCAGAAAATGCAGACTGAAGACTAATATTGCAGAGGTACTAAACAATGCCGTTAACTATACCCTATGTAGTTGAACAGTCATCACGCGGTGAGCGTTCATATGATATATTTTCAAGGCTTCTCAAGGACAGGATTATTTTTTTGGGAGAAGAGGTCAATGAAACCAGTGCCTCTCTTATTGTTGCACAGCTTTTGTTCCTTGAATCTGAGGATCCAAATAAAGATGTACATTTATATATAAACAGTCCCGGCGGCGTTATAACTGCCGGAATGGCTATTTATGATACAATGCAGTATATTAAATGCGATGTTTCCACTATCTGCATCGGTATGGCTGCAAGCATGGGGGCATTTCTTCTGGCCGGTGGAAAGAAGGGTAAACGCTTTGCTCTGCCGAACTCCGAGGTTATGATACACCAGCCTTCGGGAGGCGCGCAGGGACAGGCTACAGAGATACAGATTACTGCCGAGTGGATACTTCGAACGAAAAAGAAGATGAATGAAATACTGGCTGCCAATACAGGTAATTCATACGAAAAGATAGCGGCGGATACCGAACGCGATCATTGGATGACAGCCACAGAAGCATTAGAATACGGCATAGTTGACAGCATAATAGAAAATCATTGAGGAATCGGATGGCTGATAATTCACAACAGGAAAGAAGAAGATGCAGTTTCTGTGGAAGAGCAATGGCACAGACTGCCGGAATGGTTAGAGGGCAGCAGAATAATGTTTTCATCTGCTATGACTGCATAGAGGTCTGCCATGATATAGTTTTGGATGCGGTGAAAGCCACGGGAAATGCCTCCAATAATTTTCTTAAAGATATAAAGCTTCAGAAGCCAAAGGAAATAAAAAGCTTCCTGGATGAGTATGTCATCGGACAGGATATGGCTAAAAAGGTTCTTTCGGTAGCCGTATATAACCATTATAAGCGTATAATGGGTGATACCAAGGATATAGATGTTCAAAAGTCCAACATTCTCATGATAGGGCCTACCGGCTCCGGCAAAACCTATCTTGCTCAGAGTCTGGCCAGGCTTTTGGGTGTGCCTTTTGCCATAGCTGACGCAACCACGCTTACTGAGGCCGGATATGTCGGGGAGGATGTGGAAAATATTCTCCTCAAGCTTATCCAAAATGCTGATTACGATATAGATAAGGCACAATACGGAATAATCTATATAGATGAAATAGATAAGATAACAAAAAAATCAGAGAATGTTTCTATTACAAGAGATGTTTCCGGCGAGGGCGTTCAGCAGGCACTTCTTAAGATAATAGAGGGAACAGTAGCTTCGGTTCCTCCGCAGGGAGGAAGAAAGCATCCCAATCAGGAGATGATAAACATTGACACAACCAATATCTTATTTATCTGCGGAGGAGCTTTTGACGGTCTTGAAAAAATCGTAGGACAGAGAGTCTCAGCCGGAGGCATTGGCTTTGGTGCAGATCTTATCAACAGGGATGATCAGAATTATGATGAGCTTATTGCTCAGACGGAGTCGGAGGACCTTGTCAAGTTCGGTCTGATACCGGAATTTATAGGTCGCGTTCCGATCACTGTCACTCTTGACTCATTGGATGAGGATGCATTAGTCCGTATACTCTCAGAGCCCCGCAACGCTCTTATCAAGCAGTACGAGAAGCTTTTTGAAATCGATGGTGTTGCGCTTAGCTTTGAGGAAAATGCTCTTAAAGCCATAGCGCACAAGGCCATAGTTAAAAAAACAGGTGCCAGAGGTTTAAGAAGCATTCTGGAGGGAGTGATGATGGATATTATGTATGAAATTCCGTCAGACCCTACTATTAAAAAAATAGTCATAACAGAGGACTGTATTGAAAAGGGAATTGCTCCGCACATCATAAGAACAAAAAAAACAGTTGATACTATCGCAATCTGAGATTTCGGATACAACGGAGATATTATGTCAGAGAAAGATACTTTCATTATCAGAGATGTCTCTCTTGAAACAGTTTGCGGCATTTCCAGCAGAATGCCGGATAATAAGCTTCCGGAATTTGCATTTGCGGGCAAATCAAATGTAGGCAAATCAAGTCTCATAAATGCTTTAGTTAAAAGAAAGGCCTTAGCAAGAACATCGGCACAGCCGGGCAAAACTCAGACGATCAACTTCTATAATGTAAATAATGAGTTTTATCTTGTAGATTTACCGGGCTACGGATATACAAAAATATCTGAAAAAGTCAAGGCCGACTGGGGCAAAATGGTGGAACGATATCTTAAAAAGAGCAGGATGCTTTCCGGAGTATTCATTCTGACAGATATGAGACATAAGCCCACGGAGGATGACAGACTGATGTATGACTGGGTAGTGTCTGAAGGCTTTGCACCGGTCATTATAGCGACAAAATCGGATAAGCTTAGCAAAAACGAAAAGCCGAAAGCACTTAAGCTTATCAGGGACACCTTTAAGCTTCCTGAGGATGCAGTTATTATACCGTTTTCAGCTGTGGATAAGTCCGGTTTGGAGGATATATACAGAATAATTTTTTCGCTTGACAAAGAATCGTAACTTATGTATTATTACAATGTTGTTTTTAAGAAAAAGGAGGTGTAGACA
>CAVBSU010000064.1:0-6197 GCA_963598245.1 Lachnospiraceae bacterium | reverse complement strand
TTGTAGCGGTGTGCTTTCTGGTGTCGGGCTGCGGAAAAAATAAAATACAGGCCCGAGGAAGCGTAACTGGTACGCTTATCGTCGGCAGTGACATTTACTCACCTTATTTTTATCTCGGAGATGACGGCAATTTCACCGGGATTGATGTGGAAATAGCAAAGGAAGCCTGCCGGCGTCTCGGGGTGAGTGCAGAATTTAAAAAGATTGAATGGCAGAGTAAGGACGAATATCTTGCAGACAAAACCGTAGACTGCCTCTGGGGAAGCTTTTCGATGAACGGAAGAGAAGAGCTGTACGCATGGGCAGGACCGTATATGTACAGCAGGCAGGTGGTTGCCGTGCTTGGCTCAAGTGATATATATAAGCTTACAGATCTCAATGATAAGTGCATCTCGGTACAGAATGCAACCAAGCCGGACGGGCTGTTCAGTCAGGATCAGGTGTCGGGAGTATCAGTGAAAAAGGTATACAGCTTTGGCTCGATGCCGTTAGCCTTTGCGGCATTAAAAAAAGGTTATGTGGATGCATGTGCCGGACACGAAACCGCACTCAGGGATTATATGAAAAATGTAAACGGAGACTACCGTATACTTGATGAATATCTGCTAAAGGCAAATTTGGGCGTTGCTTTTGAAAGGGAAACAGGTAAAAAACAGGCTGAAAGGCTTACATTCGTGCTGGAGGATATGAAAGAGGACGGTACGATACGGAGTATAATTGAAAACTACGATCTGGACATTGATTTTGCACTTAAAGGGGACATCGAATGATAAAAAGCAAAATAATCCCCGAAAGCTTAAGGAAAAGTGTAAATCCTGCAATAATTGTAATTTTGGTGTTCGGTGTTTTAATTTTGCCGGCATTTTTGTTTTTTTGTGCTGTCAACAGCCTGGATACAGCGCAGAGCACAATGGAACGAAATATCAGAGACTTAAAAAAGCAATGTGATGATTATGAGGATTTTTTGTCCATAGATGAGGCAAAAAGTCTTATTCGCATAAGTGAAAAAGCAGAAAACTTAAGTGCAATGCTGGCCTTTCCGGATGGAGACGAAAGGCAGAATTATATTGACACATATTTTGACAGTCAAAGGCTTAACTGCATTTTAATTCTTGATGAAAATATGAATCCGGATAAGGGAATTTCTTTTTCAGAAAGAGATTATGAGGAATGGCAGGAAACGCTGTCAGAATCCGCCGTCGCCATGGTTCTTGAATATCCTAAGAAGATTTATATGGAAAGGCTTAAGCATAACGGAGAAATCTATGATATCGCGGCAGTATCAAGAACAGACGCAGGCGGAATAGTATTTTGTGCAATGCTTCAAAACAGCGAGAATTTATCGACATACTATGCTTCGGTGCGGAATCTTCTTGCTGCCAATGAAACATCACTTGCCGGAAGCTTATATATCACAGATGAAGAGACCATAGTAGCATCCAATCATACAAATAATTACACAAGTACCTCGGAAGTGCCGGAACTGGAAGCCCTGGACGCAGCCAATTCAAAGGGTGAGATTACAAAGATTAAATGCGGTAATAATACCTATTACGGAGGATGCGTAGATTATCGCAATTATAAAATCTACGCCTTTTATCCGGAACGGGAAATTTTTGCAGGCTTCAGAACATATTTTTCGTTCATAATTTGTCTTTATGTGATTATTTCGGCAGTAATGCTTGCTATTCATTATTGGGAAAAGGCGTCTAATGAACAAGAGATAAATCAGAGCAAGACGGATTTTCTGCACCGCATGAGTCATGATATTCGAACACCTATAAATGTTATTCTGGGAATGCTTGAGATTGCCGAAAAAAATCCTGATGATACTGAGCTGTTGAAAGAATGCCGCAAAAAAAGTAAGAGCGCGGCTGAATATCTGCTGGAACTTGTAAATGATATTATGACCGTAAATAAAGCTGATGCCGATATACTAAAGGAAACCGACAGCGGCAAAAGCTTTGATCTTTTTGATGAAACAGAAAAACTCTATATTATTGCAAAGGAGAGAGCCGAGGCCGCAGGGGTCATACTTGAAAAACCTTCGATAAGCGGAGAAAACATTCCGCTTAAAGGCAATGCATTGTATTTAAGGCAGATTATGATGAATATTATCAATAATGCCGTGCAATACAGCCATAAGGGAGGAAGCATAAGCTTTTCTGTTTCGGAAATGCCAAGTGCAAAAAAAGAAGGAATTGCTGAAGTTCGTTTTATATGTGAGGACCATGGCATCGGTATGAGCGAAGAATTTCAGCAGAGAATGTTTGAACCATTTGCGCAGGAAAAGACTGATGCCGTCAACAGGTACAGCGGCGTGGGACTCGGACTTTCCATAGTACAGAAGCTTGTCAGAAAGCTTGACGGAAAGATTATGGTCAAAAGTCAGAAAGCTGCCGGAACGCGTATGGAAATCGTGCTTTCATATGAATATTCGGATAAGCCTGCTGAAAGCAGGAATGAAGAAACCGAAGATATTTCTCTTAATGGGCTTACGCTGCTGTTGGCAGAGGATAATGAGCTTAACATGGAAATTGCCGAACATATGCTGAAAAGTGCCGGAGCAAATGTTATTAAAGCATATGACGGCAGGGAAGCAGTGGAGTGCTTTTCAGAATCAGCTCCCGGTCTGATAAGTGCAGTGCTGACCGATTTAACCATGCCGGAGATGGATGGACTGGAAGTGACAAGATGTATCCGGGCATTTGATCGTCCGGATGCAAAGACAGTGCCTGTAATAGCAGTGACAGCCAATTTATTTGAAGAAGACATAAAGGCATGCTTTAATGCCGGAATGAACGGATTTTTGTCAAAGCCGTTAAAGGTTTCGGAGCTTTTGAAAGTCATATCACAGCAGATAAGAAAAGAGGAATCAGGCAATGGATGAGCTGAGAGCATTTTACGAAAAAATCGGCTCCGACGCCGAATCTGTCACGGAACGCATGGGAGGAAATTCTGATATTACAAAGCGATTTGTACTGAAATTCACGGAAGATGAGAGCTTTCTCAAGCTTGGCGGGGCACTTAAAGAAAAAAAGACAGAGGAGGCCTTTAGGGCGGCACATACGCTAAAAGGCATTTGTATAAATCTTGGCTTTGATGAGCTTTTTAAAGAAGCCTCCTCTGTCACTGAGCTTTTAAGAAACGGAGAGCTTAAAGAAGCAGAAAATGCTTTCCCCAAATTGGAGGAAGCATATTTCAAGGTGACGAATGCCGCAAAAAAACTGCAGGCTGAATAATTTAATTACATATCCCTGTATTTTCCCATCATGGTTTTGAAAAGCTCCTGTGTAGACGGAGGCGTGTAGGTGATTGCATTGGCTCCTGCCTTTATGGTTTCGGATATGGTTTCAGCTGTTTTTCCTCCGGTAGCAATTATGGGAACATTCGGATATTCTTTTCTTATGGCGGCTACTATTTCCGGCGTCTGAAGAGCGGCAGCAATATTAAGTATGCCTGCACCTGCCTCAATCCTTGCGCCGATGTCGGTATCAGCTTTTGTCACTGTTATGACCACGGGAATATCTACGGCATTCGCAATGGCTTTGAGGTTAAGATTGGATACCGGAGCATTTAAAACAACTCCCATTGCGCCCTGATTCTCGGCATCCTTTGCCAGCCATACGGTTCTGGCACCGCTGGTGGTGCCGCCGCCGACACCGCAGAAAACAGGTGTATAGGCAGCCTTTATTATTGCGTCGCTTATAGCCTGCTGAGGTGTAAATGGATATACGGCAAATACCGCATCCGCATCACAGTTTCTTATTATGGCGATGTCGGTGGTAAATATACAACTTTTTATGCGCCTGCCGTTTACTATAATACCGCTCGCCTCATATACAGTTTCAGGCATATGAAGTATATTATGTCTCAGCTGACCATATACTCTTGGTGAAAATTTAGCTTCTAAAGCCATGGTGCGCACCTCCTTTGCTTGTAAATGTATTAAAAAAGTAACATATTTTATAATATTTTGTCCATAGTTCGAAGTTTGAACTTTTGTTGAGCCCTCATTGATTTTTATGATAGATATCTTATAAATTTTTTCAAGAACGGGTTGCAAATTACAATCCGAAAGTTTGAGAGCGGCAATAAAATGATACTTTTAAAGAATGAAAATTTCATCACATATGAGCAGGATATAATTCCTCTTATAAATTCATTTTTCCCAGGCGAAAAGATTCTCAATAAAGAAAATTGTGATGTCAATGTCTCTTTAGCGGAGTGTACTTTTATAGACATTGACCTTATCTGCGAAAATATAAAAAGGCACGATGAGAGATTCTTAGATAAATCAGCCGTAAAAAAAGCTGTCTGTCTATATTTATCAGAGCTTACGAAAAAGACACTTCCGTGGGGGACGCTTACCGGAATAAGGCCGGTGAGACTTGCAGAAAAGTATGAAGCCGAGCTTGAAAAAGAAGACGCTCTTATTGTGAAAAACAAATTAAGAGATAAAATGAAGCAGGATTTTCTCATATCGGATGAAAAGCTTGAGCTGCTTTTGAATATTTACGACCGTGAAAAAAAGGAGCTTTCTGCCATAGATTATAAAAACGGTTTCAGCATATATATCGGAATTCCGTTTTGTCCTACAAGATGTGTCTATTGCAGCTTTACATCATATCCTTTTCAAATGTGGGAACACAGGGCAGATGAATATATAGAAAAGCTTGAGCTGGAGTTAAAGGATATAATGAACGGGAAAAATAATAAGGCTTCGTATCTGTATGGCAAAAAGCTTCAGACCATATATGTGGGAGGCGGCACGCCGACTGTGCTTTCAGCTTACCGGATAGACAGGCTTCTGCACATTATAGAAAGGTATGCGGACACAGAAAGCCTTGCGGAATTTACCTATGAGGCAGGAAGACCGGATACTGTTACAGGGGAAAAGCTGGATGTGCTGAAGAAGCATAATGTTACGCGCATAAGCATTAACCCGCAGACAATGTGCCAGAAAACACTGGATTTAATAGGAAGGAAGCATACTGTCGAGGAGATAAGGGAAAAATTTCATCTGGCGAGGGAGGCGGGCTTCGATAATATTAACATGGATATTATTGCAGGGCTGCCCGGAGAAGAGCTGGAGGATTTTAAGTATACGCTCTCCGAGATAGTAAGACTTGAGCCGGACAGCCTTACCGTGCATACACTTGCAATAAAAAGAGCGTCCAGACTTAATACGGAGGGTAATGCCTGGGGAGGAATGGAAAGAAAAGGTCTGGATGAAAGCGGCATGGAAGAGGTTTTAAAAATGACGGAGCTTGGCAAAGCCTATGCTGATGAACACGGACTATTTCCCTACTATATCTACAGGCAAAAGAATATGGCCGGAAGCCTTGAAAATATAGGATATGCAAAGCCGGGAAAGATAAGTCTTTATAATATCCTTATGATGGAGGAAAAGCATACAGTAGTATCCTGCGGCGCGGGTTCAAGCACGAAGCGCATAAATCCTGACGGAACCGCAAAGCGATGTGAGAATGTAAAGGATATCGCTGCATATCTTGAGCGTACTGAGGAGATGATAGAAAGAAAGCGAAGACTTTTAGGTATCTGATGCCGCAATCCGCACTTTTATGTTATGTGGGGCCTGCAAAAACGCAGGCATGGGTGTTTACTCAGTACGCGAAACCATTGTATGATAATATACACATCACATTTTACAACCAAAGAGGGAGCCTGCGAGGATAACAGCCCACCTACTCCCACGCTTATGCCCATACTTAAGGAGAATACATATGAGAAGGACAAAATTATCTAAATATTTTGCTGTCATGACTGCTCTAAGCATGATTGCCGTATCCCCTATGACGGCATTAGCTGAAGAGTCAGAAGCTAAAGATGTAGAGCAGGTAACTGTTGAGGGAACAAAGGGCAACGGCACCTATGAGTCTGTATCTAATACCGAGGGAAAGACCGGTATAGAGATGAATGACGGAGCTGGTGCCACAGCGCTTAATGGTAATGTAACCATCACGGGAGATGTATCTGTAAGCAACAAGGATGTTGAGCCACATGGAGGACCAGTAGGTATTAGTATTTATTCTGCTCGCGGAGGAAACGCAACAGTTAAGGTTAGTGGAAGCGTTAATGTGGACGGAAGTAAGGAAGGTAGCGACTATGCCTATGGCATATCAACCAATGGCGACGCAACCTCCAATATAACCATTGGTAGGGATGTTAAAGTC
>CAVBSU010000063.1:0-6394 GCA_963598245.1 Lachnospiraceae bacterium | reverse complement strand
TCATATGCCTCAGAGCCGTCCTTAACCGTTCCAAAAACAGACATAAGCCTGCCGATATTAAATATTAGCAGGCTCTCGATAATGCATGTGATAAATGCGGCAATTATGATATTGATTATAAAGCGTGTCTTATAGCGCTTTGCAATATCCTTATTTTTCAATCTTATATCCGACTCCCCATACGGTGGAAATTATTTTATCCTGACGCTGATCTTCCTTCATTTTTCCTCTGAGTCTTCTGATATGAACCATTACGGTATTGTTTGCTTCATAGACCTTTTCATTCCATACCTTTTCAAATATTTCATCCGTTGAAAAGACCTTTCCCGGGTTGGAGGAAAGAAGATACAGTATATCAAACTCAATAGGCGTAAGCTTTATCTCCTCCCCGTCGATAAGCACCTTGTGGTTATCCTTATTTATGGAAAGTCCTCTTATATGTATTTCGGTGCTGTCAGAGCCGTTTCCGAGGCTGTTGGGATTAAGCTGTGTATATCTGCGAAGCTGTGATTTTACTCTGGCTGTAAGCTCCAGAGGATTAAAGGGCTTTGTGACATAGTCGTCAGCTCCTGTTCCCAGACCCATGATTTTATCAAGGTCAGCCGACTTTGCAGAGAGCATGATGATAGGCACATTGGATGTCTCCCTGATTTTTCTGCACATGGTAATTCCGTCCATGCCGGGCATCATGATATCCAGAAGAACAAGATGTATATCCTCCTCCTCAAGTACCTTAAGTCCTTCCTCGGCTGTAAATGCTTTTCTGACATTATATCCGTCTGATACAAGATATATTTCTACAAGATCCGCTATTTCGCTCTCGTCATCTACTACTAAAATATTTATTTCAGGCATGTTTTTCCTCCCTGCTTTTTGTCCGGGCTTATTTTTCTGCCGTTTTTATCTCCTATTTATGATAGCAGAAATGAACAGGCTTTGTATTTCTTTATCCTAAAGAATTTTTTAATTCTCCGCTTTGTATTGGACGCTTCAAATCCTCCTCTATAAGCATTCTCGTGTATGCCGCGGGCTTCTTTCTGTATTCCTCAGGTATATCCTCCACCTTATAGGGCTTTAAAAAGCTTATTCTTACAGTGGCAGCCTTTACCCACGGTCTGTGCGCCTCATAGCAGCTTTCAGTATTTTTTATGGCCACCGGAACTATAAAGCAGCCCGCCTTTTGGGCTATCTTAAGGCTTCCTTCCCTGAATTCAGCCGGTATGTCCTTATTTTCTCCGCGGTTTCTCGTACCTTCCGGAAAAATAAATATCGAGGTTCCTCCCTTTACCACCTCTATGGCTTTAATTATCGCCTTCAGTCCTTCCTTTATATTATGTCTGTCAATGAATACGCAGCCCATAAGCTCCATCCACTGCGCCATTATCGGTATCCTTTTTATTTCTCGCTTTCCGACATAGCCCGCAGGTCTTTTAATACAGGCATAGCTTGTGAGAACATCATAGTAGGAGCGGTGGTTTGCCACATAAAGCACCGCCTCGTCCGGAATATTTTCCGTGCCTTCCCTTATTATTTCAGTCCCGGATATGAAAAGCTCCAGCCTGAGAAACACCTGAATAATATAATATACTGCCTTTTTTACAAATTCCGGAGCTATGCTTTTCAGAAGAAAAAGCACAATAAGCACCGGCAGAAAGCCTATGAAAAAAACAAAAAAAAGTAATAATACAAGTAATGATCTCATATATGCTTTTCCTTACAGTACATCCGAAAAATGAGGTCTGAGCTTTGTAAATATCTTATATCCGATGTAAAAAATAATCAGTGTTATGCACCAGAAATAAACGGTGTTTAAGGGACGCTCCCAAAAGAAATTACCCGTAAGCATTGAATCTCTGTATCCCGTGACTATGTAATAAACAGGATTAAGCTTGAATACAGGTGCCATCCACGGATGATCTGCCGTAAACATTCCGTCCCAGTACATTATCGGTGCAAGCCACATGCCGAATTGAAGAAACAGGCTTACGATTTGCGTCATGTCCCTGAAAAAGACATTGACAGCTGCCGTAAAAAAGCCCACACCCAGTGAAAGGATAAAGGCTGCAAAGCTGTAATATATTATCTGTATCCATGTAAGCATGGGAAATCTTCCGCCAATCACGAATACAACAAACATTATAGCCGCGAAACAGGCATGCACCAGCAGGCTTGAACCTGCCTTTATTATCGGCAGAAGCTCTACCGGAAAAACAACCTTCTTTACAAGATAGCTGTATTCATTAAGGCAATTCGTTATTCCCTGTATACATTCATTTATGAAAAACCATGGCACAAGCCCCGGTATAAGCCATATCACATACGGCACTCCCGGAACCGGCGGCACGGATTTCATGCCGAGCTGAAATATGAAAAAGAAAATAAGTACGGTGACCACGGGATTTGCAAACATCCAGAATATACCGAAATAGGAGCCTGCAAAGCGTTTTTTAAAATCAGCCGTTGAAAGCTCCCATATCATTTTTTTCTTTTCTGCGGTCAGAGAAAAAAGCTGTTTAAAAAGATGCATCTTGGTTCTTTATCCTGTCAAACTTGAATGTCTCTGAAAGACCGCCCCACTTTGTATCTTTCTCGGAAAGTATAAGCTTCATATCCTCCGGTATCGGCCACCTGACACCGATTTCCTCATCATTATATATAAGTCCGCCCTCATCTCCGGGATGATAGAAGTCAGTCACCTTGTAGGCAAACTCAGCTGTTTCGCTGAGTACAAGAAAGCCGTGTGCAAAGCCTTCCGAGATATAAAACTGCTTTTTATTTTCCTCGGTAAGCTCCACACCGTACCACATGCCGTAGGTGTCGGAGGCGGTACGCAGATCCACTGCCACATCAAAGACGCTTCCCCTTATGGCTCTTACAAGCTTTCCCTGAGGAAATTCTTTCTGGTAATGAAGTCCTCTTAAAACTCCCCTTTGTGAACAGGACTGATTATCCTGAACGAATATCATGTCAAGACCTGCCTCTTCGAAGTCCTTTTTGTTGTAGGTCTCTACAAAATATCCCCTTTCGTCCTTATGAACGGTAGGCTCGATAATATATAAGCCATCTATGGTTTTCCCGTCCTTTTCACATTTTGTTACCTTTATCTGTCCCATATATATATCCTCTGATTTTGAAAATAATGCCGCGGGCTTTTTTGTCAGCTGCAAAACCTTGCTATAACCGTCACCCATATCGTAAGTGCAAGCAGTATAAGCTCCGCAAATTCCCATAGATAATAGCATAATGAGGGCGGCCTTTCAAGCAAGCCGACCTTTAGAGCCGCTGTTCTTTCCTTTCCGCAGGCATTTGACAGACTGCCTTCTGTCGCACTTCCTGACAGTGCAAGATATAAAGGGAAAAACAGCGGAGTAAAATATCTTCCCTGAACTCCGGCAATTTCACCTGCTCCGGGTACGGTAAAAGCCACATACATCGCAGTCCATATAAGCACACTTGCTGCGAATACCGCAAGCAGCATGATAATGCGTTCTTTTATATTCAGCCCCTGAGTTATATTATTTTTCTTCCCGTCGGATTTTCCCACCGTATATGCATGTGACAGAATTATACCACCCAAAAGCAAAACCAGATAAGGCTGATAAAAGCCCTTAAAGCCAGTGCCTCCGTTTATTATATGACCCATAAAGCTTATGGAGTCCGGTCCGAACCAGCACTGCCTTGTCCATCTCATCATCTGTGAAATGAGTATATATGCATATGTAAGCGGATGCGAAAGTATGAATTTCACCTGTAAAAGTGCAGAAACCTCTCCGCCTCTTATATCTCCGGTATCCTCCGGTGCTATGACCGTAGGAAGAATGAATATGACTATGAATGCTGCAAAAACCAGCATTCCGAGTAATACCGCCCAAATATATGTTTTTTTATTTGTGCTGTCCGCTGATTCTTTTTTTAAAATCACAGGTTTGTCAATTCTTTGTCCCGGAGGTTCTTTTTCTTTTGTGTATATCATTAAGCATATAGCCATGCCCATGAGTATCACCGGTGCATAAACCGCCTTCGGCATACAGCCCAATATAAGGAAAAGAAGCATTGGCAGCATATATTTCCTTCCCTTAAGCATAAATGCATATCCCAGACTCAGACAGCCTATGATGAACGGATCGTAGGAGCATGCCGACGCCATGAAGATATTTTCCGGAAAAAGGGCGATGAGCATCATGAGCCATTTTCCCATGGGAGTCAGCTTTATTGCAAAAAACATGAGAAGCGTATACATCAGAAGATTTGAGATACGCATAGCAAGTATCAGCTCTGCCCAGCCCATATTAAAAAGCTTTGCCGCCTTTACTCCCGCAGCCATGGCCGCATATGCCGGTGCCCGGCTTATCATGACTCTGAAATTCGGGGTGTTGGCTCCGCTCCTGTAATCGCACTTTTGTGAAAGCGCTTTTGAAAGCTCTGTCATTTCCTCGGATGATGATGGCTGTGCGTCCGGATTGTTATATTCGGTTATCAGGACCTGATTCAGTGCATCATCATTAAAGTGAAGCTCTCCTGAAGGAAGGCTTGCTATTGCAAATACGCTTTGCATATGCGTTTCTTCATCATAGCCTACCTTGCTCCTCGGAAGACTGAGACACATGCTGAGCCCCATAGTGATGCAAATGATAAGGAACGCATACTCAGGCTTCCTTGAAAAAAGCTCTCTGTACCATATAAATGCCGCAACTGCAATTCCCAGCATTGCTCCGAAGAAAAATGTGCAGAAGGAAAGATTCAGCCTGTTGTCTATCCTGAAGCCGCTCATGGAAAAGCTGATGCGATCAGTAGCTCCAAGCGATGCTTCTGCTTTGTCCGAATCCTCTGTGCGCTCTGAACCTTCCGTTTTGTCCTCTGTGATATGAATACTTACTACATTTTCCCTGTCTATTGAAAGAACCTCTGTCTCCACATATATGGGATTTATGTCCTCTATGTCACAGCTTATTATTTCAGAATCGTTTATAAGACAGTTTACGGTTGCTTTTATCCTTGCAGACCTTTCAGATTCGTTTTTTAAATCAAATAAAAGCTTATGGATATATATGCCCGATTCGGCATTGAATATTATATCCTCTGAGCCGTCTGCATTTTCCGCTATTACCGCTGTTTTTTCATCAATGTCTGAAAGCAGCCTGTTATCGGCATTTTTCAGTACATTAAAATTTATCGCAATAAAAAAAATAAGCACCATAAAGAAAGCGTTCAGCACGCACATGAGTATCCTTATGAGCTTATTTTCTTTGTTTTTCAAGTTATATATTCCTTATGAAGGTTCTTCCCTCTGAGCCCGTGCTGACCTTTCCTGCAAGGATGTCCTGATAATCCGCATAATTCTTTTTAAGAAGCTTTGGAATATCGAGTCCGTAAGGACATCTCTTAAGGCAGGCACCGCAATTTATACACTCAGGTATTTTATTCATGAGTGCCTGATTTTCCTCATTAAGCCAGACATCCGACGGAGCGCGCCTTACCATGAGTGACATGCGTGCACAGTCTCTTATGGAAATTCCAACGGTACACGGTGAACAATATCCGCAGCCGCGGCAGAATTCACCCGAAAGCTCCTTCTTTTCCTTTTCAACAAATGCTCTCATCTCATCATCATAGTCATATGTTTCATCAAAAAGGCTGAGCCATTTCTTAAGCTCTGACTCCTTCTGAATTCCCCAGATAGGAAGTACATTGTCAAATTGGTAAAGATAGGCAGAGGCTGCCTTAAAATTGTTGATAAGTCCTCCTGCAAGTGCCTTCATGCATAAGAAGCCCATGTTTGCTTCTTTGCAGGCTTTTACCATTTTAATTTCTCTCTCGCTTGAAAGGTAACTGAACGGAAACTGGAGTGTCTCATAAAGTCCGCTCTCGATTATTTCCTCGGCAATACCTATTTTGTGTGCAGTTATGCCTATGTGCCTTATCTTTCCCTGCTTTTTAGCTTCAAGCATACATTCATACAATCCGGTACCGTCTCCCGGCTTAAAGCACTGAGGCACGCAGTGAAGCTGATATACATCAATATATTCTGTCTGCAGCTTTGTGAGAGAGGTTTCCAGATCCCTCCGGAAATCTTCCGGGGTCTTTGCGGCTGTTTTTGTGGTAATGATTACCTTTTCTCTCATCCCCTTAAAGGCTTCTCCGACCTTTTCCTCGCTGTCAGAGTACGCTCTTGCAGTATCAAAAAGCCTCATTCCTCCGTCATAGGCCTTTCTCAAAAGCCTTACAGCCTCATCCTTTGATACCCTCTGGACAGGAAGAGCCCCGAATGCATTCTGAGGCACTGTGATTTCGGTTTTGCCCAATGTGATATTTCTCATTTGTTTCCCCCTCCTTAAAAACTTGGTAGTGTCCACTCCGGACACCCCTCTTTTTTATAAAACCAAGTAAATACACT
>CAVBSU010000062.1:0-6442 GCA_963598245.1 Lachnospiraceae bacterium | reverse complement strand
TGTTGATACTGATTTCTGCACCTGTGAGAGAAAGTGTTTCATGAAGTTCTGCTCTGCCTTCATTTCCAATATTTGTTTTTGCGTAATTTGCCATGGTACCTACCTCCGTTTTTGATTTTTATTGCGTTTGCAGATATAGGATAACCCATTACACACTCAAATAATAGTACGCACAATTTTATAACTATACATTCAAAAATGAATGCACTATAATCGGCTTGGAGGAAAGAGCAATATGAAGACGAAGGACGAGTTGCCGGTATGCCCGGTGGCAACAGCAGTAGCACTTGTTGGTGGCAAATGGAAACTTTTGATTATACGAAACTTAAGAATACGCCCGTGGAGATTCAATGAATTGCAAAGGGATTTGGAAGGCATATCTCAGAAAGTATTGACTGACAGCCTAAGGCAGATGACAGATGACGGTCTTGTATATCGGCATGATTATCAGGAAATGCCGCCGAGAGTTGATTACAGCTTAACGGAATTAGGAGAAAAGCTGCTGCCAATTATTGATGCACTGGCGGATTTTGGAAATTACTATAAATGTGGAGTACGGCGGTCGAATTCAAGCCCGGCCCGGAGATTCAGGTGAAAGTAGGTGAAGTCTAAAAGAATTATGTGGGGGCTATATGTTTTAAGCACATTTAATGACAGCGCGTTGACACTATTGCCGAACGAGGAAAACCATGCTGCAATTTTGAAGAACTGAAACTCAGATAGTTCATAAATAATCGCTGAAAAAACGGATCTTGCGGAGGTAATTATTTTGCGGGTATACGAAAGCAAAGAAGCTCTCAAAACAGAAATAAACAAAGCATTTGAAAAGTATATTTCAGAATTCGATAGCATTCCGGAAAACTTAAAAGATAAGCGAGTTGATGAAGTGGACAGGAATCCGGCGGAGAACCTCGCTTATCAAGTGGGATGGACAAGCTTAGATCTTAAATGGGAGAGAGATGAAAGAAAAGGCATTCCGGTAAAGACGCCATCGGACGATTTTAAATGGAATCAGCTTGGTGAATTATATCAGTGGTTCACGGATACCTACGCCCATTTAACCCTGCAAGAGTTAAAAGCTCAATTAAAGGGCAATGTCAATTCTATCTGTGCAATGATTGATTCATTGCTTCTGCGGTACTCTGTCCGGATATCCGAGATTTTTAACAATACGAGGCTTCGGCTTATAAAATCAACCGCAAAATCAAGGCAGAAAAAATACGCCATATACAGAAATATTCGTCTTGAAATATATATATATATATATAGGTATAATGAACAGAGTGTGCCATTTGAAGTGTAAAAGGAGACATGAAAATGACAGAAATTTCAATGAAAAAATATATTAAGCGAGCTGTTGCTGTATGTGTAAGTGCAAGTATGGCCTTAGCTGGGCTTACCGGCTGCTCCGGCGGGACCTCGACTTCAGAGTCTTCAGCCACAGCAGAAACAGCGGCTGCAAAAACAGAAGCAGAGTCAGAGTCGGAGTCGGAGACAGCTTCTTCATCTGAAACTGTTGCAGACACAGTTGTTTATGGAAAAATATACACATCAAATGCTAATCAGGACTACGCTGAGGCATTTGCTGTCAAGGATGGCAGGTATATCTATGTCGGCACCGAGGACGGCGTTAAAGAGTATATAGAAGAAGGCAAAACAGAAGTAATTGACTATCGTGATAAAGGTATAGTTATGGCAGGTGCTACCGAGGGTCACGGTCACTATGTTGCCTACGGTACACTTACTCACCTTGGTCTCTTTGTTCAGGGTAAGACACAGGACGAGATTCTTGCAAATGTAAAAGCATATGTCGAAGAGAATCCGGATCTAAATGTGTATTACACCTTTGGCTGGGATAACGAGGCTATGCTTACTGTCAAAGAAAAGATTGATATGAAGAGTAAGCTTGACGAAATCTGCAGCGATAAGGTTGTGCTTATTGGTGACGATTCCGGTCATAATGGCTTCTTTAACAGTAAGGCGGCTGAAGTAGCAGGAGTTACAAAGGACACGGAGATAGTAGGCGGCGTACTGTCTAAGGGTGAGGATGGCGAGCTTTTAGGTCTGGCTTCAGACATGGCGATGAATTACATATTAAAATATGCAGTTGCAACTGAGCAGCTTATTCAGGAGAGCGACTATGAGGGCGTTGCCACTATAATGCAGGATACACTTCACAGCTATGGATACACCTACTATCAGGACGGCTGTACAAACTACTTAGGCACACAGTTTATGGATGCACTAAGCGAGTATGACAAAAATGTCGGTCTTTCAGTTGTAGTTGGCGGTTCTTACAAGATAGACTCTTATGATGACTGGCAGGCAGAGCTTGCAAAGGCAGAGGAGTACTCAAGGAAGTATCCGACAGAGCACTTCAAGTACAACACTATCAAGCTTTTTGCTGACGGCGAGGCAGTCGAAAGTAAGAGCGGTTGGATACATGACAGCTACGCAGACGGAACACATGGCACACAGGTGTGGGATGATGACACTATGAATGAAATTGTAAAGGCTGCAAATGAGGCCGGTATTTCTATGCAAATTCACTCACAGGGAGATGCTGCAACAGATCAGGTTGTTAATGCATATATCAACGCAGAGAACTCACAAAATGGCAGCATTTACAACGGTATCTGTCACGGCAGAAATATAACAGAGGATGCAAAGAAAAAGATGGGAGAGCATCACATCTATGTTGCAGAAAACATCAACTGGAGAGTACTTACTCCGGTAGGCAAGGAAAAGGAAATAATTGAAGATATCTATGCTGATGAATCTACCTACAAGGCAGGCTACCCAATTAAATCACTATTAGATAATGGCATTCTTGTTACATCTTCAACAGACGTTCCTGCCGCTTCAGGTGCTCCGACAACTGTTACCGGCATTATCGAGGTTGCTGTAAATGACACCAGAGAAGATTTCGAGGTTGTTCAGTTAGATGAGTCCGAGCGTGTATCGGTTGAGCAGGCCATGGACATCATGACAATCAACGGAGCAAAGCAGCTTCAGATAGAAGATGAGCGCGGCTCAATCGAGGTTGGCAAATACGCAGATTTCATCTTTATCAACAAAGATATTTCAACCTGCGAAAAAGACAAAATTCACGAGGGCGAAGTTGAGGTGGTCTATTTCGAAGGCAAAGAGGTATATACCGCTTAAATATGAACTTCTCTCACTTTTACGCTATGAGCCTCCCTTTTGTGCAGATAGTATAAAACAGACTTTTAAGGCTTAATAATGAGAGGAAACAGGCATTAAAGCAAGCTTAGTAAATACAAGCAGAAAGGTTAAAAAATGAAAACAAGAGTTTTAACAAACGGTAAATTTTTCACTGCAAATGATAAGGCACCTTGGGCTGAAGCAGTTGTTATCAAGGGCAACAAGATTGCCTATGTAGGCAGTAACGAGGAAGCTTTAAAGCAGGCTGACGGAGCTAAGGCAGAGGACCTTGGCGGAAAGCTTGTTACTCCGGGACTTATCGACGGACATCTGCATTTCTTTGCGGCAACTATGTTTGACGGACTTCTGCGTCTGGATGCTATGACACCGGAGCAGATGGTTGAGGCGATTACCAAGGATGTTGCAGCACATCCGGATAAGAGTGCATACACCGGCATGGGCTGGTTTGACGAGGCATTTGGAGAAGCGGGACCGAACAAGGCGGATCTCGATGCTATATGTGCTGACAAGCCTATGGCGTACCTTTCTTCAAGTATGCACACTGTATGGTGCAATTCCAAGGCTCTCGAGGCTGCAGGCATCAACAAAGACACACCGGACATCGATCCTGCCGGCGGAGTTGTATATGTGCGCGATGAGAACGGCGAGCCGACAGGCTATTGCAAGGAAATCGCTGCTATGGACAAGGTTATGAGTGCTGCCAGATATTTTGATGACGAGGCAACGGCTGTGGCGATGGCGAACTTCAGGGAAAAATGTGCCGAGAATGGAATCACATCCCTAGTTGACTGCGGAGCCATAAGCTTTATGAAATATGTCATAAGCGACGAGCTTTGTGCAAAGGTGGACAACGACGAGTGCCCTGTACGCCTCAACTTCTGCGGCTTTGCCGGTGTGGCAGGGCTCTATGAAATGGCATTTAATGATGCGGTTGAATACTCTAAGAAATACAACAATGACCGTTTCTTCTGCACCTTTGGCAAGCTGTTTAATGACGGAACACTGGAGACTTTCTCAGCAGCAATTCCGAATGCATATCCCAGCGGCAAAAGAATTGCTCCGATTATGACCACCGAGGTTCTTGCGCAGAAATTCGAGGAGTTTGCCAAGGCCGGAATAGATGTCAATATTCATGCGATTGGTCCGGATGCAATCCACAATGTACTTGAGGCTGCAGGTATCGTTAGAGGAAAGGGCTATAAGGATCTGCGTATTGTATGCTCACATTCCAGCTATGTATATCCTCAGGATATTGAGCTCTTTGGTAAGCATGATGTATTCTCAAATACCACCGGATGCTGGATTGCAAACATGAATAAGGAGAATGAGGAGCTTTCAGCTAAGCTTACAGAAGCTAAGGCATATCCTGTTAAGTCAATTAAGGACGGCGGAGCCAAGGTGGGATTTGGTTCAGACTTCCCTACAGATCATCAAACCTTCCCTGTTATGCCTAACATGGAGACTCTCGTTACAAGACGCCGTGTAGGCGAGGAAGGCGCATTTATACATGACGAGGAAGAGTGTATAAGCGTTGAGGATGTAATCAAGGGCTATACCATCAATAATGCTTACCAGATGCGTAAGGAGGCTGTACTCGGTTCCATAGAAGTTGGCAAGTATGCAGACCTTACAGTATTTGAGAAGAACCTCTTTGAGATAGACCCGAGAGAGATACACGATGTAAAGATCGCAGAGACCATAAAGGATGGCATTACAACTTATAAGATGTAAATATGGCAGCCATTAACTTAAGGCTGCAAAGCTGTATCACTACACCCCACTATAAGAAAGGATGAGAAATGAAAACCAGAGTTTTAACAAATGGTAAAATTTTTACATCGAACAAAAATCAACCCTGGGCTGAAGCTGTTGTTATTAAAGGTAACAAGATTGCCTATGTAGGAAGCACCGAGGAAGCGTTAAAGCAGGCGGAAGGAGCCGAAGCCGAGGACTTAGGCGGTAAGCTTGTAACTCCGGGACTTATCGACGGACATCTGCATTTCTTTGGAGCAAACATGTTCGAGGGCCTGCTTATATTGAACGGTATGTCCGTAGATGAGATGCTTGCTGCCATAACTAAGTTTATCAGGGAGAATCCGGATAAGCCTGCATATACAGGTATGGGCTGGAATGATATGGCATTTGGAGCTGTGGGTCCTCATAAGAAGGACTTAGACACAATCTGCGCAGATAAGCCGGTTGCGCTTCTTTCAGCAAGCCTTCATACCGTATGGTGCAACTCAAAGGCTCTTGAGGCAGCAGGCATCACTAAGGATACGCCTGATATTGACCCTGCAGGCGGTGTTATATATCAGAGAGACGCTGATGGCGAACTGACAGGCTTTGCTAAGGAGTTGGCTTCAATGGATGCGGTTATGGGCGCAGCGAAGTACTTTGATGATGAGGTTACAATAAAAGCCTTTGGCAGCTTCTTTGCAAAGAGTGCAGCAAACGGTATCACTTCAATAGTGGACTGCGGCGCCATAAGCTTTATGAAGCATCTTATGAATGATGAGGTGAATGCATTATTCGATAAGGATGAAACTCCTGTAAGACTTAATTTCTGCGGATATGCGGGAGTTACCGGTCTTTATGATAAGGCATTCAACGATGCAGTCGAACTCAGCAGGAAGTTTACTAATGACCGCTTCTTCTGCACATTCCATAAGCTCTTTAATGACGGAACCCTGGAGAATGTCTCGGCTGCTGTTCCTAATCCTTATCCTGACGGAAGCGTGGTTAAGCCGATTATGACTCTTGAGTTTTTGACTGAGAAGTTTGAGGCTTGTGCCAAGTCAGGAATTGATGTCAATATTCACGCAATTGGTCCGGATGCAGTCCACGATGTACTGATAGCTGCAGGTACCGTTAGAGAGAAGGGCTTTAAGGACATTCGCATTATATGCTCGCATACAGGTTATGTATACCCCGAAGACCTTGAGCTCTTTGGCAAGAATGATGTATTTGCAAATACAACAGGATGCTGGATTTCAGCCATGAATGAAGAGGATGAAGCATTTGCTGCCAAGCTTACACAGGCCAAGGCTTATCCTGTCAAGTCAGTTATAGACAGCGGAACAAGGATGGGATTTGGTTCAGACTTCCCTACAGATCCTACAACCTTCCCGGTTATGCCTAACATGGAGACTCTCGTTACAAGACGCCGTGTAGGCGAGGAAGGCGCATTTGTACATGATGAAGCAGAGTGTATAAGCGTTGAGGATGTAATCAAGGGCTACACCATCAATAATGCTTA
>CAVBSU010000061.1:0-6748 GCA_963598245.1 Lachnospiraceae bacterium | reverse complement strand
CAAAGTATAGTGCGCAGCATGATAAATGTCCATTAGCTATATTTCATAGATGTATAACAAATCAATATGAGACAATTAAAATAAAAAAGATAGACACTGTATATTGCACAAAATATAATGGTATCAATTTATGATTTTCTTGAGAATTGCGAGAACACGAAGTGCAGGGCAATTCGGCATTGCGACTAATTGTTACAGGAAAGGATGAACTTGGATAAATGTGGCCGGATTTTGATGCAGTAAAATATAAATACCCGTCCCGAAGAAGAGTGGTCTACGGAAAAAAAGGCATGGTTTGCACCACTCAGCCGCTTGCGGCAGGAGCAGGCCTTGAAATTCTTAAAAAAGGGGGCAATGCCATTGATGCGGCGATTGCAACAGCCGCCTGCCTCACAGTGCTTGAACCTAACAACAACGGACTGGGCGGAGATGCATTCGCACTTATATGGTCTGAGGATAAGCTTTACGGCTTAAATTCCAGCGGCCCTGCGCCAATGGCCATAGATGCGGATAAGCTGAGAGAAAAATACGGCGATGTCATGCCCTCCCACGGCTGGGCTCCGGTTACTGTGCCGGGTATACCCTCGGCATGGGCAGCTGCATCGAAAAGATTCGGAAGGCTTCCGCTTAAGGAGGTTCTGGCACCGGCTATAGACATTGCGGAAAATGGCTTTCCGGTGGCACCATCAACGGCATACCTCTGGAAAAAATGCTTCGATGAGTATAAAGACGAATTTGACAGACCTGAGCTTATGCACTGGTTTGAAACATTCGCACCAAAGAAAAGAGCTCCGAGGCCGGGTGAGATAATGTATCTTAAGGATCATGCTAAAACACTGATGGAGCTTGGCGAGACAAACTGTGAATCCTTCTACAGGGGAGCCATAGCAGATGAAATAGACAGGTTTTCCAGAGCTACCGGAGGATACCTGAGAAAAGAGGATCTTGCGGCATTTAATGCAGAATGGGTTGAACCGATAAGCGTAAATTACAGAGGATATACTGTCTCAGAAATACCGCCTAACGGTCACGGCATAGTGGTTCTGATGGCACTTAAGCTTCTTGCAGGCTTTGAATTCGGGGAAAGAGACATTGCCCGGACATATCATAAGCAGATAGAGGCTATGAAGCTGGCATTTACTGACGGAAAGAGATATATCGCTGATCCGAGGTTTATGAAGGCAACGGTTGAAGAACTGCTCAGTGACAGCTATGCCGATGAGAGACGCGCGCTTATAGGCGATTCTGCGATAATGCCGATGCCGGGAAGACCGTATTCCGGAGATACGGTTTATTTCTGCACGGCAGACGGTGAAGGCAATATGGTCTCGTTTATCGAGAGTAATTATAAGGACTTCGGTTCGGGCATAGTCGTACCGGGAACAGGCATTGCCCTGCATGACAGAGGCAATAATTTCTATCTGGATCCGAAAAGCGAAAACTGCATAGCACCCGGAAAGAAGCCGTATCATACCATAATTCCGGGCTTTCTTTCAAAGGACGGAAGACCTGTCGGACCGTTCGGGGTAATGGGAGGCTTTATGCAGCCGCAGGGACAGCTGCAGGTGGTTATGAATACGATTGACTTTCATATGAATCCGCAGGAGGCACTGGATGCACCGAGATGGCAGTGGGTCGGCGGAAAGGATATACAGGTTGAGATGGGTTTTCCGCAGGCGGAGGCTGAGGGACTCGAGAGGATGGGGCACAATATAAGTGTTCTGCCGGACAGCTACTCGATGGGAAGAGGTCAGATTATATGGCGCTCGGAGGACGGCGTGCTGTGCGGCGCTACAGAGCCAAGATCTGACGGAAGCATTGCAGCATGGTAAATACGGGATTTTTCAGATTCAACATGGGCGTTTAAATGGGACATAGCTGTTCGAATTCTGCATAGCCTTGGGGTATTGCAATGATAATTCTTTCGTGATACAACATATGTTAGCCAAAGCTTACAATATAAAGGTACACAGAGGAAGTGCAAAAGATGATAAAGACAACTCTAAAAATAGACGGAATGATGTGCGGAATGTGCGAGTCACATATCAGTGAGATTATAAGAAAGAATTTCAAGGTAAAAAAGGTCAGTGCTTCAGCATCGAAGGGAGAGGCAGTTATTATCAGTGAAAGTCCGATAGATACTAATTGGGCCAAAAAGGTCATAAAGGATACAGGCTATGATGTATTAAATTCAAGCTCAGAGCCATATGAAAAAAAGGGACTTTTCGGGCTCGGAGGATTTCTGTAAGACCTCAGAGTTTTGAGCAGAATTTTTCACTTCGAACATTATAGTTGAGACAAATGATATTGACACCGGAAGTCATTCGGACTTATATGACGAATGACAGTAAAAAAAATCAAGGAGGCTGTCGCACTAAAGCGGCAGCCTTCTGACATTTACTTTGTCACATCCTCAAGACGATTAAGATACGGGCTTAAGGTAGTGCTTTCCTCAGCAGCCTGACTCTTAAAGCGTTCAACCGATGCGGCAGCCTCCCTGACTGAGGCAATAGTGCCTGCGCCTGCCACGCAGCCGCCCGGGCAGCCCATGCCCTCAAGCAGATAACCATCGTATTTACCCATTTTTGCCATAGTCAACATTTTTCTGCATTCCCTAAGTCCGTCGGCAGCAGCAGTCTTTATTGTGACTGACGGAGCGATATGCTGAACAGCCTCCACTACGGCATTTGCGACCCCGCCGCTGGTGGCAAATCCGCGTCCGAAGGCAGAGCCTTCCTCCATGGAATCATTGACATCGGCTTCAAGCTTGTTAAAATCAATTTCCTTTGCATCAAACATTCCCTGAATCTCTTCAAAGGTCAGAACATAGTCCACATCCGAACGGACAGACCTTCGATTTGCCTCAAGCTTTTTGGCTGAGCAGGGACCTATAAAGCAGATCTTTGCATTGGGATGATCCTGCTTTACCATGCGCGCGGTTATCACCATCGGAGTAAGAGCCATGGAAATATAATTCTTAAATTCAGGGAAAAGCTTTTTTGCCATTACAGACCAGGCAGGGCAGCAGGATGTTCCCATGAACGGCTGCTTATCGGGAACTTCCTTAAGAAAGTCCTGCGCTTCCTGTACGGTACAAAGATCTGCGCCTATGGCAACTTCGACCACATCAGTAAAGCCCAGAATGCGCATGGCCTTCTTAAGCTTTTCCGGTGTAGCTGCTTTTCCGAACTGTCCGATGAAGGCAGGTGCCACACAGGCAATCACCTCATCCTGACGCTTCATGGCAGTTATAAGCTGAAGAATCTGACTTTTATCGGCGATTGCACCAAAGGGACAGTTTACGATGCATTGACCGCAGGAAACACATTTATCATAGTTAATCATTGCGCGGCCTTCCTCATCGGATGTGATTGCATCCATACCGCAGGCTGAGGCGCAGGGGCGTTCAATTTTACTGATAGCACGATAAGGACACTGATTGAAGCATTTTCCGCACTTGATGCACTTATTCTGGTCAATGTGGCAGTGCTTATACTTATCCAGATAGATTGCCTGCTTCGGGCAGACATTCATGCAGGGATGAGAAACACAGCCCTGACAGCTGTCTGTGATGCGCACATGCTTTTCCGGACATGCATTGCAGGCAAAGGGAATAATATTAACCAGAGGCTCTTCAAAATATCTCTGATCCGTGGCAGCCTCTGATATATGGCTGCTTAACTGCTCACCCGGAGCATTGGCATTAAGCTCCATGCCGAGAGCCAGCTTTACTCGGGCAGTCACAACAGCTCTGTCAAGGAAAACATCATATCGCATGGGCGTAGAACCGTTGGGTACTATCTTATAGGGAATCTGGTCGACACGGGAATAATCACCTCCCTCATAGGCGATTCTTGCCACCTCTCTGAACACGCTGCGGCGGGTATCGTCAATATCACTGTGTACGCCTCTCATCTGGAAACCTCCGAATATCTTTTATATCTTGGTAAAACTTGAAAATGGTATATTTTCAAGCTTACAGCCCTGTGAGTCTTAGCTGAAAATATGCCATTGGAAGTTTACTATTTTGCGGTCAAATCGTCAAATACAAAGCTTGAATTTCATATTTGTTTCTAAAAAAAATCTTTTAAATGCATTTTGTAATATTTTTCTTCCGTTTTTTAAAAAATTCGTATGAGAATATTTATTGAGCTTATTACAAAAAAAATATATCATAAACGCAGATAAGAAAAAGCACATATTAACGAAGCTCCCCGGTCAACCGGAATGTACAAAAAAAGAGCTTTGAAAGAAAGGATACCTGCATGAAAAAAATATTTAAAAGAGCAGCACTTGCGACGGGGTTCATGACAGCAGCTCTGTCAATGTCAGCATTTGCGGCAACTATCACAGATGTAAAGTTTACTTATGAGATGGAGGACAGCGAATCCGTTTCAGAGGGAATCGCGCTGGGAGAATTCACCGTTGATGATGAAACGGAATACTCTGTCACACTTGATGATTATTCCGAGATTACATCAGCAAAAAGTGAAAAAACCTGCAAGCTTATATTTTCGGCAAACGGAGATAATACATTTCCGTCGTCTGCTTCAAGCATAAATGTTCAGGGAACCGGAATAAATTCCATAACATCCAAAACAGTAAAGGATGACGGACAGACACTTGAGGTAAAGGTTAAGGTATGGCCGTATCAGAAGCTTCCGACACCAGGGGCAGACTCTGAACCTACCAGCTCTCCGGCAACAATTACCAGCAGCTTATCCGGCACATTTGAATATGTTCTTACCTATGTGGATTTCTATGGTGAAACACACACTGTTCATTCCACCACAACCAGCAAATCCATAAAAATATCCTCATACTTCAAGGAACGTACAGAGTCACAGAAGAATAATGATAAGTATGAAAGTGATAAGTATGTAACCGGATTAGCCGTAAGAATGACAAAGCTTTCCGGAAGCTCCAACCCGTACATAGTTCCGAGTGACTGGTCAACGGAGCTTTCAGATGCGGACTTTGATTTTACCACCTATGACACCTGGGCTGACTGGATTGACGGTAAGAGCACAAGCACAGGCAGCTCATCTTCAAAAAGCAATGTCATAAATAATACATCCAATACCTCAGGCGGCGGCTGGACAGGCTCGGGAGATAGCTGGTATTATAAAAATGCAGCCGGAACAACAGCTACAGGCTGGGTACTTGACGGCGGAAATTATTACTACTGCGATCCGTCAAACGGCGGAAAGATGAAGGCAGGCTGGCTTAAGGATACGGACGGTAACTGGTATTATCTCAATCCTAACCATGACGGAACCTACGGACGAATGATGACGAGCTGGCAGACCATCAACGGAGTCAAGTATTACTTCAGACCAAATTCAGGCGGCCCCATGGGCTCCATGGTATCTAATGCTACCGTAAGCATTAACGGCACCAAATATACCTTTAACGCAGACGGAGCAAATGTAGGCTGATAAAATAAATAAAGATACAGCATAAAATCCTCGGGAGAAGCTTTCTTCCGGGGATTTTTCAAGCTGTATTGGAACTGAAGTGAAATATATACATGACAAATTCCGATAAATAGTATATACTTTAACGGTTTAAAGCATTACCGATTAAAGTGCAAAATCGTTAAATCAATAATCAGAGGGTTTTACTATGGAACGGGTAAAGTTAAAATACGGCAGCGATTATATTGAATTCGATATTGATAAAGCAAAATCAGTACAATATCTGAATGAGAACAGCATGCGTGTGATTGATGATATAGGCAAGGAATTTCTTCACTGCGTAACGGACGGAGTTATCGGCAGCAAGCCGTTGAGGGAGCTTATTTCAAAGGACGATCCGGTCACAATCGTTATCAGTGATATGACAAGATTCTGGATGAGACAGGATATCATACTTGAGCTTTTGGTCAGGTATCTTCACGATAAGATGCAGGTGTCGTACGGCAACATAGAGGTGCTTGTCGCTCTCGGCACACACAGGAAGAATACGGAGGAAGACCTTCGGAAGCTTGCGGGCGAATTCGTATACAGTCATGCAGCCGGAGTCAGGGATCATGACTGCGATGCACAGAATCTTGTTTATATCGGTACCACATCATACGGAACCCGCGTCAGCGTCAACCCTCTTGCCGTCGGACGCAAGCTTATCTGTATTGGCGGAACCGTGCATCATATTATGGCAGGCTATGGCGGAGGACGCAAGTCAATAGTTCCGGGCATTGCCTCAAGAGAAACCATACGCATGAATCATGAGAGAGCTCTTGATCCGGTAAAGCCTATGACTGACCCGAGAGTTGCAAGCGGACTTATAGCGGACAACCCTATCAACAGAGATATGCTGGAAGCAGGGGCTTTGGTTAATGTGACCTTCGGAATAAACATAGTCGTTGATTCGGCATCACGCCACAGCGGTTTATTCTGCGGAGATTTTGACCTTGCATGGAGGAAGAGCTGTGCCTATGTACAGCGAGGTTACGGTCTTCCGATTGACCATCAGGCCGATATCGTAATTGCAAGCTGCGGAGGCTTTCCCAAGGATATAAATTTCTACCAGTCAACCAAGACTCTCTTTAACGCTTCGAGAGCCGTAAGGGAGGGCGGAACGCTTATACTTTTAGCCAAATGCTCAGAGGGCAGCGGATCCGGGGACTTCTTTGACTGGATCAAACCGCTCTCAAAGGGCTGTCTGGATAAGGCTCTCAGGGAGGCATTTACCATAGGAGGCTATATCTTCTATGCAGCCTGCGAGTCCATAAGGCGCAGCAAAACCC
>CAVBSU010000060.1:0-6891 GCA_963598245.1 Lachnospiraceae bacterium | reverse complement strand
ATAGCCGTTTTAAGCAGTTTCTTTAAAATGTGTACTTGATTATGTGATACTTAAAACCTTGTTTTCTGCTTATCTGCAATAAGCTCATCACGATTGTTTATCCTGTCCCTGTCCTCCTGCGTCATCTCTATAACTATTTCCGGATGTGTTTTTTCTATATATATGAAGATCTCATCCAGCTGCTTGAGCGGGTTAAAGTCCTTGCCGTTATGTATATCTAAAACATGTTTTTTTCCGGAGCTGTCTATAAAATTAAGAAAATATACGCCCTTATATTTTTTTCTGAAGGGATAGGCTGTTTTTGTAATTTTCCGAATATTGCTCCAGCTTATAAGCCTGAGCGTCCTTGTGCCTTCCAGCAGTGCATACTCCGCTGACGAAGTCATATCATGAAAGCGTTCTGCTTTTCCCACTGATACAGCACTGTCAATATCATCGCAGGCACACATCTTTTCTGCCAGTGTCATATCCCTGTCGAACACCTGCGAATTATAGGGGGACACATACATTAACACAGCCGGGAGGGTTTCATATAATCCGAACAGGGTCAATGCCGTAAGAATGACCAGCACTGCCTTCATATATAGATTAAACCCTCCCATGGCAGCCGCAAGACATAGCAGGAATATCAAAAGCCCTATCACTATACCCGTATGGGCAGTTTCCCATGAGAGTATCTGGGCCTTTGCATATTTCTTTATCTGCGACATACAATAGCTGTTATTATTCATACAATGTACAAGCTACAAAGTGATCCTTTTCAATTTCCTTTAAGCTGAGCTGATGAGTTGTGCACTCCGGCTTTACATACGGACATCTTGCCGCAAATCTGCATCCAGGCTTCGGCTCTACAGGACTGGTAACCTCTCCCTCGATAATATCGCTGTCGGACATCTTATGATGTATGCTTGGGATAGGAATAGCCTTAAGAAGCGCTTTTGTATACGGATGTGTAGGATTTGCGAAAAGTTCCTTTGAAGGTGCTCTCTCCACGCACTCTCCCAGATAAAGCACAGCTATCTCATCACTTATATGCTTTACAACCGAAAGATCGTGTGTGATGAACATATAAGTAAGGCCATGCTTATCCTGAAGATCCATAAGAAGATTCAGTATCTGTGCCTGAATCGAAACATCAAGTGCCGATACAGGCTCATCGCATACTATAAATTTCGGATCAAGTGCCAGTGCTCTTGCTACACCGATTCTCTGCCTGCGTCCTCCATCCAGCTCGTGAGGGAACGAATTTACAAATCTCTCGGCAAGACCGACCGTCTCCATAAGCTCATAGACTCTATCCTCACGATCTGTCTTGTTCGGTATAGTCTTGAAAAGCTCCAGCGGCTCTGCAATTATCTGACTTACCGTAAGTCTCGGGTTTATTGAGGAGTACGGATCCTGGAAGATCATCTGTGCTTCCTTTCTATACTCCTTAAGCTCTGCCTTATTGAACTTCTCAACATTTCTGCCCTCGAAGAGAATTTCTCCGTCTGTTGAGTCAAGAAGCCTTAACAGAACGCGGCCGAGAGTTGACTTTCCGCAGCCGGATTCACCAACTACTCCAAGAGTCTGTCCTCTGTTTATCCTGATATTTACATTATCTACAGCGTGCAGCATTCCTCTTGGGGTTTTAAAATATTTTTTAAGCCCATGTGTTTCTATCAATATATCTGACATTGCTACACTCCTTTATTTGTTATCAAATAAATGACATCTTATGATATGACCATTCTTCTCATAAGCACCCGGTGCCTGTGTTTTGCATATATCCATGCACTTGGGGCAGCGCGGATTAAACTTACAGCCTGCAGGAAGATTAGCCGGATCCGGCATAAGCCCCTCAATAGGTGTAAGTCTGTCAGTATCAACAGTAAGATCCGGAATAGAACCGAAAAGTCCGACTGTGTAAGGATGATGGTCTTCTCCATCGAACACATCAGCAACTGTACCCGACTCAATAGCCTCGCCGGCATACATAATAGCTACCTTATCACAGGTCTGTGCCACTACTCCGAGATCATGTGTAACCAATATCATTGCAGTTTGAAGTTTTTCCTTAAGCTGTCTCATAAGACGAAGCACCTGAGCCTGAATTGTAACATCCAGGGCCGTGGTCGGTTCATCTGCCAGAAGCAGCAAAGGTTCGCAGGCAAGCGCCATCGCAATAACGATACGCTGCTTCATACCGCCCGAGAACTGATGCGGATATTCAGTTCTTCTCTCAGGCGGAAGACCTACCATCTTGAACATGGACTCAACACGGTCTATAATCTGTTCATTACTGTAATGAGGATTGTGAAGCTTTACAACCTCGCCTATCTGATCGCCGACTGTGAATACAGGGTTGAGTGCGCTCATGGGATCCTGGAATATCATAGATATTTCCTTACCTCTGATAGCGCGCATTTTTTCTTCGCTGGCTGCCAGAATATCCTCACCATTATATGTGATGCTTCCCTTAGTAATTTCGCCTACACGATCCGGAAGAAGCTTAAGTATGGAAAGACAAGTCGTAGTTTTGCCGGCTCCTGTCTCTCCGACAAGTCCTAATGTTTCTCCCTTATCAACCGTGAGATCCAGTCCGTTTACAGCACATACTGTAGCATCGTCTGTATGATATTCAACATACAGATCCTTTATTTCAAGTAATTTCTCTGCCATTACATTCCCTCCTCATCAGTTTCTAAGTTTTGGATCGAGTGCATCTCGAAGTCCATCACCGATAAGGGTAAGCGCTGCTGCCGTTATAACGATGGCTACACCAGGTGCATATACAAGGTAAGGATATGAAATCATGTATGCCTTTGCATCTGAGAGCATCGATCCCCATTCAGGGTTAGGCGGCTGAATACCGAGTCCTATGAAGCTCAGAGAAGCTATATCCATAATTGTTCTGGCAACAGCAAGAGTTCCCTCAACTATGATTGGTCCGAGTGCATTAGGAATAATATGCTTTATAACAATAATCGGTCCGTTAGCTCCGCAAAGCTTTGCCGCCTCTATGAATTCCTGTCCCTTTAGCGATATGACAGAGGAACGGATTATTCGCGTAAATTTAGGTATCAACGCAACGCTTAATGCTATCAAAAGGTTTCCTACACTGTTTCCGAGTGTTGCAACGATAGAGATAGCTAAAAGTGTAAATGGTATGGCTAAGAAAATATCGATAAAACGCATTATAAGGTTATCGACAGTTCCGCCGATATATCCTGCAGTTGCACCAAGAGCGATTCCTCCCGCAAGTGCGATGACAATAACTGCAAGACCCGTGAACATGGATACACGCGCACCCCAAAGAACACGGTATAAAATATCGCGGCCGTAAGCATCTGTACCGAACGGATGAGCAGATGACGGTCCCTGAAGACGCTCACTGATATGCTGCTCGATAACATCGGTCTCATAGTTTATATGCAACGGCGCTGTAACTGCAAGCAGAAGCATTACCATGAATACGATAAGGCCTAAAACTGCAAGCTTGTTTTTTCTGAACTGATTCCAAATCGTAAGAATTTCACTCTTCTTCTTATATTTGGCTCTTCTTGCGACACGGTCTGCATCGGACACGGCTGTCTTTACTGTATCACTCATATACGGACCTCCTTAACCCTTTGCATACTGTGACTTGATACGAGGATCAATGTAAGCATACAGGATATCTGTAGCAAGATTGATCAAGCTCGAAAGAAGCGCAATGAATACAAGCGCACCCAAAACAACAGGCGTATCCTTCTGTCTTATGGACTGTATCATAAGAGTACCGATTCCCGGAATTGCGAAAACCTGTTCCGTGATAACCGTACCGCCCAGCTGCCATCCCATGTTTACACCTATAAGTGTGACAACCGGAAGCAGTGCATTTCTTAAAGCATGCTGGAACACAACTGTGCGCTCAGGACAGCCCTTGGCTCTTGCGGTTCTTATATAATCAGCTCTGATAACATCGAGCATGGATGTTCGGGTCATACGAATAGTGTTTGCAAGGTATCCTGCCGCCGCGGTGATTCCCGGCAAAATAAATGAATACCAGTGATCCACTCCGCTCATAGGAAGAAGACCGTACTGAACACTGACTATAAGGATGAGCATAAGACCCAGCCAGAAGTCAGGTATTGACGAAAGTAAAAGTGTAAGTGCTACAACAATATTATCGGCTGCTGTATACTGCTTCACAGCAGAAAGCACTCCGAAAAGTATACCGAAGATTGATGAAATGGCGATTGCTGTAAATGCAAGCTTGCAGGTATTCGGAAATCTTGCGAATACCTCTGTGAATACAGGGTTTCTGGTTTTGTATGATATACCGAAATCCCCTGTAAGACAGCCCCCGAGCCACTTTATATATCTCTCAAGGAAGCCGCCGTTAAGCCCCAGCTCTTCTCGAAGCTTTGCAACTGCCTCAGGCGTTGCCGCATTTCCGAGCATGAGTGATGCCGCATCACCCGGAGTGAGACTCATTATTGTATAAAGAATAATAGAGACGCCCAATAATACCGGAATCAGCATGAGAAGGCGTCGACCGACCATCTTTAACATATATTTTCCCCTATCCTTCTTAGATGAGAAACGAGACTGCAAATCGCTTCACAGTCTCGTGTGATCTCTTTATAAAGTCTTACTAAAACAAACTATGACAAACAAATATTATCAGAATGACCAGTTATTAAATCTGTAGAATACAGCCGGATGTGGCTCAAAGCCCTTGAGTGCATTGCTTGTAACTGCAGGGTTGGAACCTGTCATAAGGAAGAGATACCATCCCTCCTCTTCAACAAGATCAGCAACCTGTCTGTAAAGGTCAATTCTTTCCTCATCGTCTACTGAATATCTTGCCTTGTCAAGAAGTGCATCACACTCCTCATTTCCTGCGTAGCCTACATTTGCATAGTCAATTCCCTGCATGGATGTATGAAGATACATATAGATATCAGCATCTGCATCCGGGAACTGTCCCCATGTCATGTAGTTCCACATCTCTGAATTACCCTTTGCATCAACATCATCTTCCCAAGCGCCACGCTCCATAATCTGAAGATCTACATTCATTCCTGCCTGACGAAGCTCTTCTGCGATAACCTGAGCCGGCTTCTGATACCAGGAGTCGTTTGCTGATTTATATGTAACAGCAGAACCATCATAGCCCATGCCCTCAAGGATGGACTTAGCCTTGTCTACATCATATGCTGTAGGCTCCCAGTCCTCGACATATCCGAAGTGTGCAGGGTTAACCATGTATGGTGAAACCTGTCCGATTCCGTCAAGTCCGCCCTGGAAGATATCTTCACGGTTAATAGCAGACTGTACTGCCTTACGAGCATCCTTGTTTGAGAAGAAACCGTCCTTGTTGTTGAATGTAAGGTAATGTGTTCCGTTTGAAGGAACATCCTGAATAGTAACGCCCTCAGCTGCAGCAACATGCTCACGGTCTGAAGTGTTAAGTCCGAGGAAGAGATCTGCATCGCCTCTTTCCATGGAAAGAGAAGCTGTTGTAGCATCTGCCATGTACTTAAGTGTTACAGTCTTGATCTCAGGTGCTCCGCCCCAATAGTCCTCGAAGGCCTCAAGCTTAATGTAATCACCTGCTGCCCATTCAACGAACTTGTAAGGTCCGCATCCGTTCTCTGAGCGTGCTGTGTTTGTTCCGTCAGCTTCACACTTCTCATACCATGCCTGGCTGTAGATACCGAAGGAAGGCATTGCCAGAACCTCAAGGAAAGGCTTGTAAGCATACTTTGTTGTAACAGCTACATGTGTGTCATCAACCTTCTCGATAGAAGCGATAAGATCTGCTGCTGATGCATTGTAAGAACCTTCAGCATCCTTCTTGAGTGAGAAAACAACATCATCAGCTGTAAGCTCTGTGCCGTCATGGAACTTTACGCCCTGTCTGATAGCGAATGTGAGCACCGTGCCGTCTTCTGAGTACTCCCAGGACTCGGCAATGCCGGGTACAAGCTTTGTACGATCGCCGTTTGTCTCAAGTACAAGTGTATCGTAAATATTGCACTGAATCATATGACCGTTTGACTGTGCTTCTGAACCCGGAAGAAGACTCGTCGGCTCAGCGGTATAGATAACCTGAAGATCAGTCTTTCCTGCGCCCTCAGCAGAAGCTGATGCCTCTGACGATGAGGAAGAGGAGGACGATGATGAGCCTGAACCCGAACCGCATCCTGCAAGCACTGAAACAGCCAGAGTTGCTGAAAGAGTTACTGCAAATACTTTTTGTAGTCCTTTTTTCATAATAAAACCCCTTTACAAAATATTAACAAAACCCATAACAATTATTTGTCATGCATCACGAATTATAACTGTTCATTAAGAATTTGACCACCTACACATTTGCACAATATTTCAATTCGTTTTTGTGTACAATCTACAATCTTGAATTTTGATAAAATTTGCACTGTTGATTATGTTTAAATACTAGCTCATCTGATTGTATAACTTTAACAAGGTGTCGGCTGAAGCACTGCTCACAATCTTTCCTTTGTTTTTATTAAAATACACAATCACATATTTTTCGTCATAGGAGGCAATTTTCATTTCAAGCCGGTTATGACCATCCATATTGCTGTGGAATACTATATCCATGATCACATTGTCCTCACTCTCAGGCTCAGTTTCCTCTGTCTCTCCGACAGAAGCCAGCCTGTCTATGATGCTTTTGAAATTTGTGACTGCATCCTGACTTACCTCTCTGCCGTCTTCGGTACAGATATACTTGCCATTCGAAGCAAACTCTATACCTATACCTTCCCCCTCTGCGCTTATTTCCATGCCGGTCATGCTCTCCCAGCTCATTCTGCATACATCCGTCGGCTTGAGTGATTCATAGCCTGCTTCTGTCAATGTCTCGTATGCCCCTTCTGATATAGTGCATATCATATC
>CAVBSU010000059.1:0-6961 GCA_963598245.1 Lachnospiraceae bacterium | reverse complement strand
GCAGGTGATAAGGCAAGGTGTCTTCATCTTAATGTTCATATATCCATCCTCAAGCATACGCTTAACGATGACACTGTCTCCCTCTACCTTAATCTCTCCGGCATATGTAATCTGAGGAATTCCGAGCTTCTCGGCAATCTGCGGTCCGACCTGAGCCGTATCACCGTCGATAGCCTGGCGTCCGCACATAACGATGTCGTCTGCCTCAAGTCCCATATGGTGAAGACCTGCTGCAATAATCTGTGATGTGGCAAATGTATCGGAGCCACCGAACTCGCGTCCGGAAATAAGGATTCCGCGGTCTGCACCCATGGAGATAATCTCACGAAGCATCTTTTCTGCCGGCGGCGGTCCCATAGTTACAACAACAACCTCGCAGCCTGTCTCATCCTTAAGCTTAAGAGCTGCCTCAACTGCGTTAAGGTCATCAGGGTTGATGATTGTAAGCATAGAAGCACGGTCAAGAGTTCCGTCGGGCTTAACTGCAACCTTTCCTGAAGTATCAGGAACCTGTTTTACACAAACGATAACTTTCATTTAATTTCCCTCCCAATTACTTCTTCTTAAGATTCATTCCGCCTGCGATGACCATCTTCATAACCTCAGATGTTCCCTCGTAGATCTCCGTAATCTTGGCATCACGCATCATACGCTCTACAGGATACTCACGGCAGTAACCGTATCCGCCCATAAGCTGTACGCACTCACGCGTTACCTGGTTAGCTACATCGGAAGCGAAAAGCTTTGCCATGGCAGCAAGTGATGAATAATCCTCGTGATTATCCTTGGCTGTAGCCGCTCTCCATGTAAGAAGACGGGCTGCATCTATCTTTGTCTGCATATCAGCAAGCTGGAACTGTGTATTCTGGAATGCTGCGATAGGCTTTCCGAACTGCTCACGAACCTTTACATACTCGATAGTCTCGTTAATAGCTCCCTGAGCGATACCTACTGACTGAGCAGCGATACCGATTCTTCCGCCGTCAAGAGCCTTCATGGCGATCTTGAATCCCTTATTTACATCTCCCAAAACTCTGTCCTTGGAAACTCTTACATCGTCATATGTAACGATACAGTTCTGAGCTGCTCGGATACCCATACGCTTAATGTTCTCCTGAACATTAACGCCCTGAGTGTTCTTAAGGTCAACGATGAAAGCAGTAAGTCCCTTGGAAACCGGAACTGTCTTATCTGTTACCGCAAATACAACACATGTATCGGCAAAGGCTGAGTTTGTGGTGAAAATCTTGGATCCGTTAAGAATCCAGTCATCTCCGTCCTGTACTGCAACAGTCTGAGCACCCTGAACATCAGAACCTGCGTTCGGCTCTGTAAGTCCGAAGCAGCCGAATGCTGTTCCGTCTACAAGCGGACGAAGATAGGTCTGCTTCTGCTCCTCTGTTCCTGCCATGTCAATGCATGCGCAGCAAAGAGAAGTATGAACTGAAATCGTAATACCGCAGGATGCATCCTGCTTTGAAACCTCTTCCATGCAGAGCGTATAGGTAAGGTTATCTCCGCCTGCTCCGCCATACTCCTTTGAGTAAGGGATTCCGAAGAAGCCATACTTCTGCATCTTTCCAAGAAGCTCCATATCAAGTTCCTCTTTCTCATCCATGTCATGAGCGAGAGGCTTGATTTCGGTCTCAGCAAATTTGCGGAATAACTCCTGTGCAAGCTGCTGCTCTTTGGTAAGTTTAAAATCCATAATTACCTCCATTAATCTTACAATTAAATTTGAAGTCTTTCTTCAAAATTATTCGTAGTCTCACTTTATTTATAATATCAGTCGACAATAATTTGTCAATCTAATTTGCGTGCGGATTATTTAGAAAATTGTTTTTTTTAAATACTTGAATATTTGCATACAAAATAGCATAATTTCCTGGTTCTTTATTCATCAAATTATACTAACTTAAGATATTTAATTGACAAATATCTAACGATATAACTATAATATTTCGGTAAGGAGATTTTTATCATGAAATTGCAGGAATGTATTAACTTTATACTCACACATTCGCAGAACGCCGTATTCTCATATTTCAAAAAAGAGCTCAGTCCTTTAGGCGTCACTCCCATACAGTATGCTTCTCTTAAGTGCCTTTGGGAGCAGGACGGTCAGATGCCGTCTCAGCTTGCTGATACGCTCCACCTGGATTCCTCTACCGTCACCGGTATCCTTTCCAGACTTGAGGATAAAAAACTCATAGAAAGAACCTTTAACACCGGCGACCGCAGAAAGGTTATCGTAAATCTCACTGATGAGGGGCGCGCTTTGGAAGGTCCGGTAAGTGAAATTATCTCAAGACTTAATCGGGAGCTTACCGAGGGTCTTACCGGTGAGGATATGGATGTATTTCACCATCATCTTAAGGTTATTACGGATAATGCAGAGAAACTGAACTCAAAGTAATTCTTTAACACGTTGATAGTATTAAGATCAAAATCTTTAAGGGGGCGTCGCTTTAGTGCGACACCCCCTGTTTTAAATTTCACCATTCCGCCTTCATATTTAAAACCGGAGCTTTAGTATCTTGCGCCTGTATCACTAAACACAAAGTGACCGTCCTGACTGAATTTAAGAAGTGACGGAACCTTTAACAGCACTTTTTCCGCAGCTGCCAGAGCAGACTTCACTGCAGGTGTATAGAAATTTATAATATTTCCGTTAAGCAATGCAAAAATAAGCGTTCCCTCTCTTACCATATCTATTTTATTTCCGCTTATTAAGCAAATCACACAGGTGGCTGCAATATAAAAAATATCTCCGCCTATCTTTACAGTGCCGAATCTGATATGAAGTTTGTCTGCAATAATTGTAAAAAATGCCTCCGGAGGGTAATTTATAAACTCCGAAAATCTCACTATGGTAAAGCCCAGACTTATGAGTGCTATCCCTGTCATGAGTGTAACAAATCTGACCGGGTAGCTTTCGGGCTTAAGCATCGGCAAGGGTGCAAAGTCATACCTGAAATAATTAAGTATTCCCATCTGCATGAATATAGGTATAAGCTGAAGCAGTCTTATCGGTTTGAAATCCTTATTCAGCATAATCAGCTGTGCTATGAGAAAAAGGCTGTAAAGAAGAAACATTGCGGTTCCGACCTTCAGCCCCGTTGCCGCTGATATTGCTGAGCTTGTGCTGGTGGAGGTTGTCTGCCCGAGTCCTGAAATAATTCCGAGTGTTATACCTATGGACAGCGAGCTTATTCCCAATATCAATTCTGCAAACTTAACTGCAAAAGCCTTTACATATTTCATGAATACTCCGTAAAACAAATATTTTTTCAGAAACCGATAGCTATAGCTGCTCCAAGTGCGACTACAGAAATTGCAAAGTATACACACATAAGCGGTACAAAGAATTTATACCATTTTGAAATCGGAACCTTGCCGTAGCTCAGGAAAATCATAAGCGTTCCGTAGCTGAACCAGAACATATTTGTGATACCGTCACCAAACTGATATGCAAGAACTGTTGTCTGAGTTGTAAGTCCCAGTTCAAGCGCTATCGGAATAATAATGGGGCTTAACAGTGCGCCCTTTCCCGAGCCTGACGGGATAAGTCCGTTTATAAAGGATACCAGAATTACTATACCGATTGCGGCAGCTAAAGGAGGAAGTCCCTTAAGAAGCTGTGTGGCATGGTAAATGATGGTAGCATTGACAGCGGCGGTATTCATTATCCAGTATACCGCACGGGCAAAGCCTATGATAAGCGCTCCGCCTATGGCCGAACCTGCACCCCTTACAAAGGCATTTGCAATATCAGATGGATGAAGTCCTCCCACAATACCTGAAAGTATAGCCGATGCCAGGAATACTGCCGATACATCATCTATTCCCCACTTGACTCCTCCATAGCCGTATTGCATGCCAATAACCGTCATTATCATGGCTGCAAGGATAGAAAGAAGCACCAGTATATGCTTTCCTGTGAGTTTCGCCTCCCTGGATGTATCAAGCACAAGATCTGATACATCAATACCCTGAACATAGCTCTTTGAAGGATCCTTCGTTACTCTTTGAGCATACATCATTATATATGTAATGCTTATAATCGTTGTGACGCTCCATACGACTGCCCTGTAGCCAAGTCCTACAAACACATCCGAATCAGCTGCAAGTAAGCCCATATTTTGAAGTATGCCGTTACAAACTCCGACCGTGTAAAGGTTTGTCGGACCGGTCATGAAGCCGCCCATAAGTCCTATGATAAGCACTGCTACTGCCACTATGCTGTCATATCCCAGAGCCAGAACTACTGCAACTACCAGCGGTGCGAACGGGATAAGAACCTCTATCCATCCAAGGAATCCGCCGATTACCGAGAAAACCAGTGTCAGCATCACCAGAAGCACACCTCTGGAGTTTTTCCCGAACTTATGTACAAGCGTTGTAATGCCTGCCTCTATTCCGCCTGTTCCCTTATATATTTCAAGTGCTCCGCCTATGGTAAGAACCAGAATAACCAGATTGGCGGTATCCTTGATTCCCATCGGTATTGCTCTGAAAAGGTTGAACACAGTGTTAAAGGAAAGTGCATTCTTGGGAAGCTCCGTATACACTCCGTTTTCAAGAGTTCCCGGAGTTATGATAAATGTAAATATCCAAGCAACAAAAACCACTCCAAAAAGTAAGACGAACGGGTTAATGTTAATACCTTTCTTTTCTTTCATTGTCTATTCTCCTTTTCTTATCAGATTTTTGCGCCATATAAAGCCATGGCTGAACCTGAACAACTTTTACAGGATAAGAAGCTTTACTTTTCATTGTTTGCAAGCGCATCAACTATGGCAAGCGTTCCCACAATGCCCTCTTCCATCATCTCTATACTTATGCTGTCCTCCGCCGTATGGCAAAGCTTAATCTCTGCCGGCGAATATCCGAGAACCTTTACCCCATACTTTGTATAATGTCCGGCATCGGTAGCAAATACCCACGGCTTGAGCTTTATCTCATGACCAACGGCCTCCTCAACCGCATTCTTTGCCTGAACGATAAAATCCGCCTCAGGTGATACTATAAAGGGATCCTCTCCCTGATAGCCCATACCCTCAAGACCTGTATATGTTGTGAGCGGGAAGTATAAAATCTCAACATTCACACTTATTCCGTCCATTTTGGCACGCTCAGCTGCTTTTTCAAGCTTTTTCTTTACGGTTTCCTGATTATCATCGCCGGACATCCTGTAATCAACATAAACCACAGCCTCCGCCGGAATGATATTTGTTCCCTGCTCCGATGTGGTTATCCTTGTTACGGACAGATTTGAGCTTCCGAATAAAGCATCCGATGACATTTCAACCTTTTTCAGCTCCGGCAAAAGCTTAATGAGATAATCGCACGGATTGCAGCCATTCTGCGGCTGAGAAGCATGACAGGATTTGCCGGTTATGGTAATAACTCCGCAGCAGCGGCCTCTTGAGCCTATGGCAATATCATTTTCCGAAGCTTCTCCGATTACAGCATAGTCAGTAAGCATCCTTCCCTCATCTGTATGCACCATGGCACCGTAGCCTGCTATTTCCTCAGAGATAACCTCCGCCGTGACTATATCGCCCTTCGGAAGCATGCCGAGCTCCTTTAGAATAACCGGAATATAGAGATATACAGCCATTGTTCCCTTTGTATCTGATGCACCTCTGCCCCAGATTCTTCCGTCAGCTATATCTCCGCTGAACGGTCCGTGTGACCATCTTGAAGGGTCTCCCGGCTCCACTGTATCCATATGACAGTTAAGCATAACCGAGCTTCCGCCTCCGGTTCCCTTCATGGTGCCGAATACATTGCCGTATTTATCAGTCTCTACCCTGTCATAACCGAGAGTCTTCATCTTATCTGCAAGGTATTTTGCCACCTCTCCCTCATTAAGGGATACTGACTCTATTCTTATCAGTTCCTGTGCAGTCTTAACTACCTCATCCTTGTACTTTGCAGCCGCCTGAAGAAATTTTTCATTCATTCTATCAGCCTCCTTTCCCTGTTCCATGTTTGATTATAAGTATAATAGATTTTATCAAACCTTCGCAAGTGCTCTGTCAAACTCGTCTATGATATCATACGTAATTAAGCCTCGCACCTGTTTACTGCAGCCTCCGGATGGTAAAAATTAAGTATTGTTGCACGCTAAAGGAGCTGTCGCATGTCGCAACAGCTCCTTTATTTAATCTGTTATTTAAGAATGAATACCACAAAGATTAAGCAATAATCTCTGTAACTCTTCCTGAACCTACTGTTCTTCCGCCCTCACGGATAGCGAAACGAAGTCCCTTCTCCATAGCGATAGGATGGATAAGCTCTACTGTCATCTCAATGTTATCTCCGGGCATGCACATCTCTGTTCCCTCAGGAAGATCGCACTGGCCTGTAACATCAGTTGTTCTGAAGTAGAACTGTGGTCTGTAGTGGTTGAAGAATGGTGTATGACGGCCACCCTCGTCCTTTGTAAGAACATAAACCTGTCCCTTGAAGTTCTTGTGGCATGTTACTGTGCCCGGCTTGCAGAGAACCTGTCCTCTTTCGATCTGGTCACGGTTAACACCACGAAGAAGAGCTCCGATGTTATCACCTGCCTGAGCCTCGTCAAGAAGCTTACGGAACATCTCTATACCTGTAACAACAGTCTTCATAGCCTCTTCCTTGATACCAACGATCTCAAGCGGATCATTAAGGTGAAGAGTACCACGCTCAACTCTGCCTGTAGCAACTGTTCCGCGACCTGTGATTGTGAATACATCCTCAACAGGCATAAGGAAAGGCTTATCTGTCTCACGTACCGGATCCGGAATATAGGTATCTACAGCATCCATGAGCTCCATAACCTTATCTTCCCACTCTGTCTCGCCCTCAAGAGCCTTAAGAGCCGAGCCGCGGATAACCGGAACATCATCACCCGGGAAATCATACTCGTTAAGAAGATCTCTGATCTCCATCTCAACGAGCTCAAGAAGCTCAT
>CAVBSU010000058.1:0-7107 GCA_963598245.1 Lachnospiraceae bacterium | reverse complement strand
CAGATATAAGGGGCATGAAAGACGAAGAGACGGCTTTAACAGACGAGGCCTCGAAGAAAGTTTCAACCGTCGCGATGGCGAAAAAAGATATGGCAGAAGCCAGGAAAGAACAAAGTCACCGGAGACAGTATTTTCAAGAGCTTATACAGTAAAGGTGGAAACAACATCCGAGATAGGCGCCTTCGTGGCAGCTCCAAAGGAGCTTTTAAACGGAGCTTATGAAAGAAAGGTCGGTGAGACCGGAAGAGTGCTGCTTCCTTTTGCCGAGCAGACAGGAAGACCGCAAAGGGGAGAAATCGTTACGGTTTATTTCTATGAGGATAAGGGCGGACGCCTTGCATGCACCATGCGTACCCCCATACTTAAGGTAGGAGAGGTAGGAATACTCAGAGTAGCAGCAGTTACAAAAATAGGTGCATTTTTAGATAACGGAGTGCCAAAGCAGGTGCTTTTGCCGTTCAAGGAGCAGATTTCATCACCGGAGGTGGGGGATGAGGTTTTAGTCTGGATATATGACGATAAATCCGGCAGACAGGCAGCTACTATGAGAGTTTACGGCCATCTTGAAAAACACAGTCCCTACAAAGAGGATGACAGGGTAACCGGCTTTGTATATGAGATAAATCCGAAGCTTGGAATATTTATAGCCGTGGATAATAAATATTACGGGCTTGTTCCGATCAATGAGACCTTTAAGAATTATGAGTACGGTGATGAGGTTGAAGCCAGAGTTGCAAAGGTGAGAGAAGACGGAAAGCTGGATCTTCTGATAAGAGATAAACTATATAAAACTATAAATGAGGATGCAGATGTTATTCTTTACGAGCTTAAGAGAAATAACGGCTTTCTTCCCTACGGAGATCGTGCGGATGCAGAATTCATAGAAGAAACCTATGCTATGAGCAAAAACCAGTTTAAGCGTGCACTTGGGCATCTCTACAAAAATCATATCGTAGAGCTGGACAGAAAGAAGGACACAGTTACGCTTATACACTGATTTAAAAAGCGAAAGAAACAGATGCTCCTTTAAGGTCTGCTATCTGGTTGCGGAAGTATTTAATGATTTCCTGCCTGGTAACAATGCCTATGAAATTATCATTATCATCAGATACGGGTACAAAATTCTGATGAATAGCCAGTTCGCTCAAGTCATCCATATTTGCCTGTATGGAGATGGGCATATAATCCTTCCGGCGGTCAATAGAGGTTATTTTTATTCTCTCGGCCTCGTGAAGGTCTAAATCGTGTTTGTTTTTTATCGCCCACAGAAGATCCCCTTCTGTGATGGTCCCGATATAGTGCCCGCTTTTACTGAGAAGCGGGATTGCTGCATAACGCCTTGCCTCCATTTTTTCGAGAGCCTGACGCAGTGTGTCGTCCTCGTCGAGGTAAGCACAGTCACACTTAGGTGTAAGGTAAAATAATATATTCATGGCAGCTCCTAAATTTCTCTGTACCTGATGAATATACTAACAGTTTTTGATGAAAATATGAACTATGCAAAAAAAATTCAGAATAATTAACGATTTTTCATCAGGAATTTTGTTGTTATAAAAAGAGACATTTATTGCCTGAATATTCAAGGACGGGTTTGTATAAGATAAGTGCGGCATTGCTTACAATGCATAAAACTTCAGCTTATAGTTTGTGAAAAATTTTCAAAAACTTATTGCAATTCGATAAAATTTTGATAAAATTATCATAGGTTTTGTGCAATTTTAATCATGATTAGGAGGAGAGCATATGGTTTCTAATCAAATAGTACAGAATGTACTAATTGAAATAGCTACGATCACCGATGTCAGTGCGGCTGTATATGGAAGTGATGGCGCCTGCATCGCTGTAAGAGGCGATATGAGCGGCATTGATGAGAGAGAGGTTGCCGCATTCATTCTTAACGGAGATACTGCGGGAGATAATGGCGGTTTTTACATTAACCGTATCTGTCAGGAAGGAGAAACCGAATTGGTTTCGGTTGTAAAGAAGGGTTACGATAATTCACTTATGGCTGCAAAGCTCATCGTGATTCAGATGGAAGGTCTGTTGCTGGCATATAAGGAAAAGATGGATAAGGACAGCTTTATAAAGAACCTTCTTCTGGATAATCTCCTCCAAATAGATATATTTAATCGCTCCAGAAGACTCCATATAGAATTCAAGGAACCAAGAGTTGTCTTTATCGTAAAGGGAAGCGGCAATGAACAGCTTCCGATACATGAGATACTAAAGCAGATAGTTCAGGCAAATGCAAATGATTTCATCACGGGAACCGACGAAAATAATCAGATAGTGGTACATACCGTTTCGGCAAGCAAGAACAGAGAGAATGAGCTTAAGGCTTATGCCGAGAACATGATGAAAGCCATAAATGAGGCCGGATTAGAGGCTGATATTGCCTATGGCTCGATAGTCGAGGAATTAAAGGATGTTTCAAAATCCTATAAGGAAGCCAGACTTGCACATGATGTGAGGAGCATTTTCTATGAGGACAGGAAGATAATATCCTTTACCAATCTTGGTATAGGTCGCCTTATATACCAGCTCCCGTTAAACTTGTGCCGCATGTTCATAAAGGAAATATTCGGCGGAAGAACCCTGGACGAGTTTGATGATGAGACGCTCACAACAATAAATAAGTTCTTCGAAAACAATCTCAATGTTTCAGAGACATCAAGACAGCTTTTCATCCACAGGAATACGCTTGTGTACAGGCTTGATAAGCTGCAAAAGCAGACGGGACTTGATATCAGGATCTTCGAGGATGCGATAACCTTTAAGATTGCGCTTATGGTTGTAAAGTACATTGACTACATGGACAGGATAGACTACTAAGCTAAAAACGGATGTTTATTTTTGATGCAGGCAGGTTTTATCTGCCTGCATTTTGTGCTAATATGAGTTAGCACACGAAAACTGCGTCACAGGCATCATAATAAAAAGAGGCGAAAAAGATACGGGATATTACAGATGATAGAATTCGAGCATGTCAGTAAAGTATATGATACCGGAAATAAGGCTGTACAAGACATTGACCTTAATATAGGAGACGGAGAGTTTGTATTTATCACCGGGCGTTCGGGTGCAGGCAAATCTACGCTGCTCAAGCTTCTTACAAGAGAAATAAAGGCCTCCGATGGAAAGGTCAGTGTTGGCGGACAGGATCTTGGCAGGCTCAAAACGAGAGAAATACCGGGATACAGAAGAAATCTGGGTATAATTTTTCAGGATTTCAGATTGCTTTCTGACAGAAATGTTTTTGAAAATATAGCATTTGCTCAGCGCGTTATAGGTGCATCATCAGGGCAAATAAAAAGAAATGTACCGGAAATGATGAAGCTTACCGGCATTTCAGCCAAATATAAAAGCATGCCTAATCAGCTCTCCGGAGGAGAACAGCAGAGGGTTGCTATCGCAAGAGCACTTATCAACAGACCGTCGGTGATACTCGCTGATGAGCCTACCGGAAATCTGGACGAAAAAAATTCCGAGGAAATACTTAAGCTTTTGCTGGATATAAACAGAATGGGCACCACTGTCATAGTTATAACTCATTCAAGACAGCTTGTAGAATCAGCGGATAAGCGTATTATTGTCATGGAAAAAGGCAGAGTCACCGAAGATTATATTCCTGTTTCACAGCAAAGACCCATAAGTGGTTTCTTTACTGAAGAAATACAGAAAAAACGGAGGAGCCGCGGGATCAGGTCGTTTAAGGATACCGGTGAATACGATCGGAAAAAAGACCATGAAGAAATGTATGAAGATGAGCTTCCGTGGGATGAGGCAGACAGCTTATGAGTACGATTATTTATTGCTTCAGGCAGGCATTTTCAAATCTCAGAAAGAATTTGCTTTTTTCTGCGGCATCTGCTGTTACTATAGCAGCCTGCATATTTCTTTTCTGCATATTCTACAGTATTGTAATGAATGTTCAGCACATTACCTACACTGCGGAGACTACCATAGGCATAAGCGTCTTCTTTAATAACGGTGTGACGAAAGAAGAAAAGGATTCTTTCGCAGAGGAAATAAAAAAGCATGGCGGAGTCAGGGAAATAAGCTATAAGTCTGCCGATGAGGCATGGAAATCCTTTAAGGAAGATTATTTCGGCGATCAGTCTGAAGAGCTGGCAGAGGCATTTGCAGACGATAATCCGCTTGCCGAGAGCGACAGCTATGAGATTTTTTTAAATAATATAGAAGATCAGGAAGCTGAGGTTCAGTTTATAAAGGGCTTTGACATAGTAAGAGAGGTAAATTACGCAAATCAGGTAGTTTCGACCCTTAAATCACTTAACAGAGTCATGTATCTGCTGTCTGTTCTGCTTATAGGCATACTTTTTGCAATATCAATATTCCTTATAAGCAACACCATAAACCTTGCGGCACATTTCAGAAAACGCGAAAATCAGATAATGAGGATGATAGGCGCAACTGACGGCATGATCAGGGCTCCGTTTGTAATAGAAGGAACTCTGATAGGCTTTATGGGCGCAGTGCTGCCGCTTCTGGCGATGTATTTTATTTACAGCAGGGCGGAGCTTACAGTCGCGGCATATCTCGGGGAAAACGGCAGACTCAGTTCATTTTCTGACATTGTAGAGCTCATACCGCTCATGGATATATATCCGAAGCTTCTTATGGCAGGTCGTGCGCTTGGAGTGGGAATGGGATTTATAGTATCATTTATTACCATAAGGAAGCATCTTAAGGTATGATGAGAAAAAAGAAAAATCTGCAACACATAAAAAACACAGTCTTATATCATAATGAGCGGAAAGCCGGGGCTGCCGCTCTTTGTGCCGTGCTTGGAACCTTTTTTCTTATCGTAGCAGCCTGCGGTCTTTCCGGTAATGAGTCTTATTTTTATACGGTCAATGCCTATGCCGCCACAGAGGATGCAAAGGCAGAAATACAAAGCTCCAAGGAGCGTATAAATGAAAATAAAAAGAAGATAGAAGAACTGAACAGCAAAAAAAGTGATGTGGATGAAAAGCTTGCAGAGCTTAACAGGCTGAAATCAGATGCCGCAGATTATATTGCAACGCTGGATAAGAGTCTGGCAGATATAGACTCACAGATGCAGGCACTTAAGGCAGAGATAAAGGTTTTGGAGGAACAGATAAAGCTTACTGAAGCTGAGCTCAGCGAGGCTAAGGAGGACGAACAGAAACAGTATTCTTCCATGAAGCTTCGCATAAAATATATGTATGAAAGGGGTGGGCAAAGTCTCTGGGATGCCCTGTTTAAATCCGGAAATTTTTCCGACATGCTGAATAAAGCTGAATATATATCCAATGTTTCAGACTATGACAGAAAAAAACTGAATGAATTTGTTGACACCAAGCATAAAATAGAGATTAAAGAGGAAGAGCTTAATTCTGAAAAGGATGTTTTGATACAGTCAAACAACAAGCTTGCGGAGCAAAAAAAAGATGTAGAAAAGCTGCAGAATGACAAACAGAAAGAGCTTGCAAATTATAATTCAAAAATAAGCAGTGCCGAGGGCGAGCTTTCAGAGATGAATGCTGATATAGCAGGTATAAAGAAGGCTATACAGGCAGAGGAAAATAACATTGCCTCCATGGAAGCGAAGATAAGAGCCGAGGAAGAGGCAGCCAGAAAGAAAGCCGAGGAAAACGGAGAAACCTATGTAACCAAGTCTGTAGGTGACATATATTTTAAATGGCCCTGCCCGGGATCGGGCAGAATCAGCTCAGGCTTCGGCGACAGAGAATCTCCCACGGAAGGGGCATCGTCAAACCATAAGGGCATAGATATAAGTGCTGCAAGCGGGACACCTGTTGTGGCGGCGGCATCGGGCACGGTTGTTATTTCGACATATTCTGCATCGGCCGGAAATTATGTTATGATAAGCCACGGAGCCGGGGTATACAGCGTATATATGCATATGTCATACTTAGCGGTATCATCGGGCGATGAGGTGAGTGCAGGGCAGACCATAGGAGCAGTGGGCTCTACAGGATATTCCACAGGTCCGCACCTGCATTTTGGCATCAGAATAAACGGAAGCTATGTAAATCCCACAGGCTATGTGTCACCATAAAATGAATTATTAAGTGATATTATCAGAAAAAAACAGTGATGGAAGAAAACAGAATCGAAGAACAGAATGATAATCCGGAGCAGGACAAAACAGAGGATGCGGCCTGCGGGACAGAGAATAAAACAGGCAGAGAAAATAAAAACCGCTCAGGGCTCATAAAGGGAATAGCCATAGGCGCTGCGGGCGTACTTGCGCTTGAATGCATAGCCGGAAAGCTTTTTTTAGGAGGCAGTGAAGAACTTAATTTACTGAGCATTGACAGTAAGATAAAGGAAATAGAAACTCTCATCGACTACAGCTATCTCTATGAAGCGGATAAGCAGAAGATGGAAGACGGTATGTTTATGGGAATGCTTTACGGACTTAGTGAAGATAAGTATTCGGCATACTATTCAAAGAGCGTCTATGAGGAAGAAAAGAAACGCCTTGACGGCAGTTATGTCGGAATCGGAGTCACTGTTTCAAAGGATGAAGAAACGGGAGGAATTCTTGTAAATGCAGTCAATGCCTCGGGACCTGCGATGCGGGAAGGCGTAAAGGCCGGAGATATCATAATAAGGGCAGACGGTATTGATCTTACCAAAAAGGATGCCGATTATGCGGTAAGCATTATTACCGGCAAGGAAGGAACTACAGTTACAATAACGGTCCTCCGTGACGGAAGTGAGCTTGAGTTTACCATAGAGCGTGAAAATATTGCAATCACCAGTGTACAGAGCAATTACATAGATGAGGCGCAGGCTTTAACTTCGTTGGATACAGACGAAAGAAATATAGTAAACGGAACAAATATCGGATACATCAGTATAAACGGCTTCAATCAGACCACATATCAGGAGTTTACAGATGAAATGGACTACCTGCTTGAGGACAGGGAAGCGGACGGAATAGTCATTGACTTAAGAAATAACGGCGGCGGCGACATGAACATTTGTCTTGAAATGCTTGACATGATACTTCCGGATGATATTGAGCCGGTAAAGACCGATGAGGCTGACATTAAAAAGCAGGATTCTACGGATTCATCTAAGATACATGAA
>CAVBSU010000057.1:0-7347 GCA_963598245.1 Lachnospiraceae bacterium | reverse complement strand
ATACCAATGTCGCAGTATATGTGAAGCTTCCGGACGGATTCTATATCTCCACACCAGTGGGCCGCTATAACCCGGACTGGGCGATTGCCTTCTATGAGGGAACTGTAAAGCACATCTATTTCGTGGCAGAGACAAAAGGCTCTATGAATTCCATGCAGCTGCGCCTCATTGAGGAGTCGAAGATTCACTGTGCCAGAGAGCATTTCAAGGCAATCAGCAACGGTGAGGTTGTCTATGATGTAGTGGACAGCTACCAGAGTCTGCTGGATTTGGTGACGAAATAATCGTTGTCGAGGTCAGAACGAGGTCAATAACGTCACAAATAACGCCAATAGCGACAAAAATGGCGGTAATGGCGGTGAAAATGGCGGTGATGTTCCGCCTGATCTCAATGATATAGAAGATTGATTTTATTATAGGAATAAACTAAGGAAGACAACATCATGAGCAGGAATGCTTTATGGCGCATCGAGATAAGGTGACGCGAGAGTGCCGTTGCTGATATGTTTTCTTTAGGAGACTCCCGCATATCACATACAGGGCTTTTAGCGATCTGGGGTGTCAAACTTCCGAGAATATTTTCCTACCATAGCTTGGAAACATATGCTAATATAGCATACATGAATATTCTTTTAACCAGTGCAGGAAGAAGAAGCTATATGGTGGATTATTTCAAAGAGGCTCTTTGCGGAGAGGGCCTTGTTTTTGCGTCCAATTCACAGCTTTCTCCCGCGCTATATGCGGCGGATAAGTATTTCATCACTCCGCTGATTTATGATGATAGCTATATCCCGTTTCTTCTTGGAAAATGCAGGGAGTTTGAAATAGGTCTTATAGTCTCGCTGTTTGACATTGACCTGCCTGTTCTGGCGATGCACAGAGAGGATTTTGAAGCCGCAGGAACAAAAGTGGCTGTTTCGGATGCAGACATGCTTTATGACTGTAATGATAAGTATAACATGTTTTTAAGGCTTTGGAGAGCCGGTATAAGATGTCCCGAAACGGAGACGAATTTGGACAGCGCGCTTCTTAAAATAGATGCAATGAATCTTTCATGGCCGATGCTTGTTAAGCCGCGCTTTGGCATGGGCTCTATGGGCTTATTCAAGGCTTATGATAAAAAAGAGCTTAAGGCGGCATACAGCATGTGCATGCGTGAGTGTATGAACAGCTATCTTAAATACGAGTCCTCCGAAAAGAAAAAAGAATGCGTCATCATTCAGGAAATGAGAGATGGCAATGAATACGGGCTGGATATTATTTCAGACCTTGACGGAAACTATCTTAATACCATTGTCAGAAGAAAAATATCCATGAGGTCGGGAGAAACTGACGAGGCTGTAGTTCTTGGGGATAATGACAATGAATATCAGATACTTAAGGAGCTGGGAGAAAGGATAGCTGCTGCGTTTAAGCCAAAGGGGCTGATAGATGTGGATGTAATAATGAATACCGGGAATATGGCGCCATATGTCATAGATATAAATGCCAGATTCGGAGGCGGATATCCGTTTTCACATCTTGCGGGGGCGGATGTTCCGAAGGCCTACATATTGTTTGCAGAGGGGCGCACAGGGGAAGCGGAGAAATATCTTGAGGCCGAACCGGGAGTTCACGGATATAAAGACATTGCCATAAGAAGGATGAATTAAAATATGCCTGATATAAAGGATATCAAAAGCGAAAAAAAAAGCAATGTGCTGCTGGTTATTCCTGCCTATAATGAAGCTGACAGCATTGAAAGAGTGGTCGATGAACTTATAGAAAAATATCCGGAGCTGGATTATGTTGTGGTCACGGACGGCTCTACCGACGGCACGGATAAAATATGTGCAAAAAGAGGCTATAATGCGCTGAATCTTCCGGTAAATCTGGGACTTACCGGCTGCTTTCACAACGGTATGATTTATGCCTATGAGCACGGATACAAATATGCAGTGCAGTTTGACGGAGACGGTCAGCACAGGCCGGAGTACATAGATGCGATGAGGCAAAAGGCAGAGGAAGGATATGATATTGTCATGGGCTCACGCTTCATCGGTCTGGACAATAAGATGGGCGGCATGAGAAATCTCGGTTCAAAGCTTATCAGAGCTGCGATTTTCTTAAAGACAGGTGCGAGGGTGACGGATCCCACCTGCGGGCTAAGAATGTATGACAGGCGTGTTATAAAGATGTTTGCAAGGCTTAATTATCTGGCTCCGGAGCCGGATACCATAGCAATTCTTATCAAGCACGGCGCAAGGGTTGCCGAGGTTCCGGTGAGGGTGGCTGAAAGGGAGAGCGGAAAATCGTATCTTAATCCCGTAAATGCCGCAAAATATATGAAAAAAATGCTTTCTTCAATTCTTGGCATATAATGATGCCGGGGTCAGAAACGAAAATTCGATGCCGGTTTATCCGCATAAGGAGTTCCGGGCTTGAAACCCGCAAAAATACAGACATAAAATAAATATGAATAACAGCAGCATAAAAAAAGATTATATCTGGAATACTGTAGGGAGCGCTGTATATGCGCTTTCTTCTATGGTGCTTGCCTTTATTGCAATGCATTTTCTGGGGCCTGACGACGGAGGGATATTCGGCTTCGGCTTTTCCACGCTGGGTCAGCAGATGTTTATAGTGGCATACTTCGGTATTCGCCCTTACCACATTACGGACACAAGGTATGAATATTCGTATAATGACTACAGAAAGCTAAGACAGATAACAGCGTCGGCGGCAGCGCTTACAGGAGCAGCTTATCTTATCCTTATGCTTATATCGGGGCAGTATGATATAAGAAAATGCATAATCATGTTCATGCTGATACTCTATAAGATATGTGACGGGATAGCAGATTTATACGAATCCGAGTGCCAGAGAATAGATAAGCTTTATATAGGCGGCATGGAGCTTGCGCTCAGGACGCTTCTTGCTTCACTGGCATTAGCCGGGCTTATTATAATCACAGGCAATCTGATTCTTTCCGCCTCGGCAGCTGTTATTATGCAGCTTGTAGTGATTTTGTATTTCAGACACTATCTTACCGAAAAATTATTAAAGCCGGGAGAAATAAAAAAATCAGCTGAAACAGGAACGAAAACAGGAACAGAAGCAGATGCTGACGCAGAAAGAATCAAGGGTCTGGCCAAAAACACATTACTCATATTTTTATCGGTATTTGTGGACTTTTATATTTTTTCTGCCGCAAAATATGCCGTGGATTTTAATATGACGGATGCAGACAATGGTATATTCAATATACTTTTCATGCCGACATCTGTTATTTATCTGGCTGCAAATTTCATAATCAGACCTTATATGAGCAGACTTTCAAGGGTCTGGGATGAAAAGGCCTACGATAATTTTAAAAAGGCAAAAAGGATATTGTTTTATTATATTTTGCTGATGTCGGCGGCAGGCATAATACTTACTTATTTTCTCGGAAGACCCATGCTTGGTATTCTGGAGCTTATTTTGGGATCTGAATATACGGGGCTTCTTACAGAAAGGCATTATGAGTTTCTGCTTATTATAACCGGCGGCTGTTTCTATGCCATGACCAATCTTTTCTATTATCTGCTTATCATCATGAGAAAGCAGTCACTGATATTCATGAATTATATTATAATGGCTGTCGGTGCCTTTGTTCTCTCAAAGAGAGCTGTTACAGGCTATGGGCTTACCGGTGCGGCGGCTGCCTATGCGGCATATATGCTGCTGCTTACAATAGTTTTTGCAAGCACCGTGCAAAAGAACCTCAGTAATGTCACGTGTAACGGGGAGTATTAAAAGAAAGCACAGGCAGGAAGCGTTATCTTGGAGAAAAACACTGTTAAAACAGACATAATTATACCAACCTATAAGCCGGGGGAGAAATTCCGCAGGCTTTTGGCAATGCTTAAAATTCAGAAGTACAAAATAAACAAGCTTATAGTCATAAATACAGTTCCGGATGATAAGGTCAATGTTTCTTTCGCCGAGTCTGTGATAAGAGAATATTTTACTCAGGACAGTTATATTTTCAAAAATATCACTCAGGACGAATTTGACCACGGCGGCACAAGAAAATATGCTGTTTCGCTTTCGGACGCCGATATCTTCATATGCATGACTGATGATGCAGTGCCGGAGGATGACAGGCTTACCGAAAAGCTTCTTGAAGCACTCATGAGGGATGAAAGGATTGCCACAGCCTATGCAAGGCAGCTTCCGGATGAAAGTGTAGAGGAAGCCGAGCGATATGTAAGAAGCTTTAATTACCCGGATAAAAGCATGATAAAGGGCATGGGAGACATTGACAGACTGGGAATAAAAACCTTTTTTGCATCTAATGTCTGCTGTGCATATAAGAGAAAAATATATGATGAGCTGGGTGGCTTCACGGATAATGCCATATTTAATGAAGACATGCTTTATGAGGCAAAGGCTCTTAAGGCGGGATTTTTCTGCTATTACAAGGCAGATGCAAAGGTGGTTCACTCGCATAATTACACTCCCATGCAGCAGCTTTCAAGAAATTTCGACTTGGGCATAAGTCAGGCGATGCATCCTGAGGTCTTTGGAGGCATACGCTCCGAGAATGAGGGAATAAGGCTTATAAAAAGTACAATCATGCATCTTGTAAAAAAGGGGCAGCTTATAAAGGTGCCGAATTTTATCATAAATTCAGGCTTTAAGTATATGGGCTACAGGCTCGGAAAGTCCTACAGGAAGCTTCCGAAGAAGCTCATTTACAGGCTGGCTATGAATAAGCGGTATGTTAAAAGGCATCTGTGATCTTTTGGGAAAAAGCCCGAAAACGGAAAAACAGGCAAAAAGCTTCACAAAAGACAGTAAATGCAGACAAGAAAGAGAGATTTAATGAAAGCAGTCATTATGGCAGGCGGGCACGGCACGAGAATAAGAAGTATTGCCTCGGATATTCCGAAGCCCATGATTCCGGTGCTCGGTAAGCCTGTGCTCGAATATCAGATAGAAAATCTCAGGCTTTGCGGAATCACCGATATCATACTTGTGACGGGATATCTTAAGGAAAGCATTATAGAATATTTCGGCGACGGAAAGAGGCTCGGAGTAAATATTTCATATTTCAACGAGGAGCATCCCATGGGTACGGCAGGAGCTCTTTATTACCTTAAGGATGAACTAAAGGAGGATTTTCTTTTGCTTATGGGTGATCTCATGCTTTCGGTGGATTTTGAAAGGTTTATGAGAGAGCATAGGGCATCCGGGGCGGACATCACTCTGTTTGTTCATCCAAATTCGCATCCATTTGATTCTGACATTATAGTTACGGATGAGGCAGGATGCATGGAAGAATACAGGGAAGAATATTGCGGCATCGGGGCAGGTGCGAGAAGTAAGGAACTTAGACTGACGAAGCCCGTAACAGGTTTTATAAGTAAAAAGACGGAAGAAAGGGGCTTTTGCCACAATCAGGTCAACTCCGGCATATATGCCGTTAAAAGGGAAGCCCTGGCGCTTATACCCGAGCCGGGAGATATAAAGGTAGACCTTGATAAGGAGGTAGTGCAGCCTCTTATAGATAAGGGAAGGGTCTGGGCATATGCCTCAACCGAGTATGTAAAGGACATGGGTACGCCAAAGCGGTATGAGGAGGTTACAAATGCCGTAAAAACAGGGCTTGTAAAAAAACGCAATCTTTCCAACAGACAGAGCTGTATATTTCTGGACAGGGACGGCACGATAAATGCTCCGGACGGATTTATAAATACTCCGGAAAGGTTCAGGCTTTTGCCGGGGGTGGCAGAAGCCATAAGGAAGGTCAATGCTTCTGAATTTCTGGCTGTTGTCATAACCAATCAGCCTGTAATTGCAAGAGGGGAAGCAAGCTTTGAAGCACTGGATGAAATACATAAGTGCCTTGATACAAGGCTTGGAGATGAGGGGGCATATATAGACGGAATTTATATCTGTCCGCATCATAAGGACAGGGGCTTTGAAGGCGAAGTAAGAGAGCTTAAGTTTGAGTGCCGCTGCAGAAAGCCTGAGACAGGGCTTATAGAAAGGGCTGCCGCCGAGCATAACATTGACCTTGAAAGCTCATGGCTTATAGGGGATGCAACCGGAGATATCATGTGCGGAAAAAATGCAGGACTGAGAACCATAGGGCTTATGACGGGAGAGGCATTAAAGGACGGTAAGTACGATGCTGTGCCTGATTTTACGGCCTCAGATCTTTCGGAGGCTGTAGACATAATCCTTGGCAGGAGCTGAAAAAATGACGATTATAAAGACAGATTATCTTACTGACGACATGCTGGATTCGCTTACGGATCTTGTTCTGGATGTCAATGAAGCAGACAGCGTACGCTATGCAGTACCGGATGATGCAGATTATTATGCACTGTGTTATACAGATGATAATGAAGATGATATTGTAATTCCCGATGAAGTGGATGCGGAAAAGCTGGATCCTGACGGGCTTATTGGTGTCATCGCTCTTTATGAGATGGGTGAAACGCATGGAGAAAAAACGGTTATAGAGCTTTCAGCCTTTACTGCACCAAAGTCGAGAAGAAGACAGGTATTTAAAAACCTGCTTTCATCACTTAATGAGGAGCTTTCGGAATTTGCCGTAAGATTTGCCGTATATGAGGGCGGGGCAAACCTTGAGGCCTTAAAAAAGACAGGTGCCGTATTTGACCATGACGAGGTTATGATGGCACTTAACCTTGATAGCGCGGATTTGGAGTCCGATGCGGATTTTAAGGCGGAGATAGAGGCTGAAGTCATAGAGGATGAGGGCGGAAGCTATATGGAATTTACTGTAAATACTCCATATGGCAGATGCTATGCAAGACTTTATCAAAAAAGAGCATATATATTCGGAATACTTACTCATGACAGTAAAAGAAGAAAAGGATATGCCGCAGCCATGCTTAAGCAGCTGGGAAGGCTTTTAAGAGATGAATACGGTGCCTCAGAGGCCACTCTTGAGGTATCTGCCGATAATGAACCGGCATTTAAGCTCTATAAGAAGCTGGGCTTTGAGGTAATGGACAGGCTGAGTTATTATTATTTGCCGTAAAACGGGACAGAATATGACAGGGGCAAATGCTTTTGACCTGAACATCATTTTAATATATAATAATTCCCTATGAAAAGAGGAACTACAAAGCTCCAAAGGATATGCTGGGCGATGGCGGTCGCCTATTTTTTGCTGATTTGCTATTTTACGATTTTTGCCGAGTCTCTGGGAAGAGCACCGGGAGATATTATAAAAGAGCCGAGATATAATCTGGTTCCCTTTGCGGAGATTAAGCGCTTTATAATTTACAGACGACAGCTGGGGCTCAGGGCTTTTATGTTAAATGTTGTCGGAAATGTTGCGGCATTTAT
>CAVBSU010000056.1:0-7455 GCA_963598245.1 Lachnospiraceae bacterium | reverse complement strand
CGGCGTGAATACCGCCTCATATTCCGGAACGAAAAGCCCTCTTTTCTTCTGATAACAGGTATGCGCCGTCGCCTTCTTTTTTGCGGACTTATCCACAAACTCTCCCACCGATTTATGTATGGCATAATCCTCAAGCGGAAGATAATAATATTCCTCATAATCGGCAAAGAAATATTTCATTTCTCCTTCACAGAGAGATACGGCAATGTTAAGCTCGTGCTTGTCTTCCTCTCCGATGCTTACGACTATTCCGTCTTCTTCCTGATATATGCCCTTGGGAATCGGCGTTTTCAAGCGTGCATGTATATCCCAGACAGGATTTGAATCTGATGTGATAAGACTTCCATAAACAGAAAAATCTCCGTTAAACAGACATTCATACCCCATTATATCCATGAGCAGCGGCATATCGGCTATATCCTCTGCATTATGCAGTAAAAGCGTATATAAAAGCCTATCCTTAAGCTTCAGGTTAAGCTCTGTATATTCGCAGCTTTCCGGGGAAAGCCGTGCCAGCCTCAAGTATTCCTCATAGACATAAATAAGCTCTCCGCCGTTATACTTATCCTCTCTGTATATACCGCAGAGCTCTTTTTCAACCATTTTAAGGCTGCATCCCGAAAGACCAGCCAGCTTTTTGTATGGCCTTATTTTCTTTATAAGATCCAGGCTTACTATGCCTTCAAAGCTGTAGGAAAGCCCATATCCTGCAATACAGCTTTTTACAAACGGTATGTCAAATCCATCGCCGTTATAGCTTATAAGTATAACTCTTCCAAGCTTTCTTTTCTCTGCTATTATATCAAAAAATGCCCTGATAAGCTCTGCTTCTTCAGCCATGCTTTCTGCAAAAAACTGCGTAAGCTGCCATGCATTCTCCTCAAAGCTTACCGTGCCTATCAGATAAAGTGACGAATTTTTGCTCCCGAGCCCCGTCGTTTCTATATCAAAAAATACTATACGCTCCTTTGGTGCAATAAGCTCAAAGCTGAAATCAGGCTGAATATTCAGTCTTTCTCTTCTCCTTATCATCAGGTATTTTCCTTTCTTAGGAAAATCACCTCATAATCCGTGTCATGAGCTTTATTGTAGCTTTCCAGAAAGCTCTTTCCATTTTCTTCTCCCATTACAAATATGGTAGTGCACAGGGCATCACATATGACAGATTCCTTTCCCGTTACGGTAACAGACTCGAGATTATTCTGCACAGGATATCCCGTTTCAGGATCGATAATATGATGATAAAGTATGCCGTCCTCTTCAAAGCACCTTTCATATATGCCTGCAGTCACAACGGAAGCATCATCACATTCAACTATCTGGCTGTAGCCTGCCTCAGATTTATCAGGGTCCTTTATGGCTATTTTAAACGGCTCTCCGTCAGGCCGTTTTCCGATACAGAGAATATTTCCGCCCAAATTTATTATTGCCGACCTTACTCCGTTTTCCAGAAGACAGTCCTTTATACGGTCTGCAATAAAGCCCTTTGCAAATGCCCCTATATCGATCTCAACATCTGTATCATAGGCTGTGAATACATCTGCCACGGTATCCACATCCCACGCAAGACTTTTTACTTTAGATAAAGCCTCTTCAAGTTCTTTTTCATCCGGAACCTTTTTTTCTTCCTTAAAATCCCATAAATCCGTAACAGGCTTAATTGCAGGCTCCAGTACCCCACCGGATTCCATGCATATGTTCCGTGCCTCAAAAAGCATAGCCGCAGTCTCCGGCGCGACAGACACCACATGCTCCGCTATCTTATCATCGTCTTCGGTATCAGCTTCATTTACTGCCTCGGTTGTATTCTCACCGCTGTCCTTTGCACTCTCACCGTCATCTTCCCGTCCACGGTGATTTATCTTATATATATCTGAGTTTTCCTTTGATTTATTAAAGAGATCATCATAATAATTCAGCTTATAAATAGCCTCATTCAAGGCTTCTTCACCGCCGCCGTCATATATCGTTATCTCACAAAAGGTGTCCAGCAGAAAAACATCCCGGCTTATCGGATATCCTTCAGGGCTAACATTCCCGGCTGTTTTCGGTCTTTTTCCGCTGCAGAATATGGCAAATATCACGATTGCGGCTATGACCGATGAAACCACCAGCTGCTGTCCGTTTGATAGCTTTTTCTTTTTTCCGTTATCTGTACTTTCAGGTATCAAAGCTTTATATTTTTAAGTGCCTGCTTCAGCACATCCTCTGTTGTCATGCCGTCTGTGAGTGTCACCGCACTTACGGCCTTTCCTGCATCAACTCTCGAATATCCGAGCATCGTAAGCGCATCTATGGCCTCTGAAACAGGGCCTGCGGAAAATACGGCATGCGAAGCATTGCCCAAAGATATCGATGCACCCTCTGCCATGCCTGACACAAAGCCCGGAGCCGCAACCTTATCTCTTAATTCCAAAATGATTCTTTCCGCAGTTCTCTTTCCGATTCCCTGGGCTCTGCTTATGGACTTTGCATCACCCGCCATTACAGCCATTCTGAGATCGTCCGGTTTAAGCACCGTAAGTATAGCCAACGCGCCTTTTGGTCCGACACCGTTTACGGAAATGAGCTGCCTGAACATTTCCTCATCTTCCTTTGTAATAAAGCCGTAAAGACTTTGTGAATCCTCTTTCACCGAAAAGTAGGTGTATATCTTTACTTCAGTACCCTTCGGCGGAAGCTCAGCTATGACGGATGCCGGAACATTTATCCCGTAGCCTACTCCCGCGGCTTCTACAACTATATTATCCGGGTTGAGCTCGGTCAGAGTTCCCCTTATGTAACTTATCATCTGTATACCGTCCGAAAAATACGCACAACACCGCGTATGTCATCTTCCTGTTAAAGTATCACTTATTATAGCTTCACACGGGCTTAAACAGGCTTCAGAGCCGCCCGTTATGACCCATATTAACACATAAAAGCACTCATATACAAGATACTGCGCTCCTACCGAAAATGTACGAGGTAGCCTTGCACATGAGTGCCCTAACATTTGTGTGCGCCATTGGTCAAGCTGAACAATGCCTGCTGCCATGGTTTAATTTTTTATGCCGAGACGCTTGAATACAAGATTATATCCGTCCTCGCCATAGGTAAGTGAGCGATTAACCCGACTGATTGTCGCTGTGGATGCGCCGATTTTATCTGCTATGTCCAGATATGTCATTTTCTGTTCAAGCATCATGGCAACCTCATATCTCTGAGCCATAGCAATAAGCTCCTTTATGGTGCATACATCCGAAAAAAGCTGATAACATTCCTCTCTGGTTTTAAGAGTCAGAATAGCATCGAAAAGATGATCCACCTCGGGTGTCTGTAATTTAGGATTCATACTGCGCCTCCGCAAGCCTGAATAGCTGCGAACAGATTATCAAATCTGTCCGAGCTCAAATACTGCCTTGTTAAACTCGGCATACCAATAATCGTTAAGCTCTCCGAAAATTGCAATTTCCTTATCCCTATACTCATACTGAAGTCCCGGAAATTTTGCACAAAGCTTCTTAGCCGTTACCTCAGCCATTACATCAAAAAGCTTGGAACCGCTAAGCGGAACAGAAAACTCAATCTTATGCATACTAAAAAACCTCCTATATTTATTGCTGAGTACCCTATCTGTTTCTTATTCTTATGTTTAAGATACCCGCCTATACACTTTCAGACTTTAGCACACAAAAATTCTAAAGTCAATAGCTCGTATCTTCAGCGCCGAGTCCAAGCAGTGTGCGTGCTTCTATCGGATCTATTTCCTCAACTGAGGAAAGCCGCCTGTTTATAATATCAGTTCTCTGCTTTAAATCAGATGTAGCCTTGCGGGCAAGCTCCAAACGCTTATCAGTGGTTTCAATCAGTCCGCTCAGGGTCTGATACTGGCTCTTGATGGCACTTAAAAGCTTGAGAATATTCTGAGAGTCTCTGTTTACTGCCATATATCTGAAGCCGATGCTCAGGGAATTGAGCAGTGCTGCCACTGTAGCCGGTCCGGTAATTACAACATGATACCTGTTTCTGCATTCCTCTACAAGTCCGGTTATCCTTAATACCTCTGCATAAAGTGACTCTGTCGGAAGAAACATTATGCCAAAATCAGTAGTATGAGGCGGATCCAGATATTTTGTCTGTATGTCCTTTGCATCCGACTTTACTCTCTGCTCAAGCTCCTTTACTGCTGACTGAAGCGCTGCCGCATCTGATTCCTCCGAAGCCTTCTGTATTTTTTCATAAATAGTCACCGGAAACTTGGAATCTATCGGAAGATACATGAATTCTCCGACTGTTTCCTTATCGGGTATCTTTACGGCAAATTCTACAGCATCCCTGTTAGCTTCCTTACTTGCCCTGGTTACCACATTCTTCTCATAAAGTGACGGAGAAAGAATGTCACTTAAAATATTTTCAAGCTGCGTTTCACCGAATATTCCTCTGGTTTTCACATTGGAAAGGGTCTTATTTAGTGAGCTCACGCCCGTTTCAAGCTTTGAAAGCTCTCCCAGTGATTCATACAGCTTATTCAGCTGTTCTCCTACTGTTTTAAAGGACCTGTCCAGACGCTCATTAAGAGAAAGATCCAGCTTCTTGTTTATATCCGTCTGGATATCGTCAAGCTTTTTCTTATTGGCTTCCTGCATGGAGTTTACAGCCTCTCTTAAAGAGCGATCCATTCTTTCCTGCCCTTTTAAAATCGCATCTGAAAGCTCCGTGCGGTTGCGTCTGTTTTCATCAGCATCATATTGAAGACGGCGGTCTACATCCTTTCTGATTTCAGCCACATTAAGTGATATTCTGTCAGTGAGGCTGTCCTCCGTATTGTCCAACAATCTTTCCTGCTCTGATGAAAGCTCCTTCAAAAGCTTATCGGTAATTTCAGCACTGAATTTACTGCGGTATCCCGAGGATGTTTTTAAAAGCAGCAGCACAATCATTATGAGCAGAAGTGCAATTATGAAAATTAAAAAAATTTCAGTTTTTGTCATTATAAGCTGTAAGTTTGTATACATATTGTCACCGATTCCCTTCTGCGGTCACTATCTGCCTTACCGGCAGATTATGCCTGAGCTGTGTATGGCTCTTCATCTGTCACGACATTTCTTGATTTTGATTAGGTATTCTTAATTCTAATCCCTTTATTTTAAGCCTTTCGGCTCGTGTTTAATTCTTTGCCCTGTTCATCAAGGCCACGGTCTCGATGTTATTGGTCCAGGTGAACTGGTCTACGGCTGCCGCCTTCACAAGTCTGTATCCTGCTGCCTGCAGCATAATTAAGTCTCTGGCAAGGCTTTCCGGCTTACAGCTTACATAAAGTATATTTGGCACGCCATAACCAATAAGCTTCTTAAGTGCCTTGGGATTAACTCCGTCACGCGGCGGATCCAGCACGAGTATGTCAGGTGCCGGCAATGTATCGAGTGCCTTAAGGACATCATTCGCAATAAAGCTGCAGTTGGTAATTCCGTTACGATTAGCATTGACCTTAGCTGCTTCCACTGCCTCCTCAACAATCTCTACGCCCGTAACCTGCTTTACGCATGGAGCAAGCATTTGTGCAATGGTGCCTGTTCCTGAATAAAGATCGTAGAGCGTCATATCCTTATCAAGTTCATCTGCAATAAACTCTCTTACCTTTGAATAAAGAAGCTCCGCGCCCTTTGAGTTTGTCTGAAAGAAAGAAAACGGCGAAATATCAAATTTCAGTCCCAGAAGCTCCTCTGTTATGTGAACATTCCCGTACAACACCACTGTGCCGTCATTTCTGACAGCATCTGCCATGGCATCATCTCTTGTGTGCAGGATTCCCCTTATAACACCTTCAAATTCCGGTTCCTCATTAAGCCTGAGGAGCTTTTCCTTAAAGCCTTCTATAAGCGCGGGCTCATCGACAAAGCCTGCATTATAATCGGGATTTAAGCTTCCGTCCTCCAGATAAAGGTCCTCCGCATATATATCCGAATGCTTCTCCACTCTTACGGGTTTTTGTGATGTTGTTACCAGATCTATAAGCATTTCACCCGTATTTACTGCCCTTCGAATAATGAGATATCTCAAATAGCCCCTATGGGATTTCTTATCATTATAGGTCACGCCGGCTTCTCTGAAATACTTTGCAACAAGCCTTACGACCTTGTTGCAGTCCTCATGTACAAGCAGACAGTTATCTGTATCTATAACATCATAAAAGCTTCTTTTTTTATGAAGTCCCAGTGTGAGCGGACCTCCTTTTATGCAGTCTCCGAAGCTGTACTCCATCTTATTTCTGTAGCCGAAAATGAGCGGGCTTTCAAATATTCCCTGATATTCAAAATCCTGCCCGTATTCCTTTGTTGCCTCCATAAGAAGGTCATACACTCTTTTATTCTTCTGTTCTGTCTGTTCCGATAAGCTTTTGTCAGTAAAAAAACAGCCTCCGCATATACCGCCGAGACTGCAATTGTTAACTGAGTTTTCACTATGACAGATCTTTTTATCAATCGTCAACATCGTCATGTGAGACTAAAACCTCCGGTTCATCATCTTCATCAAAGAGATCGTCAATGTCATCATAATCATCCATATAGTCATCGCTGAAATGCTTATAAACAGCGTAGGCTATAACACCGATTACAACAAGCGCACCCAAAACGGAAAGCAGGATGACAAGAAGCTTTCTCATATCGGTCTCTTTCCCTTCTGAGCCTGTTTTAATCTTTTCAATCATGTTGTCGATAGTCTTTTTTGCATCATTTAGTGAAATCAAAGCGCTAAGCTTATCCATATCCATACCTCCGCAACTCCTGCTTCAAGGTTCTCTGCCTTTTTTCGCCCGAGCACCTCCGAACTGTGACATTAGAAATATATCACATCCAAAAAGCAAATGCAATTAAATACAGCCAATGTTCCTGTCCTGCCGTTTCCGCAAAAGCAGGGCTGAATGCCTCGTCTTATGATTATCCTGCCTTACTCATACACATGTCGAATATCTCCCTGAGTCTTTCATGCTCGCCGTTTAAATAGAGATATCCGTACAATGCCTCAAGCCCTGTTGCTCTTCTGTAATCGCCTATGCTCTGATGCTTTGCGACAGTTACCGTATTTGAATTCCTGCCTCTTTTATATATTGCAAGCTCCCTGTCCGTAAGCTCATCCATCAGGGCACTTATCATATCTGACTGGGATTTTGCATTGACCAGGGCTGTGGTATGTTTGTGGAGCCTGTCCACCTGTCTGGAACCTCCCTCTATCATACGCTCACGAACCATAAGCTCAAAAACTGCATCTCCGATATATGCAAGCGTAAGCCCGTTCATAAGAAAGGGATCATCCCCGGAGCCTTTTTCGGCATCGCATTTTTTCAGCTTCTCTTCCACTTTACACCCTCTCTGGTGTCTTCCAGCACTATACCCATGCTGAGAAGCTTATCTCTTATGGCATCTGCCTCTGCAAAATTCTTTGCCTTTCTTGCTGCCTGACGCTTTTCTATAA
>CAVBSU010000055.1:0-7729 GCA_963598245.1 Lachnospiraceae bacterium | reverse complement strand
GTCATATACAGAGTATACAGTAAATGCACCGGAAAAATTGTTGCAGATCTTATAGCTTTAAGAGATGAGATATATAACGAAAATGAGGATTTACTCCTGTTTGACCCGATAGAAACATGGAAAAAAACTCTGCTTAAGGCAGGAAGCTACAGCCTGAAAGAGCTTCTCAAGCCGATATTCATTGACGGAAAATGCGTATATAACAACAGACCGAGCGTAATGGAGCTTCAAAAGATATGTGCAGCCGACATGGCAACACTTTGGGATGAATCAAGAAGACTTACCAATCCCAATGCGGTGCATGTAGATTTAAGCAGGAAGCTTTGGGAGCTTAAGCAGGCGCTTCTTGATAAATATACTTCATTTTGATAAAATATACATTTAAAACCATTGTCAGAGGAGGAATGAAATGGCGCTATATAATAAAGTAGATACTTCTATGAATTTTGTTGACAGAGAAAAGGAAGTTGAAAAGTTCTGGAAGGAAAATGATATTTTCAATAAATCCATTAAAGAGCACGAAGGAGATCCGAGCTATGTATTTTATGACGGACCGCCTACAGCTAACGGCAAACCGCACATCGGGCATGTTCTTACCCGATGCATTAAGGATCTCATCCCAAGATACCAGACAATGAAGGGGAAAATGGTGCCCCGCAAGGCAGGATGGGACACCCATGGCTTGCCTGTAGAGATAGAAGTCGAAAAGCAGATAGGTATAAACGGAAAGGAGCAGATAGAAAACTACGGCATTGCCCCTTTTATAGAAAAATGCAAGGAAAATGTCTGGAAGTATAAGTCCATGTGGGAGGATTTCTCATTTACGGTAGGCTTTTGGGCAGATATGGAGCATCCGTATGTTACCTACTATGATGACTATATTGAATCAGAGTTTTGGGCGCTAAAGGAAATCTGGAAGAAAGGCCTTTTATATAAGGGCTTTAAAATAGTACCGTATTGTCCGCGCTGCGGAACACCTCTTTCATCGCATGAAGTGGCACAGGGCTATAAGGATGTAAAGGAAAAATCAGCCATTGTTCGTTTTAGATGCCTGGATGAGGACGCCTATATTCTTGCATGGACGACTACTCCCTGGACACTTCCTTCCAATGTAGGCTTGTGCGTAAATCCGGAAGAGGATTATGTGAAGGTAAGATCAAAGGACGGGCATGTTTATTACATGGGAGAGGCTCTTACCGAAAAGCTTCTCGGGGAGGATTTTGAAATCCTGGAGCGCATGAAGGGTGAAAGTCTTGAACATAAGGCATATGAGCCTCTTTATGCAAAAGCCTCGGAAATAGCTGAAAAGCAGCATAAAAAGGGCTTCTATGTCGTATGTGACGGTTATGTAACAATGTCAGACGGTACCGGCGTTGTTCACATAGCACCGGCATTCGGTGAGGATGATGCCCGTGTGGGAAGAAAATATGATTTGCCTTTTGTTCAGCTTGTAGATGAAAAGGGCTGTATGACCGGCAATGATAAATGGGAAGGCATATTTGTAAAAAAGGCCGATCCGATGGTTCTTAAGGATCTTGAGGAGAGAGGACTTTTATTTGATGCACCAAGCTTCGAGCACAGCTATCCGCACTGCTGGAGATGCGGAACTCCGCTTCTTTATTATGCAAGAGAGTCATGGTATATAGCCATGAGCAAGGTGAAGGACGATCTTGTAAGAAATAATTCAACCATCAACTGGATACCGGAAAGCATAGGCAGGGGACGATTTGGCGAGTGGATCGCAAATGTTCAGGACTGGGCTCTTTCAAGAAACCGCTATTGGGGCACACCGCTGCCTATATGGGAGTGTGAATGCGGTCACAGGGAATGTATAGGAAGCCGTAAAGAGCTCAGGGATATGAGCACAAACTACGAAGATGTTCTTTCAGAGCTTAAAGCCGCAGGCGATAAGGGATGGAGCGGAGATCATATAGAGCTTCATCGCCCGTACATAGACAGAATAAAGCTGAGATGTCCTGACTGCGGAAAAGAAATGACCCGCATAACGGATGTTATTGACTGCTGGTTTGATTCGGGGGCAATGCCCTTTGCTCAGCATCATTATCCGTTTGAAAATAAGGAACTCTTTGAAAAGGAATTTCCGGCTCAGTTTATATCTGAGGCCGTAGATCAGACCAGAGGCTGGTTCTACTCACTGCTTGCAGAGTCGACCATACTCTTTAATAAGGCACCTTATCAGAATGTAATAGTTCTGGGACATGTTCAGGATGAAAACGGTCAGAAGATGTCTAAATCCAAGGGTAATGCCGTGGATCCTGTAGATGCATTAAATGAGTTTGGTGCAGATGCCATCAGATGGTATTTCTACACCAATTCAGCTCCGTGGCTTCCAAACAGATTTTACGGAAAGGCAGTTATGGAGGGACAGAGAAAGTTCCTCGGAACTCTTTGGAATACCTATGCCTTCTATGTGCTTTATGCAAATATAGACAATTTCGATCCTACAAAGTATGAGCTGAGAAAATCAGGGCTTCCTGTCATGGATAAATGGATTCTTTCAAAGATGAATACCATGATAAAGACAGTGGACAGTTGTATGACGGCTTATAAGATACCCGAAGCCTGTTCAGCGCTTGAGGAGTTTGTGGATGAGCTCTCTAACTGGTATGTAAGGCGCTCCAGAGAACGCTTCTGGAGAAAGGGTATGGAGCAGGATAAGATAGATGCCTATATGACGCTTTATACGGCATTGTACAATACTACGCTCTGCTCAGCTCCGTTCATACCGTTCATGACGGAGGCCATATATCAGAATATTGTAAGATCCGCAGATAAATCCGCAAAAGAGTCCGTGCATCTTTGTGATTTTCCATGCTGTGATGCCTCAAGAGTGGATATGGATTTGGAAAAATCCATGGATGAGGTGCTCAGCATAGTTATATTGGGAAGAGCAGCCAGAAATGCTTCGGGACTTAAAAACCGTCAGCCTATAGCAAACATGTATGTCAGATCTGACATTGAGCTTGATGAGTACTTTAAGGACATAATTTTAGACGAGCTCAATGTTAAAAATGTTGAATTCAAGGATGACATCAGTGAATTCACGGCCTATACCTTTAAGCCGCAGCTTAAGACCGTAGGACCGAAGTACGGAAAGAATCTGAATTTCATAAGGCAGCAGCTCAGCGAGATAGACGGACATGCCGCAATGCAGGAGCTTAAAACAAACGGAGTGATAAAATTTACGGCTCCGGACGGAACGGGTATTGAGCTGACAAAAGAAGATCTTCTCATAGATGCGTCTAAGAAAGATGGTTATGTAACTCAGGAAGATATCCACACGACTGTTGTTCTGGATACCAATCTTACCGAAGACCTTATAAAGGAAGGCTTCATGCGGGAGATTATTTCAAAGGTGCAGACTATGCGAAAAGAGGCCGGCTTTGAGGTTATGAATCGTATAGTGATCACCTGTGAAGGTTCGGAAAAGCTCTATGAGGTCATAGAGGAATTCGGTGATGTTATTTGTCATGACTGCATGGCTGAGTCCATAGAACAGAGAACACCTGAAGGATATACAAAGCAGTGGGATATCAATGGAGAAGCGCTTAATATAGGAGTCATGCGAGTCTGAGTGAAGGGAGTTGATTAAATTGACGAAGATAGATGTTATTTCAGGATTTCTGGGAGCCGGAAAAACAACATTTATAAAAAAGCTTTTAAGTGAAGCTCTTAAGGATGAAAAGGTAGTATTGATTGAAAATGAATTCGGCGAAATAGCCATTGACGGAGGATTTTTAAAGGATTCCGGCATAGAGATAAGAGAAATGTCTCAGGGCTGTATATGCTGTTCACTTGTGGGAGACTTTGAAAAGTCATTAAATGAGGTTATTTCAAAGTTTGAGCCTGACAGAGTTATTATTGAGCCATCGGGAGTAGGAAAGCTTTCGGATGTAATGAAGGCTGTAACTGATGCCTCTGCAAGCCTAAATGTGGTGCTCAATTCTGCCGTTACGGTCGTTGATGCAAAAAAATGCAAGAGCTATGCAAAGAATTTTGGTGAGTTTTTCTGCAATCAGATTCAGTATGCCGGGACAGTAGTTCTCACACGAACCGACATTGCAGATCAGGCTGTTACAGATGAAGCAGTGGCTTATATCAGCGTACTTAATGAAAAAGCAGAAATAATCACTACTCCCATTTCAAAGCTCAGCGGAACAAGACTTCTTGAGATTATTGAAAAGCGTGATGATATGCTTGAGGAAATGAGGAAGGAAGCCTTAAGAGAGCCTGACGGCGAATCAGAAGAGGAGCATGAGCATCACCACTGCGGACATCACCATGAAGAGGATGATGAAGATCATGAGCACCATCACTGCGGGCATCATCACGAACACGGGGATGGTGAGCATCACTGCTGCCACCACCATAAAGAAGAAGATAATGATGGACACGAGCACCATCACTGTGGTCACCATCATGATGATGAAGAAGATGAAGAACACGAGCACCATCATTGCGGGCATCATCATCACGGGCATGATGCTGATGAGATATTTGAGTCCTATGGATGGCAGAATGTTCCGGCTATATCAAAGGCTAAGCTTGAAGAGGTGCTTAAACAGCTTTCAGAGGATGAAGAACATGTAATACTTCGTGCAAAGGGAATGCTTGAGGCCTCAGATTCCGATACCTGGTATTATTTCGATATGGTCCCCGGCGAATATGAGATAAGAGAGGATGCTCCGGATTACACGGGAAAGGTATGCATAATCGGAAGCAGGCTGGATGAGGCAGAGCTTAAAAAGCTGTTTTTTTGAAGGCATGAGACTTAAAGGATAAGACATGAACGGTATTATTGAAGATAATGAAATACCTGTATTTATTATAAATGGCTTTCTCGACAGCGGAAAAACATCATTTATTGCTTACACGCTGTCTGAGGAATACTTTCATATTGAAGGCGATACACTTCTTCTTGTCTGCGAGGACGGAGAGGTTCAGTATGATAAGAGACTTTTAAAAAGAGAAAAGGTCACAAGAATAGACATTGACTCAAAGGAAGCATTATCCAAAGAGTATTTTGAACAGCTTAATGCACTTTACAAACCCGAGAGAGTTCTTATAGAATATAACGGCATGTGGGGAGACCCCGGGGAGCTTTGTTTTCCGAAGGACTGTGTCGTTTATCAGCAGCTTACGGTTGTGGACGGCACTACTATAGGCATGTACCTTAACAATATGAAGTCTCTCATGGGTGTGATGCTTAAAAATTCAGAGCTTTGTATTGTTAATCGCTGCGATGATAAATCAAATACCGAGCTTCTGGAGTACAAAAGAAAGCTGCGGCCTATGCTTATTTCAGGCTCCACAGTTGTTATGGAAAATAAGTACGGTGAAATAGAGCTCGAAACTTTAGACGAGGAGCTTCCCTATGATGTAAAGGCTGATATCATAGAAATCGGCAATGCGGACTATGGTATCTGGTTTATTGACGCCAAGGATTATCCGCAAAGATATTGCGGAAAGAAGGTTTCATTCACGGCTCAGATCATGAAGCCGAAGGGACTTAAAAAAGGAGAATTTGTCCCTGTTCGCATTGTAATGACCTGCTGTGAGGCAGATATGCAGCCCTTGGGATATATAGCTTACTTTAAGGATCTGGATGCCTATAAGGATGGCGACTGGGTAAAGCTTGTTGCCGAATTTGAGCTTAAAAACAGAGAGGAATACAGAGGAGAGGGGCCTTATCTTAATATCCTGTCAATGACCTTAACCGGACCGGTAAGCGGAGCCGCCGGCTTTTGAGGTTCAATACAGCTTATTGAGGGAGGCTTATATACTTCAGTGAATGCTTCGGGAAAATACATCCTTATTAAAACAGAAGAGTCTGATATAGAGGTTAAAAAATCCCATTTTCTCTGCAATCTCAGGCTTGTAAAAAATGAAGATGAGGCTAAGGCGTTTATAGCCTTTATAAGAAAAAAGTATTATGATGCGAGGCATCACTGCTTTGCAATACGCACAGGCTCTCCTGAAAATGTTTTCGAGCGCTCCGGAGATGACGGTGAACCGCAGGGAACGGCAGGAAAGCCTATGCTTGAGATTCTTAAGGGCGCAGCCTTATATGATGTATGTGCAGTAGTGACAAGGTATTTCGGCGGCACACTGCTTGGCACAGGAGGGCTTGTAAGAGCATATTCAGACTCCCTTAAGGAAGCATTGACCAAATCTGAAAAGGTAATGCTTAAGGACGGATTAAGCGTAGGCATAGTAAGCGGATATGCTGATGCCGAGAAAATAAAAAGACTGGCATATAACCAGGGCTTTAAGTCACTGTCTGAGGAATATTCCGAAAATTGCAGGTTGAATTTTTTAGTGCCTGAGAGTGCTAAAGAGGCCTTTTTTGAAAAAGTCACTCAGCTAAGCCTCGGAAAGGCAGAAATGCAGATAATAAGCAGTGTTCAGTATTATGAAACGGATAAGCTTTTCATTTACCCGGAGGAAAAATGATAAATTTTCAGGACGAGATAAAAAGATTCAAGCCTTCCCTTGATGTTGATAATATTGAGGATGCCATAGCGGGCATAGATCTTACTGATATGAATGACATTATGATTCAGCTTACCGAAAATGCTTTTGAAAGTGCAAAAATCAAAGCCAGACAGCAGGCCGCCTATGAAAATCCTGATGTAAAAGATAATGTATAATACCGAGCTTGTAAAAATTTCAAAGGTGTTTTACAACAGGGGGCTTGAACGCGCCAGACTAAGCGATCTTTCCGGTGCGGCAGAGTATCTTAAAAAAGCTCTTATTTTTGACAAGTATTGTACAGATGCAAGAAATCTCTTAGGTCTTATATTTTATGAAATGGGAGAGACTGCTGATGCTCTTGTGCAATGGGTCATAAGCATGAACTTATCGCCTGAAGACAATATTGCGGATGAGTATCTGGATGAAATCCAGCGAAAAGCAGGAGCTGTTTCTGAGGCGTCAAGCGTTGTGAAAAGATTCAACCAGGCACTTGAGATAGCGCAAAAGGGAGGCGAAGATTTTGCAATAGTAGAGCTTAGCGATATCACCAAGCGAAAGCCCAACTATGTCAAGGCTCAGCTTTTGCTTGCAATGCTTTATATGCAGGAAGGCGCGCATATAAAGGCAGGAAGAGCACTAATACAGATACTTGACATAGATAAAAACCATCCGCAGGCTACTTTTCTAATGGAAGAGGTAAAGCGTGCAACCGGAAAGGCTGAGGTTGAAAGAGCCAGGCTTGAAAATGCATATATGCACAGAGAGCTTTCTGACGATGTGGTAATTATTCCAAAGACCAGGACGCAGCTTAACCTGGATAAGGTTGTTCTGTACATTACCGGCGGTATTATAACAGGACTTCTGAGCTTTTATATACTTATTTTACCTTCTGTCAGAAAGGTTTATAATAATGCTCTGAATGAGGCCATTGTGGCTAACGCTAAAGAACTTTCAGATATCAATGCTTCAAATTCCGAGCTTACTGAAAGCTATGAAAAGCTCAGCTTAGAATATTCTGATGTTAAACAGAAGCTGGATGCATATGAAAAGCAAAATCTGGAATTTACTTCAACATATGAAAAGCTTAACAGCATCATAAGCTACTATTCGGAAGGAAAATATGATGAGGCTGCAAATGCATATCTGTCGGTAGATCGTGCATCCATTACTAATGAGCCGCTCTTAAGTCAGCTGAAAGAGGTCGACAGAGTGATGCTCAATGACTGCTTTAAGG
>CAVBSU010000054.1:2693-7856 GCA_963598245.1 Lachnospiraceae bacterium | reverse complement strand
ACTTGCGACCCCTTGATCCCAAATCAAGTGCTCTACCAAGCTGAGCCACACCCCGCGAACGCTGCTAATCTTAACATACCGCTATTTCTTCGTCAAGACCTTTTTTCCTCAGTGAAAAGTAGAATTCAACACCCTGGTCAACATTTTTTATACCGCAGCTTCCCTTATGAGCGTCCATGATAGCCTTTACAATGCTCAGTCCTATACCGCTTCCGCCGTAGGCTCTGGTTCTTGCCTTATCGACCTTGTAAAATTTTTCCCAGAGATGAGGAATACTTTCCTCCGGAATAGCTGCTCCGTCATTATATACAAATACAGTGGTTTTCTCATTATCATCGTCCAGACGAATAATAATATTTCTTTCTCCGTCAAGATGATTCATGGCATTATTGAGATAATTTGTATACACCTCTTCAATCTTAAATTCGTCTCCCCTTACCATAACACACTGCGGGAGCATAATATGAACATTTGCATTTTTTTCATCGAGCTTGAGCTTGAGGGAATCCGTAACACTTCTTATAAGATCACAGATATTGAAATCTGCCTCATCCAGAGTATTGCTGCCAAACTCATAGCTTATCAGGGATGTAAGCTGTCTTACCATTTTATTCATCTTCACAGTCTCGTCTATGATGACGCTGCAATAATAATCACGGCTTTCCTTATCTTCGGCTATTCCTTCCGTAAGACCTTCCGCATAACCTTCAATCAGTGCTATAGGTGTTTTTAATTCGTGTGAGACATTTGCAATAAATTCCTTTCGTGCCTCATCAACCTTTATTTTTTCCTGTATGTCATCCTGAAGCTTTTTATTAGCCTCCTGAAGGTCTTTTATGGATGCTTCCAATGCATCTGACATCTTATTCATTGACTGACCAAGCACACCTATTTCATTATTATCGTTTCCTTCATAATGCTCGTCAAAATCAAGGCTTGACATCCTGTCGGAAAGCTTTGCCAGCTTATTGAGAGGCTTTACAAGTCTGTCGGTACAGAAATAAACAACGATTACGCCCAAAACAAGTACACAAAGACCTGTCATAAACATAAATCTGTTTGCCACTCTTACGCCTTCATTGATGTTGGAAAGCGGCATTGACATAAGGAAAAAAGTATCATCATCTGAAAAAACTCCGAAGCATTCTACATAATTAGTGCCTGAACGCCAGTCGTAAATCCTCTGAATAATATAATTATTCCTTTGCTCAAGCACCTTGTATTGTCTCTCATCATTTAAATATGGAAAAAAACCGGGGCGAGCCTCATTTTCCGGACCTGTTTTTGACTCTGAACCGGCATCTTCAGCTTCGACATTTGCATCATCGCTGCCGGCTTCTTCAGTATCCGTGTCAAAAACAGCGGGGCTTTCTTCCTCTGATGTCCGGTCGTCCTCTTTTGCTTCTTCAGAGACATTGCTGTCAGCAGAGCTGTCATCTGAGAGCACGCTTTCTTTTGCCTGCTGTTCATATTCATAAGCATCAACATCAGGAATAGACGCATGGTCATCGTAAATATCCATATAAACATTAAGCTTGCGAACCAGCCAATCTGCTTCACGGCTTGTGGCGGCATAGAGCGTTCTGTCTGAATTCATCAGAGCAATGTCTATGTTAGATCTTTCATTGAGCGCCCTGAATATCGCAACGGTCGGACTATCCTCGGCACTCTGTCCGTATTCTTCATTGATAAGGTCAAAAATAGTATCATCAGTTTCTCCTGCAAGATTTACCGCTCTGTCTATGGTAGAATATGCAAGATCCAGAACTCTCACCTTTTCAGTCAGATAATAATTCTGCAGAAAGAATTTGCTGATTATATACAATAACAACAAAAGCAATGCAAAGATTGCCACAAAAATAGAGGTTATTGTCTTTTTCAATGAATGTGTTTTTTGCAAGCTGAAACCGCCCTGTTATTCCTCGGAAAATTTATATCCCATGCCCCAGATGGTTTTTATCTGCTCACCGCAGTCGCCAAGCTTTGCTCTGAGCTTCTTTACATGAGTATCAATGGTTCTGGAATCCCCGAAATAATCATAATCCCAGACATTATTAAGGATTTTTTCCCTGCTGAGAGCAATGTTTCTGTTCTGCATAAAGTAATCCAGCAGCTCAAATTCCTTGTAGCTAAGCTCTACAGACTGTCCGTTTGCAGTGACCGTATGCGAGGTTCTGTCTATGGTAACGCCTCCGCAGCTTAAAACATCGCTTTCCTGAGAATTGGATCTTCTTAATATAGCTTCAACCCTGGCTGTCAGAATTTTAGGCGAGAATGGCTTCGTGATATATTCGTCACTTCCCAGCTTGAAGCCCTGAAGCTCATCTGTTTCCTCGCCTCTTGCCGTAAGCATTATTATGGGCACCTTGGACTGCTTTCTGATGGTCTTAAGAACCTCCCAGCCGTTCATTTTAGGCATCATTACATCAAGTATGACAAGCTGTATATCCTTATCTGAAAAGAACATATCCACGGCCTGTTCTCCATCCCCGGCTTCTATAACATTATATCCCTTCATGGTAAGGAAGTCATTTATAAGCTTTCTCATTCTTGCTTCATCATCAACAACAAGAATTTTTGTGTTCTGCATTTTTAACTGTCCTTTCATTTTAACTCACGAATAAATCTTGATCTTTTGCTCCGCACATTGTAGTAGCTTTTTGTGTAAAATATGTGAAGCTCATTTCTGGCCCTTGTAACAGCCACATAAAACATTCTGCGCTCCTCTTCAAGAGCCTGAACACTCTCTGTTTCTCCCGGAGAGACACTGTCTATGGCATTTATTATATATACACTGTCAAACTCCAGCCCCTTTGAAGCGTGAAAGGTCAGAAGCGAAATATTTCTTTTTCCCAAAAACTCATCGCCCTCCAAAAGCTGTTTTGCAATAGTTCCTGTTTTGTGTGTTCTGAACAGTATGGCAATGCTTATATCCTTCTTTTCATTATAGAGCGAAAGTCTGAGAGCTTCCGTCTCCTGTTCAATATTTCTGAAGCCGCGGATATCTATTTTGCTGCTTTCTTCGTTGAAGGCACTGAGCTCTTTTTTATATCTCAGCTTATTATGAGAGATCAGCTTCAGCGCGGCATTTACAATAGTTTTATTTGATCGATAGTTTGTTTTGATAACTATATGTCTGTAATCAGGGTAAAATTTTGAAAATGAAAGCATTATGGAAGGGTCGGAGCCTCTGAAGCGGTATATGCTCTGGTCATCATCCCCGACAGCAAATATGTTGTTTGACGGCAATGCAAGAAGTCTTATTATTTCAAATTGGAGTCGGTTTATATCCTGAAACTCATCCACCATTATGTATCTGTATTTATTTCTTAAAGCCTTTAAAATATTATTTTTTTGTTTTAACAGCCTGAGACACAAAAGAAGCATGTCATCAAAATCCATACGATTTTTTTCATGCATCATCCGATCATATTTCGGAAGCAGCAGTTCGATAATTTCATTATCGAATATTTTCTTAACTCCGTTTTTAATACAGGAAAAATCATAAAGCAGTGATAACAGGAAGTCCCCTGTCGGTTTTATATCGGGGAAATATATATGAAGAAGCTTTTTAAGAATATCGATACTTTCATTCTTTTCAATAAGAGTTATATTATCGGCAGCCGTGTATAGCTTTAGAATGTTGAAAAATATTGAATGAAAGGTTCCGAAGGATACTTTTTCAGAGCTTTCATTATGCTCTGATGATCGTAAAGGCGGTTTTAATCTCAGAAATCTTTCTTCCATCTCCATCGCGGAGGCTCTTGTAAATGTAACTGCCAGAATGTTTTCCGCTTTTATGCCGCACTCATATATAAGATAGGATATTCTATTTGTCATAACGGTAGTTTTTCCGCTTCCGGGACCTGCAAGAATAAGTGCCGGTCCGTCTTTGTGACAAATAGCAGAACGCTGATAAGAGTTGAATTTATTCATAATAGATAAGAAAGTCAGGTCTGTTTTTTCGCAGACCTGACAAATTTGATTTCAGTTTATCTTCTGTCTCTTCCTCTTCTGTCTCCCCGGCGATCACCGCGTCCGCGTCTTTCATATCCGCGGTCGGAATCTTCATCCTCATGAGGCACCCAGGTACCGTTTACATCAGAAGGACGCATGGAAAGGTCAATCTTACCGTCTCTCTGGTCAACCTTTATTACCTTGACAGTGACCTCATCTCCGAGCTTAATAACATCCTCTACTTTTCCTACATGGCTGTCCGTAAGCTTTGAAATATGAATGAGACCTTTTTTATTTGGTCCAAGCTCTACCTGTGCACCAAAGCTCAGGATATTGACAACCTTTCCTGACATAACCATTCCGACCTCGATATCGGTGACAATGCTTTCAATAATCTCAATAGCTCTGTCAATCATATCCTGATCTGTGCCGCATACTGAAACATGTCCGTCCTCTTCGATATCAATCTGAACGCCCGTCTCTTCAATAATCTTATTGATAGTTTTGCCCTGTTTGCCGACCACATCGCCGATCTTTGCAGGATCAATAGATATGGAACTGATCTTCGGAGCATATTTGGAAAGCTCTTCTCTCGGCTTTGAGATAACCGGGTCCATGATATTATCCATTATATAGAGACGAGCCTCATGAGTACGGGCAATAGCCTCTTCTACAATAGGTCTGGTAAGACCGTGAATCTTGATATCCATCTGAATAGCTGTGATTCCCTTACGGGTTCCTGCTACCTTAAAATCCATATCTCCGAAGAAATCCTCAAGCCCCTGTATGTCTGTAAGCACGATGTAGTCATCGTCTGTTTCGCCTGTGACAAGGCCGCAGCTTATACCTGCAACAGCTGCCTTAATCGGAACTCCGGCAGCCATAAGTGAAAGTGACGAAGAGCATACTGATGCCTGAGATGTAGAACCGTTGGATTCCAGAGTTTCCGAAACCGTTCTTATGGCATACGGAAATTCCTCAGCTGAAGGAAGCACCGGAACAAGTGCCTTTTCTGCAAGTGCGCCATGCCCTATTTCTCTTCTTCCCGGTCCTCTTGAAGGCTTTGTCTCACCAACCGAATAAGACGGGAAGTTGTAGTTATGCATATAGCGCTTAGATGTAACTGTAGCATCCAGCCCGTCTATTTTCTGGGCATCGGAAAGCGGTGCCAGTGTGCAAATATTAAGAATCTGAGTCTGGCCTCTG
>CAVBSU010000054.1:0-2557 GCA_963598245.1 Lachnospiraceae bacterium | reverse complement strand
CGTGCACTCTCGGTATGACATCTATCTCGGCTGCAAGCGGTCTTATCTCTGAAATTGCTCTTCCGTCGGGTCTCTTGTGATCCTTAAGTATCATTTTTCTGACGGTTTTCTTCTGATACTGATATATGGCTTCTCCCAAAACCGAAAGCCAGTCCTCATTGTCGGCAAACTTTTCCCTGAGTCTGACTGTTATTGCGTCAATGTTTCTGTCTCTGGTCTGCTTATCATCCGTAAATACCGCAGCCTCCATTTCTTCTGCCGGAACCTCAGCCCTGATGGCCGCAAAAAGCTCCTCCGGTACAGCACATGAAACATACTCATGCTTTGGCTTTCCTACTTCGGCTACTATCTGATCCATCCATGCTATAATCTTTTTGTTTATATCATGTGCCTGATAGATGGCATCTATCATAACCTCATCACTTACCTCATTTGCGCCTGCCTCGATCATGATGACCTTATCTCTTGTAGATGCAACAGTAAGTGCCATGTCGGAAACAACCCTTTCCGCCTCTGTGGGGTTAAATACAAATTTTCCGTCAACAAGTCCTACCATGGTGGCTGCACACGGTCCGTCAAAAGGAATATCGGAAATACTTGTGGCAAGTGAAGAACCAAGCATTGCAAGAACTTCCGGCGGACAGTCAGGGTCTACCGAAAGCACCAGATTGTCAAGAAGGACATCATTTCGATAATCCTTCGGGAAGAGCGGTCTCATCGGGCGGTCAATAACACGAGAGGTGAGTATGGCATGCTCAGAGGCCTTACCCTCTCTCTTATTAAATCCTCCGGGGATTTTGCCTACTGCATACATTTTTTCTTCATATTCAACTGAAAGCGGAAAGAAATCCACTCCGTCTCTCGGCTCTTTAGAGGCCGTTGCCGTAGCCAACAGCGTGGTATCACCATAGTGCATGAGACAGGCTCCGTTTGCCTGTGCCGATACTCTCCCGATATCCACAGAAAGTGTTCTGCCGCAAAGGTCCATACTGAATGTCCTGTATGGCTTATTCATCGGCTTACTTGTTGTTCCGAAATTCAAATCCATTTTTTCTCCTTAGTCACGCCCTTTACATTGCTGCATGAAAAAACTCTGCAGACCGGCGTGTTCAAAATAAATAACTATACCTCAATCGGTCATACAGAGTAAATTTTATACTTATTGTTTATTGCCGTCAAGCTGAAGTTTGACAGCGTCTTTTTATGATTCCGGCAGGATTTCCTGCGCACTTTCCGCCAGGAATTCACGCTCCTTAAGCAATTTCTCTAAAAATTTTTTTTCCTTATCAGATAAAACGGCATCCTTAAGTAAATCAGGCCTTTTGTCCAGGGTTCTTATTATTGACTGTTCCCGGCGCCATTTCTCAACATTGGCATGATGCCCTGATAAAAGTATTTCCGGCACCTTCATACCCTTATAACTTTCAGGACGCGAATATTGAGGATATTCCAGAAGATTATCATGAAAAGATTCTATTTCAGCTGAAAAATCCTTTCCTAAAACTCCGGGAATAAGCCTTGATATGCAGTCTATCATGACCATGGCAGGATACTCTCCGCCCGTAAGCACAAAATCACCAAGTGAAACCTCCTCGGCGCCTGTTATTTCCAGAGCTCTCTCATCTATGCCTTCATAATGTCCACACAGAAATATAATATTTTCTTCCCCGGAAAGCTCTTCAGCCATTTTCTGACAAAAGCGTTTTCCCTGCGGTGACATATAAAGCACCCTGGTTTTTTTATCAGCCCCTATTTTTTTTGTAACCGCACTGAAACAGTCATCTATAGGCTGAACCTGCATAACCATTCCGGCCCCGCCGCCGAAAGGATAATCATCTGTTTTCCCGTGCTTTTCCAGGGTATAATCCCTGATATTTACAGCCTCTACTTTTATAATGCCTTTTTTTATGGCACGGCCTGTAATGCTTTCATTCAAGCCGTTCATAATCATTTCGGGGAACAGTGTCATTACATAAAAGTTCATAGTATTAAAGATCCATAAGCCCGTCCATAATGTGGACTGTCATCACATTGGCATCGATATCGGTATTAAGGATGCAGTCAGGAATAACAGGCAATAATAAATCTCTGCCGTTATCAGCACGCCTTACTACATATACATCGTTGGCACCTGTTTCCATCACATCTCTTACAATGCCGATTTTTTCACCTGTATCTGATATAACCTCCATATCAATTATGTCGGCAATATAGTATTCGCCATCTTCAAGCTCGGCTCCGTCTTCTCTCGGAATATAAAGCTCGGCTCCCTTGTATTGCTCGACATCATTGATATTATCTATCCCCTTGAACTTGAGTATGACGATGTTTTTGAAAAATTTTACACCTTCGATATCAAGTTCCTTTACGGTTTTTCCTGCGATTTTAAGCTTTACATGATCCAGCTCATTAAAACGCAAAGGAGAGTCAGTAGTCGGATAGACCTTGACCTCTCCTTTTATGCCATGAGTTTTTATGATCACGCCTACTCTGAGTTCTGCGTTCATATACTCCCTTATATAAGTCAGCCGATATCAACGATGACCTTGGTTCTTTC
>CAVBSU010000053.1:2989-8047 GCA_963598245.1 Lachnospiraceae bacterium | reverse complement strand
TCGGGGACTCGAACCCAGGACCGACCGGTTATGAGCCGGTTGCTCTAACCAACTGAGCTAAGGAACCATGCTGCTATAATATATAAATCCGTTTATATATTATAAAAAAGCCGATAGGGGGACTCGAACCCTCAACCTGCTGATTACAAATCAGCTGCTCTGCCAATTGAGCCATATCGGCCTTCAGTGTGCTGCTTCTTTTGTGACAGCTTCTAAAGTATACTAAAGTAAAATACGCTTGTCAACAAGAAATTTAATTAACCTGCTTAAAATCCGAAATAGGAATTTATACCGGAGAGAAGCCCCTCTGCCTCCTTGTTAAGCAGGCTGTCCGAATGGTCCGAGCACTGGTTTCCCAGCTCTATATCCACTGACGGTATAGTGCTGAAGGAGGTCTGTGTAAGATCCATATCCAGAGGATTTGAACTCCATATCTTTATTCCCTGATTTTTAAGTCCTTTTATCAGTGAATCTCCCAGCGCCTCATGTGCCTGCCAGTGCGAGGCTACCGGCTCCATGCTTTTAAGCTTATCCGGAACCGACATATAGAACACTCCCTTTATGCTGTCCAGACCATCACTGTCCCAATGAAGCGCGATATGGATATCAGCCGCATTATTTGCGATTACTGTTCTGGCAATGTTATCCAGCTGAACATCCTCTCCGTCTCTTATCATAAGTACATCGTAGCCTGCGCTGATGAGTTTTTCTTTAAGTATCTGTGCCATCCTGAGTGTGACAGTCTTTTCCGGCGTTCCGTCCTTAAAGGTCATTCCCGAGGAAACTGCAACTGCCTGCAAGGATCCTGCTGCCGTGGTTCCGCCTGTAACCTTTGCTGATTTATCGGGATGACAGTATGTCTTTACCGACTGCCCGCCGTTTGTGCCATGGCCGGCATTTACAGCTACGATTTTATTCTTTCTGTCAGACTTTGCCGTATACATGACAGCATTGCCCGAGTTTATGACCGAGAAATCGGCATATTTCCACATGCTGTTTAAACCGATGCGGTCCCCGTTCTTGTATCCGTTTTTTGTGACAATGCTGCCCTGTGCCGAACTGCCCGGTGCACTGCCTGTTCCCTGAGAAGCTGCAGGCGATGTACTTCCCGGTGCGCCTGTCACTTCGATATCAAAGCTGTCCGGCGGTGCACCCGGTCCTATCTCAGCCCTTGTTTCAAAGGTATATATCATACCCGGCTGAACATCAGTTGCAGCATTTGCCTGCATTGACTGTCTTACCGTAAAGGCTGCTGCCAATGTCAATATAACGCTTCCAGCACCTATGAGAATTTTCTTTTTCATATCCAGTCCTTTCAATCTGTGATCAATGTCCCAAAAGTGTAAACCAAATGAGTACCGTTATTCCAAGCACAATTCGATAATATCCGAATACTTTAAAATTATGCTTTCTTATATACTTCATGAGAAAGCTTATTGTAAGCACCGCAACGATAAATGCGACAAGCATTCCGAATATCAGTATGAAAATCTGCTCTCCCGAAAAGCCAAAACCATGCTTTACGATCTTGAGAAGACTTGCACCGAACATTACCGGTATTCCCAGGAAAAATGAAAATTCAGCCGCCACCGGCCTTGAACAGCCGAGTATCATCGCTCCCAGTATAGTTGCCCCGGATCGCGATGTTCCGGGTATCAGTGAAAGGCATTGAAACATACCTATCAGCACGGCGGTTTTGTAATCAATTTGTGAAAGTCCGGTTATCCCAAAGCGTTTTTTTGCATTGACAGTCTCAAGCATAATAAATGCAAGACCGTAAATTATGAGCGTGGCTGCGATAATGGTGGGCGTACTCAGATATGCATCCAGAATATCATCCAGCGGAAGCCCGATTATAGCCGCCGGGAGACAGGCAATAATGATTTTTATCCACAGATTCCGGGTGGCGATGTTCTGAACCGCCTTCTTTTTTGCAGAAAACGGCCACAGCTTATCCCAATAAAGAAGCACCACAGCCAATATGGCTCCAAGCTGAATAACCACCTTGAAAACATTCCAGAAGTCTTCCGGCTGGTTCAGATGTATGATATTTTCTATAAGTATAAGATGCCCGGTGGACGATATCGGAAGCCATTCCGTAAAGCCCTCCACTATTCCGAACACTATCACCTTAAGTATTTCTGTTATGCTCATTACTATCCCCCGGACTCAAATCCGATATCTGCCAGTTTATCGGTCTTTCGCCGTTTGTCAAAAGAAATTCATTGCATTTTACAAAGTGTCCGCAGCCAAAAAAGCCTCTTGATGCCGAAAGCGGACTCGGATGCGGTGCTTTCAATATGAGATGCTTCGGATTATCAAGCATCGCCGCCTTTTCTCCGGCAGGCTTTCCCCAAAGCATGAAAACCACAGGTCTGTCTGCCTTATTAAGGGCAGCTATCGCGGCATCCGTAAACTGTTCCCAGCCCATTCCCCTGTGAGAAAACGCCTGATGCGCTCTTACCGTAAGTACCGTATTTAAAAGCAGCACTCCCTGCTTTGCCCACGGCACAAGGCATCCGTTATCCGGTATCTTCAGCCCCATCTCACGATTCAATTCCTTGTAGATATTCATAAGCGACGGCGGGATATCCACTCCCGGCTTTACCGAAAAGCACAAACCTTCCGCCTGCCCGTCACCGTGATACGGATCCTGTCCGAGAATGACCGCCTTTACCTTTTCATAAGGTGTGAGCTCAAAGGCCTTATATAATTCGTCTGGTGACGGAAATACCTTTTCATGCTCATACTCGTCCTTTATCTTATAGTAAAGGTCTCTGTAGTATGGTTTTTTAAATTCGGAAGCAAGCTGATTCTTCCAATCATTAGTTAACATTGCTTTTCCTTAAAAAAGGGAATGCCCTCGCATCCCCTCATATCATAAAATTTATTTAATGCTTCAAGCTCAGCCTCCGTATCAGGTACTGTCACTCCTGTGCATTCTCCAAATATGTGCTGTAATCATCATCATCGCAGACATAAAGATATGTATTCTTTTTCTTTCCTCCGATGTCATAGCTCAGTGTAAGCACCATTCCCTGAAGTGAATCACTGTATAAAAGTCCTCTTTCCTCAAGGCTTGCCAGAGTATTTTCCGAAAGCAGCTGATAATATTCTCCTGTTTCCAGACTGCCTTCTTCGTAGGTTCTTACTGTTTCCTTATATGATCCTGTCTTATCTTCATTCTCATAAATCAGAGAAATTCCCGCCGAAAGCTTCCTTATATCCGCCTCCTTATCGGAAGCTGCAGCCACCACGGTAAAGGAGGTATCTTTAAGTACTGCCAGTCCTTCCCTGTATTTTACAGTGTTTCCCGCATGCCCCGCATAGCAGACTCTCTCGATATTATCATCATTATCGAACTCGACATTAAAAGGAACTCCTGTCCTTCCTGCCGCATATGAAGAAAAGCAGGCTGACAAAGATAACAGCATCGTTACTATTAAAATTTTAAACTTCCCCGTAAACATATGCCTAGTATAGCACGCTATCCTTACGAAGAGCTTTTGTATTTTCTTACAAAAAGTTTACTTTACAGAAATTTTTCTTTCCTCTGCGTACCACAAGCCCATTTCCGGAAAGCTCTTCGGCAGTATATGTTTTCTTACTGTCCGTAATCTTCTCATCAGCTACGGTAACGCCGCCCTGTTCAATATTTCTTCTTGCATCGCCTCTTGAAGCGCAAAGCTTTGCGTTCACCAGTATGCTTATAAGGTCAATGCTTCCGTCAGTCAGCTCTTCTTTTGCTACGGTATATGAAGGCATGTCCTCAGACACACCGCCTCCAAAAGCCGCCCTGGCTGCTGCCTCTGCCTTATCAGCCTCTTCCCTGCCGTGAACAAGCTCTGTGAGCTCATGAGCCAGAATTTCCTTTGCCTTATTAAGCTCGGCTCCTTCCCAGCCTTCCATCTTCCTGATTTCATCTAACGGCAGGAAGGTAAGCATCTTTATGCATTTGATAACATCGGCATCGCCTACATTTCTCCAATACTGATAGAATTCATATGGACTGGTTTTTTCCGGATCAAGCCACACTGCTCCCGAGGCAGTCTTTCCCATTTTTTTACCCTCGGAATTAAGAAGCAGTGTAATGGTCATTGCGTGTGCATCCTTGCCGAGTTTCTTTCTGATAAGCTCGGTTCCGGCAAGCATGTTTGACCACTGGTCATCACCGCCAAACTGCATGTTGCAGCCGTAATCCTGGAAAAGTCTGTAAAAATCATACGCCTGCATGATCATGTAATTAAACTCAAAGAAGGTAAGCCCCTGCTCCATACGGTTCACATAGCAGCGGGCAGCCAGCATCTTATTTACATTGAAATGCACACCTATGTCTCTTAAAAATTCGATATAGTTAAGATTCATGAGCCAGTCGGCGTTATTTACCATTACGGCATCTGAACTGCCCTCGCCAAAATGAATAAAGCGGCTCATCTGCTTTCTGAAACAGTCGCAGTTATGCTGTATGGTTTCTACAGTCATCATCTTTCTGAGATCTGTACGGCCTGAAGGGTCTCCTATCATTCCGGTGCCGCCGCCAACCAGTGCAACCGGCTTATTGCCCGCCATCTGAAGTCTCTTCATCAGGCAAAGTGCCATAAAATGTCCTACATGGAGACTGTCCGCAGTAGGATCAAAGCCGATATAAAATGTCGCCTTGCCGTTATTGACAAGCTCTTTTATCTCGTCCTCATCCGTTACCTGTGCTATCAAGCCGCGTTCCACCAGCTCCTCATAAATTCCCATTGATTTTTCTCCCTGTGTAAAATGTTTTATTACTGAATCATTACGCCGTTTAAATCAAACAGATGTCCGTCCGGATTATATGCCGACTGAACTCTTGCTCCTGAACTGTCTGTATAGTATATTTTTCCGTCCACGGTGATATATCCTGTCTGCATTATTCCGCTCTCATTAAAGTAATACCACTTCTCATTGATATTGTTCCAGCTTGAGGTTGCTATCCTTCCCGACGGAAGCGCATAGTACCATCGGTTGTCAATATGCAGCCAGCCCGTCTTCATATATCCGTTTGCATCAAAGTAGTACCAGTAATTG
>CAVBSU010000053.1:0-2961 GCA_963598245.1 Lachnospiraceae bacterium | reverse complement strand
CGGTTAGCATTCTTTATCCATCCGGAAGCCTGATTTGTGCCGCTGCCGTTAGCCGTATTTTGCGTATTGACAACATTGGCATTCCCGCTTACATATGCCCCGGTGACAGTATTTATAACTGATGTGTTGCTGTAAGAGCCCGTGCCCGGACCTGCCGGTCCGTAATAATTATAATTTGAGCTTCCGCCCGGTCCGTACGCGTAATAAGAGCCGTCACTGTTATAATAATAGTAATAACTATTTCCGGCAGACGGTGAATCGTCCGTGCTTATATCATCAGAGGTGATTGCAACGGTGGACGATTCCGGTGACCAGTCCGTATAGGTTCCGCCAATCATCTTTGCCCTTATTCTCACATAATACTTTCCCTTTGCACTGAAATTTATGCTGTAGCTGTTTTCAGTGGTGGTATATGTTTTATAATTTGCAGTCCAGCTGCCGTTATTCTGTCTTGAAAGCCTTATTTCATACTTATCGACAGCCTCTCCTGCCGGAAGTGCATTGTGCGTCCAGCTGCAATTTCCATCAGTATCCAGAGAAACACTGTACCAGTCCAGAGTGGTTGCCGCATAGGCTGTAATGGCAGTATTTTCTGAAATTTTTCCTCCCGACACGATAACACCCGCTGCCATAAGCGTTGCTGCCGTTATACGCATTAAAGCTGCCGCCGTTATCGCCTGTTTTTTCACATCAGGATTTTTTTTCAGAGCTGAAATGCTTCCTTTTAAATCATTTTTTTTCATATACCGGTCTCCCGCAAAATCTTAAAAACCTTGACTAATATTTATGCCGACAGCCAATAAAAGACTGTCATGCCTTCCTATTGTTTTAGCATGACAGTCAAAGATTGTACACTTAATATTTCATTACAGTTTATCCTTACAGCTTCATAACCTGCTATTGCAGGATTAAAAACTCCCTGAACTAAGTGTCCTGTTTTTGCAAATTCAGGCAATCAGCCAAGCTTAAAGATATCCTTAAGTATATCTACGCACTTATCCTCTCCGATTCTGCCGGAATCCAGACAGACATCATAGTTAAGAGCATCTCCGAATGTCATATCTGTATAAATCTGATAATATGCCGCTCTGTGTTTATCCTTATCCTTAAGTCTTTTTTCCGGATTTATATCGCTTTCGCCATAAAGCTTTACGATACGCTCTGCACGATACTCATCGTCAGCATGAATAAATACCTTGAGCACATCATCTCTCTCACTCAGAAGATAATCGGCACAGCGTCCTACTATAACGCAGCTTTCCTTCTCCGCAAGATCCTTTATATATGCGGCCTGAATCTGCCAGATTCTTTCTTCATTGGTCGGACCGCTGTAGGACCAGCGGTTCATCATGGTGCCGAAAACTCCTCCCGGCACATATTCACCTTTTTCGGAAATATAATTTTTGTCAAAGCCGCTCTGCTCCGCAACCTTATCGATTATTTCTCTGTCATAGCATTTAATTCCGAGTGCCTCGGCAAGCTTTTTTCCTATTGTGCGTCCGCCGCTTCCGAATTGTCTGCTTATTGTAATGATTCTGTAGCTCATGTTCATCTCTCCTGTCTTAATTTTTAAGCTGTTTAATCTTCATAAACCGCACATTTTCATGCGGGAATAGCTTCTTAATTTATATTTTTGTTTTTGCATCTTCTCTTGTCTTCAATACATCCTGCATCACAAAGCTTACGATAGCCACAAATGGCACTGAAAGCAGGACTCCCGCAAATCCGAACAGCTTTGCGCCTACGATGATTCCAAGCGTGATCCACACTCCGGAAACTCCCAATGCTCCTCCGAAAAGCTTTGGCTTAATAACATATCCGTCATTTAGCTGGAGTACAAGTGTGAAAATAAGGAAGGGAATTACCGACTGCGGGCTTGCAAAAAGCAGTATGAGCCCTCCTATGAAAGCCCCAATAAAAGGTCCGAATGTGGGTATAAGGTTCGTAACGCCCACCACAATGGAAATAAGCACCATATACGGCATGCCCGTAACAATCATAAAGACAGAATTCAACACGGCAACGATGATTCCGTCCAGAATATCACTGACCACATATGTGGTCATTATCTGATTACATTCGCGTAAAAAGGATGTTGTCTTTATATACTGTGTCTCGGACAGAAATGCCTTAAGCATTCTGTGATAGGTGCTTTGAAGCGTTTTTTTATAAATAAGAAAATATACCGTAAGTATCAGTCCAAGCCCGAGATTCATGGCATTGCTGGTAATGCTTAGGGAGCTTTCAGCTATTTTTCCGGTATTTTCCGTGATAAGGCTTACGGCATCATTTACCAGCTTGGTGGTCGACTGATCAAGTATGCTTATATCAATATCATGCTGTTCGGCTAACTTCACATAATAGTTCAGAGTTTCCTGGAGTGATGCGGAATAGACATTGATATTACTGATAAAAAGTTTGATGCTGTCTACCAGCTGCGGTATGAGAACGCTCATCAGCAGTACGAAAAGCACCGAGACTGTAATCATTGCCGTGACATTTGCAAGCTGTAATCTTATAAAATCCTTTTTTATCCAGAAAAAAACTTTCTTTTCAAGGAAATTTACCAGCGGCGAAACAAGATAGGCGATAACCATGCCGTATATGACAGGGCTTATGAGTCCCATGAAATTTCCAAACCATGCCGTGATGACATCAAGCTTTATGAGAATTACATAAAGCAGCACTCCTGCGCATACGGCTATGGTATATGGAACCCATTTCTTATCTTCAAACGCCTTTTTTATATTCATAAATACCTCAAAACAAGTATTCTAAATCAAATTTTCAAACATGCAGTAACGAAGTGCCCTAATTATAGCACAATTTAACCGATGCGTATATTGCCTGCTTCCTAAACTGTATGCTTTTTTGCAAATAAAAAGACAGGCCGTCTGACCTGCCTTTAAATAGTAAATGCCCATGCCTGCATGTTTGCAGGCATCACATACCATAAAAGTA
>CAVBSU010000052.1:8149-8620 GCA_963598245.1 Lachnospiraceae bacterium | reverse complement strand
CTACAGCATCATCCTTAACTTCCTCAGTAACAACTACATCATCAGGATTATCGACAAGTGACTTTGCAATAATTTCCAGTATTTCTTTCATAGCCATCTCATCATCTCACTGATCTTCTGATCACTTTGTGATGCCGGCGTTCTTAAGAAGCTTATCACAGGTTGCCGACGGAATAGCTCCGTTGTTGAGCCACTTCTTTGCCGCGTCAGCATCTACCTTTATTGTGTAAGGCTCTGTGTTGGGATCATAGTATCCGATTTCTTCGATAAAGCGTCCGTTGCGCGGAGATCTTGAATCTGCCACTATAATTCTGTAGAAAGGCTTCTTCTTTGCACCGAGTCTTCTGAGTCTGATTTTAACTGCCATTATTATTCTCCTTTTAGTGAATTTACTTGATTTATACTCAAAACAATCCTTTTCCCCGGAACATATTTCTTCCGAAAAGATTGTTAAGATTACCGTGTTTTTTC
>CAVBSU010000052.1:0-8139 GCA_963598245.1 Lachnospiraceae bacterium | reverse complement strand
CAGCTTCTGCATCTGTTCAAATTGTTTTACAAGTCGATTTACATCGGCAATATCAGTTCCCGAACCATTGGCAATACGCCTTTTTCTGGAAGGACTCATAAGTTTGGGATTAGCTCTTTCTGCCGGTGTCATACTAAGTATCATAGACTCAACCTTATTAAACTGTGACTGATCTATGCTGTCCGGGTTAAAGCCGTTCATTCCGGGAAGCATCGACATGATAGCAGAAAGCCCGCCCATCTTTTTCATCTGATTCATCTGATGAAGAAAATCATCGTAGGTGAACTGCGCTTTTCGCATATGTTCACTTATCTGTTTTTGTTTTTCCAAATCAGCTGTTTCTTCAGCTTTCTCAATGAGAGACATAATATCTCCCATACCGATGATTCGCGAAGCCATGCGGTCTGGATGAAATTCCTGAAGATCAGAAAGCTTCTCTCCCATACCGACATAGTAAATCGGCTTCTTTGTGACAGCTCTTATGGAAAGTGCCGCACCGCCCTTTGTATCTCCGTCAAGCTTAGTTACAATCAGTCCGTCAATGCCTACTTTTTTCGAGAACTCTCCGGCAACGGTTACCGCATCCTGTCCGGTCATTGCATCCACTGTAAGCAGTGTATAGTCAACAGAGACATTAGACTGGATATCCTTAAGCTCCTGCATCATGCTTTCATCAATATGAAGGCGGCCTGCCGTATCTATGATAAGAACACCGTAGTGTTCATTAACAGCTTTTTCATATGCTTTTTTTGCAATTTCAACCGGACTTGCATCGCTCCCCAGACTGAATACATCAAGTCCAAGCTTTTCTGCATTAACCTCCAGCTGTTTAATGGCTGCAGGCCTGTATACATCGCCTGCTGCTAAAAGCACCTTTTTTCCGGCGGATTTCAGTTTTCCTCCGAGTTTGGCAGCCGTGGTGGTTTTTCCGGCACCCTGAAGACCTGCAAGCATTATGACATTTATCTGTCCTGCGGGCTTAAGCTTGAATTCTGAAGTGTCATCTCCCATGAGATGAATAAGCTCATCTCTTACTATTCTTATAACTGTCTGCCCGGGTGAAAGACTTTCAAAAACTTCTGCACCGATAGCCCTGGTCTCGGTTTCCTTTACGAAATCCTTTACTACCTTAAAGTTGACATCCGCCTCTAAAAGAGCCAGCTTAACCTCTTTCATTGCAGAATGAACATCTTCAGGGCTCAGCTTTGATTTTCCCTTAAGACTGTTGAATATATTCTGAAATTTTTCTGTTAAGCTCTCAAATGCCATATTATAAATCTCTAACTTTATTTAGTCTTCCTCAAGCTTATTTTTCAGAAGATGCAGCTTTTCCTCATAAGCTTCAAGTATTTTATCGCAGCGTTTTATCAGATCATGCGCACCCTGTCTGGTTATGCCGTTAAGCTCGGCTATTTCTGACAGCGAAAGATCTTCATTAACAAGCTCGCCGTATACCTTCTGCTGATGCTCGGTAAGCAGCTCGCCGTAAAGATCGTATAACATTCCCTGCCTGACGATTTTTTCCATAACGCGGCTTATTATATATGATAACGGCACAGGGTGTCAAGTAGTTTGTCTTTACACCATATGCCGCCTGTATTTAACTTATTTTATATTCTATTGCCGTAATTTTCACAGCTGCCTTATAATGTGCAGGCATCAGGCCGTGAAAATAGCTTTCATAAACTCTTCCGGATTGAATTTCTGAAGATCCTCCGGATGTTCGCCTATACCGATATATTTCACCGGTATGTCAAACTCGCTTGAAATAGCAATAACTATGCCTCCCTTAGCCGATCCGTCCATCTTCGTAAGAATAATTCCCGTAGGCTCACAGATAGCCTTGAATTCCCTGACCTGTGATATTGCATTCTGTCCCGTGGTGGCATCAAGGACTAAAAGGACTTCTTTTTTTGCATCTGGAAGCCTCTTCTCAAGAATTCTGTTTATTTTTGAAAGCTCCTCCATAAGATTCTTTTTATTGTGGAGTCTTCCGGCAGTATCACATATGAGTATATCGGCATTTTTACTGTTAAAGACATCTATGGCCTCATAAATAACAGCGGCGGGATCTGTTCCGTCATCCTGTTCAACTATGTCAATGTTTCCGCGCCTGGCCCATATCTCAAGCTGTTCCTTTGCGCCTGCCCTGAAGGTATCGGCAGCGGCAAGAATGACCTTTTTATTCTGCTCCTTGAAGCTTATCGCCAATTTTCCTATAGAGGTTGTTTTCCCTACTCCGTTAACGCCGACTACAAGAATAACTGTTTTCTGATCCACAAAGGAATAGGCGTCGTCACAGGGTTTTATCTCATCAGAAACGGCTTTAATAAGAGCCTCTCTTACCTTCTCCGGATCTTTTATATGCTCTTCTCTTACTCGTTCCTTCATTCTTGAAATAATCTTATCGGTGGCAGCCATTCCGACATCAGCCATGATAAGAATCTCTTCAAGCGTTTCAAAGAATTCATCATCTACCTGTGAATAATCTCCGAAAGCAAGATCCAATCCGTTTGCGATACTGTTTCTTGTTTTTGAAAGACCTTCCTTAAGTCTGTCGAAAAATCCCATGGCCTCCTCCTTATAAAGAAATGCGCCTGTGATAAGCGGTTAATATTTATGAAAGCTTGTCACTGACCAGATCTACAGAAACAAGCTTTGATATGCCTTTTTCCTGCATGGTCACACCGTAGAGTCTGTCAGCAGACTCCATAGTACCTCTTCTGTGTGTGATAACAATAAACTGCGTATCATTCGTAAGCTTATGAAGATAAGCAGAAAACCTTATAACATTGGAATCATCCAGTGCAGCTTCAATTTCATCCAGAAGACAAAACGGCGATGGCTTCAGGCTCTGTATTGCAAAAAGCAGAGCAATGGCTGTAAGAGCCTTTTCCCCTCCCGAAAGCTGCATTATGCTCTGAAGCTTTTTTCCGGGAGGCTGAACTATAATAGATATGCCTGATTCAAGTTCGTCACCGGAATCATCCTCAGGCGTATAAATAAGCTCCAAATCGGCAATGCCTCCTCCGAAAAGTTCCCTGAACACTCTGGAAAACTGCTCTCTTATAAGAGCAAACTGCTCGGCAAACTGCTTTTTCATCTTGCTGTCAAGCTCTTCTATAATGGATATAATGCTTTCGGCACTCTTAATGAGATCCTGCTGCTGCGAACTTAGAAAATCATACCTCTTTATACTCTTCTATGGCTCCGACATTAACAGGTCCCAGTGCTTTTATTTCTTTTTTTACTGAATCAAGTCTTCCCTTTATCGAAGCTGTATTTCCCAGCTCCTCATCAAAAAATTCTTTTGCTGCCGAAGGGCCAAGCTCATATTCATTCCATATATATTCAGATTGTGAATCCAGCTTATCCTGCTCCTTTTGTACGGCATTTTCAAGCCTCAGAATGTCTTTTTGAAGCTGTAAAATATTCTCTGCATATTCAGCTTTCTTTTTGTCAAAATCATTCCTCGAATCAGTAAGCTCATCCTTTTCGCGCACATAAGAGTCTGCAGCATTCCTCATGGAAGAAATAACAGAAACCGTATTTTCTATATCCTTATTTCTTTCGTCAATATCTGCCTTATCCTCAGCAATCTTTTTTTTGCAGTCTTCAATTTTCGTATTTAGTAAAGCAATATCAGCATCCTGTTTTTGTCTCTGCTCACATATCCTCTCAATATTGTCTGCAATAAATTCAGTTTTCTGTTTAAGTTCACTGCAGCGCAGCTTAAGATCCGTCATTATTGAAAAGCTGAGTTCATTTTTTTTATCGGAGATATTCTTAAGTTCAGCCTTAAGTCTTTCTATCTCATCATTCTTTTCGTTTATAAGCTTTTCCTTGGCAAAAATAGCATCCCTTGCAGCATCAAATTCAGCTTTGGCTTTTTCAACAAAGCCGTTAAGCTCGTTCAATTCTCTTCTGCGCCCTATAAGGCTTGAAGTGTTTTTATATGCGCCGCCTGAAATTGAGCCGCCAGGAGAAAGAAGCTCTCCGTCAAGTGTCACCATGCGCAGAGAGTGTCTGTACTTATCAGCTATCCTGAGCGCATTGTCAATATTATCTACAACAAGCACAGCTCCGAGAAGATAATTCACCAGCGTATCATATTCGTTTCCTGCCTGTACCAGTTTGGCTGCAATGCCTATCACACCATATTCTCCGACAGCATTTTTGTATTCCGGCTGATCCTTATATTTCAAAGCATTTAGCGGCAGGAAGGTTGCCCGACCTGCTTTCGTTCTTTTCAGAAATGCCACACTGTCCCTGGCATTCTCCTCTGTATCTGTGACTATATTTTGGATACGGCCTCCCAGAGCTGTTTCTATGGCAGTTTCATATCTTTTCTCTGTTTTTATAATATCTGCAACAACGCCTCTTATACCGCCTATCCGTGACTTTTCACGCATAAGCGCCCTGATGCTTTCGCCAAAGCCCTCATAACGCTCTGCTATATTTTTCAGTGACTCATATCTGGCATTTTTATCCGCAAAGACTCTTTGCTTATCTGCAAAAGCTTTCTGCAAATCTTTTAATTCCGATGTAAGCTCATTGTACTCATCATCAGCCTTTTTAAGCCATGAGTTTGTGCGCTCTTCCTTGTCTCTGATATCTTCAAGGTCATTTCTCTGCTTTTTAATATTCTTAAGCCAGCCGGGCATGACATATGAAAAATCTTCATCATCTTCTTCGTGAGGCTCGTGAAGCTTTTCATTCTCTGTGTCAATGTCAGCCTTTGCCGCATCTTCGGAAACATTTTTTTCCCTGCATCCGTCTTCAGAATTCTCATCTGCCGGAAAGATACTGAAAAGTCTGCTTTTGAAGCTTTTAATTTTAACGAGAAGCTCATCTGTCTCTGAATCATCTATCTCTGCGGCATCCTTGTCATTTTTTACCTCAATAAGCCCGCTTTCAAGCTCGTTTAATGATTTTATATATTCCGCAGAATTTTTATTATTGTTTAAAATTTCCCTTTTTACATTGTTCAGTCTTTCACAAAAATCAGAGATATTATCCTCTTCAGCCTTAATTTCCGCCTTCTTTACATTGATCTGTCCTTCAAGATTCTGATTTAAGAGCTGAGCCCTGTTCAAGTCATTTCTTGTCTTTTCTATCAAGCTGTCGAGCTCGATTATTCTGTCTGAAACCCCGGAAAATCTGGTCTTTAATTCATCATTTTCTTTTTGAGTATCACTAAGTGATGCCTTTACTATATTAAGATTGTCCTCAGCCTTATTTCTTGCATCAAAAATAAGATCCAGCTCTCTGATAAACAGATTGAGGTCCAGCTTTTTCTGTTCATCTCTCAATGCCAGATAATGCCTTGCTGCTTCAGATTGCTTTTCAAGCGGCTTTACGCGCTTATATAGCTCATCAACTATATCAGTAACTCTCTGAAGATTTGCCTGCTCGTTTTCAAGCTTTTTCAGGGAAGTCTGCTTTCTGCGTTTAAACTTGACTATTCCGGCCGCTTCGTCAAAAAGTCCGCGTCTTTCCTCAGGACGCCCGTTAATTATAGCATCTATCTGACCCTGACCTATGATGGAATATCCCTCTCGTCCTATTCCTGTATCGTAAAAAAGCTCCTGCACGTCCTTCAGGCGGACAGTCTGAGCATTTATCATATATTCCGACTCACCGGATCTGAATAAACGCCTCGATACGGTGACTTCCGTATAATCTACAGGAAGAATGCCGTCGGAATTGTCAAGCGTAATGGCAACATAGGCAAAGCCGTGAGGCTTTCTTATTTCAGTACCTGAAAAAATGACGTCCTGCATAGCCGATCCGCGGAGCTGTTTAACCTTCTGCTCACCAAGAACCCATCTCACGGCATCAGATATGTTGGATTTACCCGAACCGTTAGGGCCGACTATGGCAGTTACGCCATTATTAAAATTAAGCACTGTTTTGTGTGCAAAGGACTTAAAGCCCTGTATTTCGATACTTTTTAAATACATTTATCTGATATTCAGCCTCTTGCACGCCTTTGTGGCAGCATCCTGTTCCGCAATTTTCTTAGATTGACCGCTTCCGTCACTGATTAGCTCGTTATTTATATAAAGCCTGGCTTTAAACCCTATGGTTCTGTCATCCTGTTTCTGTTCCTCAAGCTCATAGGAAAGTGTATTTCCCGAGGTACTCTGAACATACTTCTGTATAAGGCTCTTCCCGTCATGAAGAAGACTCAGCTCGTCTATGCTGCATATGACTCTTTCAAAAATAAACTGCCGTGCAGCTTCAAAGCCTCCGTCCAAGTACAGGGCTCCTATGAGTGCCTCAAAAGCATCTGAAAGAATAGACGGTTTTTCAAATCCGTGACAGTTTTTTTCTCCTACACCGAGCAATATGTACCGTCCCAAATCTATGTTTTTTGCACAAACTGCCAGTGCTGCCTCAAAGACAAGGGAAGACCTTTTTCTTGTGAGGATGCCCTCCTCATCCTTTGGATGAGCCTTATAAAGGTAGTCGCTCGTTACAAGCTCCAAAACGGCATCTCCGAGAAATTCAAGTCTCTGATTGCTTTTATATCTTTCCTGTCCTGCCTCACTGCTGTAAGACGGATGTGTCAGGGCTGTCTTTAACAGCGTAATATCATTGAATTTATAAGATATTATTTTTTCAAGTTCTGTCAGTTTATTAGCATTGACCATAAATTATCAGCGCTGTGCCTCCTGAATCGCTTCAAGAGCATCACCGACAGTAACTATTTCCTCCAGTATGTCAGGATCAATAACTATATCAAGCTCATTTTCGACAGAAAAAATCACCTGGGCAAGATCAAGAGAATCCAAACCAAGATCTGCAAATGATGAATCTTCTGTTATCGAATCCGGGTCAATGCTCTGGCTGACTCCGGTAATGATATTTTTCAGCCACTCAATATCCATATTTTACCTTCCCAATATCAATTTATTCTTATCTCTTACACTATATACTATAAAGAAAGTCTTAATTCAATACTGAATTTGTTCATTCATACGCGACTGATGGCTTTATTCATTAAGTGCAGATTCTATAAGAGAACTGACATCGGCATCTATATATTTACATGCCTTTTCAATGGCAGTTGATATCTCAAGCCTGTTTGCATTACCATGACATTTTATGACTACGCCTTTAAGCCCCAGCAGGATTGCTCCGCCGCATTTGGCAGCATCAAAAGCCTTAAGCCTGTTCTTTAACGGCTTCATTACCATAAGTGCTGCAAGCTTTGTGACAGCTGAAGACTTAAATACTTCCTTTATTTCACCAAGCAAAACTCCTGCTGTTCCTTCAAAGGTCTTTATTATTGCATTTCCTGTAAATGCATCGGCAACCATGATATCTGACTCTCCGTATGGGACATCACGGCTTTCTATATAACCCTGATAATTTATATCCTTAAGCTCGGAAAGGGATTTATTAACGGCCTTCGTAAGCATATTTCCCTTTTCTTCCTCAGTACCGAGATTCACAAGCTTTATAACAGCATTTGGTCTGTCTAAAACCTTGCTCATGTATATGCTTCCCATTCGCGCGAACTGAACCAGCCACTCAGGCTTTGCGTCAACATTTGCTCCGCAGTCCAGAAAAAGTGAAAAACCTTTTCTGGTGGGTATCATAGTCGCCAAAGGAGCACGATATACTCCGGGAAGTCTTCCGATTATAAGAGTACCGGCAGCAAGTATGGCTCCTGTAGAACCTGCTGAAATGAAGGCATCCGCCTCATGATTTTTTACCAGATCTATTCCTGTAACGATGCTGGAATCCTTTTTTTTGATTGCCTTTGTGGGAGCCTCATCAGGGCTTATAACAGCAGGCGCATCTACTATCTCTATGCGCTCTCGTAGCTCTCCGTTCCATTCCTTTATGGCATCAGCTATTCGTTCTTTCGGCCCTACCAGCTTTATTTTAAGATTTTTTATATTATTTAATGCATCATATGCACCATCAATATTTACATCCGGGCAGTTATCCCCACCCATGACATCCAGTGCGACAGTAGTCATATATTACCTCATCAGTAAACAAAAGGCTCTCGACATCGCTTATGTCGAAAGCCTTTACATTTTAAAGCTTCAGCTTCTTATCAAGCCTCTACCTTTACGATCTCACGCTTATTATATGAACCACAATTCTTGCAAACTCTATGAG
>CAVBSU010000051.1:0-8739 GCA_963598245.1 Lachnospiraceae bacterium | reverse complement strand
AGGATGCTATTGCATTTGGCAACCTGCCATGTATGAGTAAGTAGCGCGACAGCGCGGATTACGAATACATGCAGGATTGCGGGAGCGCGTAAGCGCGAAGCAATCCGCACTTTTATGATATGTGATACCTGCAAGCATGCAGGCATGGTTGTTTACTTTTTCAAATCACTGAGCAGTGCGATCATATCCTCAGCGGGGTCTATGAGAAAAAGCTCAGTGCGCCTTGAAAGAGCCTCCTTAAAATACGGAAAGTGTGTGCAGCCTAAAATAAGTGCCTCGCAGCCGTTGGAGATAAAGTAATCACAGAGCTTTATAAGATTGTTTTTGTCAATAATCTCATCCGGTGAAAGCCCCTTTTCTATATCAAAAACCAGCGGCATGAGATTTGCCGTAAAAAGCAGAAGCTCAGGATTTTCATTCGACATGGCAAGCTCCACACCGCTCAGAGCTATGGGGTTAAAGGCAATAGCTGCGATACGGCGGTACTTTTTTGCCAGATTTCTGTAGGCGTCAAAAGGCGTAACTATCTTAAAGGAAAGCTCCTCGGAAAGCCCGGGAAAGCTTACGGAGCCTGCAAGAGAATTGCAGTAAATAAGAGCAGCGTCACATCCGTCGGACATGGCGTTTTTAAGCATTGACTTCATGACAGCATGTTTTTCATCAGCAGAGCTTATCTGAAACATATGCTGCTCATGGGGATCCTTTGATACAGGGTACTGTATATGGTCAATGCCGTGCGCAGCCAAAACATCCGCACCCATTTGTGTGTCTACAAGCGTTCCTGCAAAAACCGCTATTTTTCCGGTCATGTCTCATACCTCCCAAATCGTGTAAAAATCAATAAAAACATTCACATTCATTATACACTTTTTGGCAAAAATTCACATTATGCATATTTGATAATGGGTACCCGTATAAATTTATGATACCGGGGTCAAAAGCTTCAAAATCCGGTGCAGGTTCACTTGCATGAGGACTTTTGAGCTCTGATATCTTGATATTTTCAAACATAAAAGATACAATATCCTGTGGCTTAAACAATTCAATTCTGTGATGCCGGGTTCAAAAACAGTCGTTCCCGGCTGATACCGGATTGCTTCGCACCATGTGCGGTAGCAGTCTTACTTTACATCTCGGAGAATATACGCAGTATGGATAATAACATATATGATGTAATAATAATAGGAGCAGGGCCTGCAGGCCTTACCGCGGGGATTTATTGCGGGCGCTATATGCTTAAGACGCTTATCATAGAAAAGGCTGCAGTGGGAGGACAGATAACTCTTACATCTGAAATTGAAAACTATCCCGGCTTTTTCGGGGAGGAAAATAATTTAAAGAGCGGTGCTGCGCTTACCGGGAGGATGAAGAAGCAGGCAGAAGGCTTCGGTGCAGAATTTCTGGCAGGAGAGGTAAAGGAGTTTAATATATCGGCGGAGGAAGATTTGAAAAAAATCACTCTTACCGACGGCAGAACGCTTTGCGCACCCGCTGTAATCATAGCCGGAGGCGCTCATCACAGACCTGTAGGCTGTAAAAATGAAGAGAAATTCACGGGGAGCGGTATTTCATACTGTGCTGTCTGTGACGCAAATTTCTTCAGAGATTTGGAGGTATTTGTGGCAGGCGGCGGAGAGTCGGCGCTTGAGGAGGCTCTGCATCTTGCTGCTTTGGCACGCCATGTTACCATAATTCACAGAAGAGATAAGCTTAGGGCGTCCGAAAGGACACAGCAGAGAGTCTTTAATGAAAAAAAGATAAGCTTCATATGGAATTCCGTAGTTGAAGAGGCCATAGGCGAGGATGTGCTGGAAGGCATAAGGATAAAAAACCTTAAGACGGGAGAAGAACGGCTCATAGAAGCAGATGAGGATGACGGCATGATAGGGCTGTTCGGATTTACCGGGATGCAGCCGGAGACAGACATTTATGAAAAAAGCGGCATAGAGCTTGAAAAAGAAAGCGGATATATAAGAGCCGGTGAAGATACACATACCAATATCAGCGGTGTTTTTGCCGCAGGTGATATAAGAACAAAGAGCTTAAGACAGGTAGTTACGGCATGTGCGGACGGTGCGGTTGCCGCAGCCGAAGCAGACAGATATGTAAAAGAAAGAACGGACAGAAGAAACGGATAGAATAAATGGCAAAAACACAAAGCTATAACGCAGACAGCATAACGGTTTTAGAGGGGCTTGAGCCGGTCAGAACCAGACCGGGAATGTATATAGGAGGCGTCGGTATAAAGGCGCTGAATCATCTTGTATATGAAATCCTTGATAACTCCGTGGATGAACATCTTGCAGGCTATTGCTCGGAAATATGGGTGACGCTTGAAAAGGACGGCTCCTGTACCGTTAAGGACAACGGGCGCGGGCTGCCTGTAGACATGCACTCCAAGGGAGTGTCCGCCGAGCGTGTCATCATGACGACACTTCATGCGGGCGGGAAATTCGATGATCAGGCATATAAGACCTCGGGCGGACTTCATGGTGTGGGTTCTTCAGTTGTCAATGCACTTTCAAAGAGCATGACCGTAGATGTTTACAGAAACGGAAAAATCTATCACGATTCATACTCGAGAGGAACTCCGACAACAGAGCTTAAAGACGGACTGCTTCCGGTGACGGGGAAATCAAGTGAAACAGGAACATCCATAAATTTTCTGCCGGATGATGAAATATTTGAAAAAACGGTATTTAAGAGCGAGTGGATAAAGTCGCGCCTGCATGAGACTGCGTACCTGAATCCGGAGCTTACCATACACTTTGCAGATCTGAGAGAATTTGCCCCCATAGGAGTAAGGACGGATACGCTTGTACAGGGAGAGGACGGACAAATCTCCTTCGGGCTTGATGATACATCAGTCCAGACTGCCGCAGAAAGTGCGGAAAAAGCATCCGGCGGAGAGCATATAACCTATCATGAGCCGGAAGGGCTGAAGGCATATGTTACAGAGCTCAACAGGGGGCAGACAAGCCTGACGCCGCTCATTTACTTTAAGGACAGCTGTAACGGCACAGAGGTTGAATGCTGCTTTCAGTATGTGGATGCCTTCGAAGAGAACATTCACGGCTTCTGCAACAATATTTTCACGCAGGAGGGCGGAACACATATCACGGGCTTTAAGGCAAAGTATACGCAGCTGGTCAATGCCTATGCCCGTCAGATAGGCATATTAAAGGAAAAGGATAACAATTTCACGGGTGCCGATACACGAAACGGAATGACCTGTGTTATTGCCATAAAATTCAGAGAGCCTATCTTTGAGGGACAGACAAAGACAAAGCTTGCAAGCGCCGAGGCGGCAGGAGATGTATCGGCAGTCACGGGAGAAAAGCTTGAGCATTATTTTGACAGGAATCTTGAGACCATAAAGGCAATAATTGCCTGTGCCGAAAAATCAGCCAAAATAAGAAAGGCTGAAGAAAAGGCAAAGACAAATATGCTGTCAAAAAATAAGTTTTCCTTTGATTCCAACGGAAAGCTTAAGGCATGTACCTCGAAGGACGCCTCGAAATGTGAAATCTTCATAGTGGAAGGAGACTCGGCAGGAGGCTCTGCCGGAACTGCAAGAAACAGAGAATTTCAGGCGATACTTCCGATAAGAGGAAAAATACTTAATGTTGAAAAGGCTTCCATAGACAAGGTGCTTGCCAATGCAGAAATAAAAACCATGATAAACAGCTTTGGCTGCGGCTTTTCCGAGGGATACGGAAATGATTTTGATATAACAAAGCTTAATTATGACAAAATCATACTGATGACCGATGCCGATGTGGACGGAAGTCACATTGACACACTGCTTCTGACCTTTTTCTACAGATTCATGCCGGAGCTTATATATAACGGCCATATATATGTTTCCATGCCGCCATTATATCTTGTAACTCCAAAGTCCAAAAACGGAAAGCCCCAATATCTGTATAACGACAGAGAGCTTCAAAAATATCAGAAGGATCATGAGCCTTCAGGCTATGAGCTGAAGCGGTTTAAGGGTCTCGGAGAAATGGATCCGCCGGATCTCTGGGCGACTACACTGGATCCGGAAAGACGGGTGCTTAAAAGGGTTGAAATAGAGGATGCAAGGCTTGCCTCGGAGGTTACGGAAATGCTTATGGGATCAGAGGTGGCTCCCAGAAGAAACTTTATCTATGAGCATGCAAATGAAGCTGAGATAGACAGCTGATTTGAAAAATTATAGGGAAAACAAAGGTGTCATATGCCTGAAAAAATACTGAGAACAGAATACAGTGAGGAAATGCAGAAGTCCTATCTGGATTACAGCATGTCCGTAATAACAGCCAGAGCCGTGCCTGATATAAGGGACGGACTTAAGCCGGTACAAAGGCGGCTTCTCTATGACATGGATAATCTTCATGTGCATCATGATAAAAAAGAAATGAAATCCGCGCGAATTACCGGTGACTGCATGGGACGCTTTCATCCTCACGGAGATTCGTCCATATATGAGACCATGGTTGTCATGTCTCAGGATTTCAAACGCTCAGTGCCGCTTGTTGACGGAAAGGGAAACTTCGGCTCCATAGAGGGAGACTCGGCAGCAGCCTACAGGTATACCGAGGCAAAGCTTCAGGCATTTACCGATGATGTTTTTCTTAAGGATATAGACAAATCGGTAGATTTCGTACCGACCTATGCCAATACGGAGACAGAGCCGGTGGTGCTTCCGGTTCGCGTACCGAATTTTCTGTTAAACGGCTCAGAGGGCATAGCCGTAGGAATGACTACATCCACACCGTGTCACAACCTGACAGAGCTGTGCAATCTGTGCATCGCCTATGTAGACGATCCTGACATAAGCATTGACCGGATGATGGAAATAATGCCGGGGCCGGACTTTCCGACAGGAGGCATTATTGCAAATAAGTCAGAGCTGAAGGATATCTATGAGACGGGAGTGGGAAAGCTTAAGCTGAGAGGTAAGCTCGAGTTTGTTCCTGCCGCCAGAAAAAGCGAAAAGGATAAGCTTATAGTCACGGAAATTCCCTATACCATGATCGGGGCCGGCATAGGTAAATTCATGCAGGATACCGCAGATCTGGTAGAGTCCAAAAAGCTTCCGGAGATTACAGATATAGGCAATGCCTCCGATGCAAAGGGCATAAATATTTTCCTGGAACTGAAAAAAGACTCAAATATAGAAAGAATTTCCAATATACTCTATAAAAAGACAAGGCTTGAGGACACATTTGGCGTAAACATGCTGGCGATTTCCGAGGGGAGGCCGGAGGTCATGAACTTAAGAAGCATACTTAAGGCATGGCTTAGTTTCCAGCATGAGATACTGGAAAGAAAATACAGGGCTCTTCTTGAAAAGGAAGAAGGCAGGCGCGAGATACAGGAAGGCCTTATCACTGCCTGCAATATTATAGATCTGGTAATTGCAGTCATAAGAGGTGCCAAAAACCGCAGGGATGCCGAAAACTGTCTCATAAACGGAGATATCTCAAACATTGCCTTTAAGGAAAAGGGCATGGCAGAGGATGCAAAAGAGCTTCGCTTTACCGAAAGACAGGCAAAGGCCATACTCGAGATGCAGCTTTATAAGCTTATAGGACTTGAAATCATGGAGCTTGAAAAGGCCTATAAGGAGACTATGAGAGCTATCAGAAAATATAAGTCCATAATAGCCGGAAGAGATGAGAGAAATGAGCTTATAAAGGCAGATTTAAAGGATATAATAGAAAAATACGGCTACGACAGACGCACGCTCATAGAAGACAGTGCGGAGGCTGTGGTTGAAGAGGCACCGCATGAGTCAGTCCCATGTATATTCGCCATGGACAGGCTGGGGTATTGCAAGCTTATAGACAGGACACTCTACGAAAAAAATCAGGAAGCAGTTGATACGGAAAATAAATATGCTCTGAGCTGCATGAATGACGGAAGAATACTTGTATTTACCGACAGGGGAAATCTGCATGTTATAAAATGTGATGATATTCCTGTAAAAAAGATAAAGGATAAGGGTATTCCTCTGGATAATATTTCCAAATATCAGGCGGCGAAAGAAGAGATAGTATTTATCACATCAAAGGCAGAGCTTAGCCGGGGCGATCTTCTGTTCATGACAAAATACGGCATGATAAAGAGAGTAGAGGCAACAGAGTTTGATACAAACAACAGACTTGTGGCAGCTACCAGACTTCAGGAGGGAGATGAGGTAAAGACCATACTTCCGATAACCGAAATAGGAATGAATACTGTATGCATATGGACGAAGGATGATTATGCTTTAAGGTTTGCACTGGATGATGTTCCTGTACAAAAGAAAAATGCCCGCGGGGTAAAAGGTATAAATCTTCACAGGGAGGATTACTGTCTGGGCTGTGAAATAGTCACGCCTGAATCGTCGATAAAATTCGGGAAAAAAGAAGTAAGGCTTTCCAATCTTAAAACTGCGGTAAGAGGCGGTACGGGCACAAAGCAGAAAAACTCTTAGTGTTTGTGCATACAGGGCAAACTATTTGAGAATGCAGGATAAACAGACTGCGCAAATCCATAACAGGCAGACATTAAGGCACGGAGGCTTATAATGAAAAAGAAAGAGGCGGCATCAAAGGAGCTGTTAGATCTTACGCATACCATGGCGGCAGAGCTTTTTGACGATGTCACATACCCATGGGAGGTGCTTCCCAAAATAAAAGAATTCATACTTAAGTGCGGAAATGAGCTGAAACCTGACGAGTATGAGCGTCCGGAAGAAGATGTATGGATACACAAGGAGGCTAAAATATTTCCGACTGCTTATATAAAGGGGCCGTGCATCATAGGAGCCGGCACCGAGGTACGCCACTGCGCTTTCATAAGAGGTGCGGCTCTGATAGGAAGGGACTGCGTTGTGGGAAATTCCACAGAGCTTAAAAATGTGATATTACTTGATAATGTTCAGGTACCGCATTACAATTATGTGGGTGATTCAATTCTGGGATACAAGTCACATATGGGGGCAGGAAGCATTACCAGTAATGTAAAAAGTGATAAAAAGGCTGTAAGAGTTCATTTCGCTGACGGAAACATAGAGTCGGGGCTTAAGAAGTTCGGGGCGATATTGGGAGATAATGTCGAGGTGGGCTGCGGCTCTGTACTGAACCCCGGAACAGTTATAGGAAGAAACAGCAGTATTTATCCGCTCTCAAGTGTCAGATGCGCCGTAAGTGCGGCAAGCATTTACAAGCATGAGGGCGAGATTGCAAGGAAGCATGAATAAATAAAAAATTTTGAAAGGCGGCAGCTTATGAAGAAACTTTATGACAATGTCTATGAGTTTACACATCCACTTATCCAGCACAAGATAACTATCCTGAGGGATAAAAATACCGGAACCAATGAATTCAGAAAGGTAGTCGAGGAGCTGGGAATGCTGATGGGATATGAGGCACTGGCGGATTTGGACACGACAGACATCGACATTGAAACACCTATCGAGCCCTGCAAGAGCCCTGTCATAGCAGGAAGAAAGCTGGCTATAGTACCTATCTTAAGAGCCGGACTCGGACTGGTTCCCGGAATTCTGTCGCTCACTCCCTCAGCAAAGGTCGGACATATCGGCATGTACCGTGATGAGGAAACCCATGAGCCGCATGAATATTTCTGCAAGCTTCCGAATCCTATTTCGGAGAGGGTTATTCTTGTAACAGACCCCATGCTTGCAACGGGCGGTTCTGCCATAGATGCCATCAACCTTATAAAAAAGCGCGGTGGAAAGCGCATAAAAATGATTTGTATAATTGCAGCTCCTGAAGGCACAAAGAGATTCCATGAGGTGCATCCTGATGTGGAGCTTTATATCGGACACATGGACAGAGAGCTTAATAAAAATGCATATATCTGCCCGGGTCTTGGAGATGCCGGAGACAGGATTTTCGGAACAAAATAAACGGATATTTACAGCTGTTAAAAACATGGCTGCCGCACCGGTTTTTCAGTCTTGCGTTCAGATAGTGTTTGTGCTATAAATAAAAAGATTGTTCAGGCCGCTGTGGCGGAATTGGCAGACGCACATGACTCAAAATCATGCGGGAAACCATGCCGGTTCGAGTCCGGCCAGCGGCATAAAGCAGGCTTTATCTTAAAAAGGTAAAGCCTGCTTTACTGTCTTAAATGTTTGTCTTGCAATATAAATATATGCAGATATAATGAACAGAGTATATCATTTGAAATGTGAAAGGATATACGCACCGAACCGGAGAAGGATTAAATTAAAGTAACTAACGAAAGGAATGTAAGATATGAAAGCAGATCTGGTTATCTATGGAAAAATTTATACCTCCAATGCCAATCATGAATACGCTGAGGCAGCAGCCGTCAAGGATGGCAGGTATATTTATGTAGGCGATGAAGCAGGCGTTAGGGAATATATTGAGGACGGCAAGACTCAGGTGCTTGACCGCCGCGGCAACGGTATCATCATGGCAGGTGGCACCGAGGGACACGGCCACTATATCATGAACGGTATTCTTGAATATATGCAATTTGCTATCTTTGGCTCAACTATCGATGAAATGGTTGAAAATACAAAAAAGTATGTTGAGGCACATCCTGACTATGAGGTTTATTACACCTTCGGTTGGGACAATGTTACCATCGCATCAGATAAGGAAACAGCGGAGGTAAGAACCAGATTTGATGAGATATGCTCTGACAAGCCGATGCTCATCTGCGATAACTCAGGTCATAACGGATTTGCCAACAGCATGGCACTTAAGGAAGCAG
>CAVBSU010000050.1:2773-8943 GCA_963598245.1 Lachnospiraceae bacterium | reverse complement strand
TGGCAACCTGCCATGTATGAGTAAGTAGCGCGACAGCGCGGATTACGAATACATGCAGGATTGCGGGAGCGCGTAAGCGCGAAGCAATCCGCACTTTTATGATATGTGATACCTGCAAGCACGCAGGCATGGGTGTTTACTCTAAAAGTGTTGACGAATGCAAGAGCAGACTGCATGCTTGCATGCAAGGATGTTTTTGTATTTGGAGCTATTTTTCTTGACATTTTGCCTGCTTTGTTTTAAAGTCCCGAACAAATAAAAAAATCGCCGAGCTTATTTTAATGAACGGCCGTTAAAGTTTATACTTAGGAGCAAAAAATGAAATATTCTGTATCTGAGGTAATTCAATATGTGCGTGAAGAGGATGTGAAGTTTATACGCCTTGCCTTCTGCGATATTTTCGGAAATCAGAAAAATATGGCGATTATGCCCTACGAGCTGGAAAGAACCTTCACCTTCGGCACACCTATCGATGCTACGGCTATTACGGGCTTTGATGCCGGCTGCGACTCGGATTTATATTTGCATCCGGATCCGTCTACGCTTGCCCAGCTTCCTTGGAGACCCGAAAGCGGAAAGGTGGTCCGCATGTTTTGCAATATAACTCATGCTGACGGCACTCCGTATGAGGCAGATTGCAGAAAGCTTCTTGAAAATGCTGTTTTAAAGGCTGCCGGGGAGGGTGTCAGCTTTGAATTCGGCACATCCATGGAGTTTTATCTTTTCAGAACGGACGATGAGGGTTCTCCCACAAAGCTTCCCCATGATTATGCCGGTTACATGGACATTGCCCCCGCCGATAAGGGTGAAAATGTCCGCCGTGAAATTCAGCTTAATCTGGAGCGCATGGGGATACAGCCTGAAAGCTCCCACCATGAGGAAGGCCCCGGTCAGAACGAAATAGATTTTGCCAATGCTTCACCCCTAAGCTGTGCGGATAACGCCGTCACATTTATTTCTGTCGTAAAAACTATTGCGGCAAGAAACGGTCTTATTGCAGACTTTTCTCCAAAGCCAGTCGCGGAATTTCCCGGAAGTGGTCTGCACATCAGCATCAGCGTAAAAAGCTCTGACGAAAAGGATGTCCTTACACATGTTGTTGCCGGTATCATGGATAAGATAGGTGACATGACTGTTTTTCTGGACCCGGTTGAAAATTCCTATGAAAGGCTGGGAAGAAATAAGGCTCCACGATATATAAGCTGGTCACACGGTGACCGTTCGCATCTTTTCAGGATACTTTCCAGTTCAGACGGCACCTGCTACGCAGAGCTTCGTTCTCCGGACCCTATGGCAAATCCTTATCTGGCATTTACATTGCTCATATATGCGGGACTTGACGGAATAAAGAGAAAGGCAGAGCTTAGCGTCTGCTCCGACATAAATCTTTATCAGGCAGGTGAAACCGCAGCCGACGGTCTTTCCGTGCTTCCCTCCACCTTTAACGAGGCAAAGAAGGCAGCCGGTCAAAGCAGCTTCATAAGAGAGGTTCTGCCGGAAAACATCATCCGTCACTATTGTAAGTAAGCCCGATGTCACCTGATGATATCCGGTTTCATAAACGAGTATCAAAAGAAAGGAGGAGCCTAATATGGTTTTTTCAGACCACACCTACAGTGTGCTGGTGGTTTCTGCCAATGAAAAATTTAACACTGCGCTCACAGGGCTTCTCCCGGTAAATTATTATTATCCTGTTGTCTTTGTGAAAAATGTCGAGGACGCAAGAAGGCTGTTCTTTGACAAAAGCTTCGAAATAGTTATCATTAACACGCCTCTTCCCGACGAATTCGGCTCGCGTTTTGCCTGCGATGTCTGTGATCAGTCAGAGGCGGGCGTGCTGCTTCTGGCAAGCAGTGACCTCTATGATGAGATCTATTATAAAACCATTGACCACGGCGTAATGTCCCTCCAAAAGCCGCTTTCGGAAAATTCTCTGAGGCAGGCTTTAAACATTATCTGTGCCACCATTGAGCGCATGAAGCGTTTTATTAAAAAGCAGGATACTGTCAATGACAAAATAGAGGAAATGCGTATCGTGAACAGGGCTAAGTGGATGCTCATAGATCACGCTCACATGACAGAGCCAGACGCTCATCGCTTTATCGAAAAGAAAGCCATGGATGACAGGACCTCTAAAAGACTTGTGGCAGAGCGTATCATAAAGCAATACGACCCTGCCGCTCAATCAAAATAAATTTTATATTTCAGTTTTTCAGCTTTTCTTTCTGTTTTTTACAGATGCATCTATAAAGCCCGCAAAAAGCGGATGTGGTCTGTTGGGACGGCTCTTGAACTCAGGATGATACTGAACTCCAAGATAGAACGGTCTTTCGGTAATCTCTACAGCCTCAACAAGTCTCTTGTCCGGTGAAAGCCCGCATATTGTAAGCCCCGCCTTTGTAAGCGCCTCGCGATAATCATTATTAAACTCATAGCGATGGCGATGCCTCTCCGATATCTCAGTCTTCCCGTAGCAGCGCTCCATCGTGGTTTCCGGAACAATATCGCAGGGGTAGCTTCCCAGACGAAGAGTTCCGCCCTTATCTATGTCATCGCTCTGACCCGGCATGAAATCAATGACCTTATTTGTGGATCCCGGCGCAAACTCTCCCGAATCTGCATCCTTAATGCCGCATACATTGCGTGCATACTCAATTACGGCTATCTGCATGCCCAGACAAATGCCGAAATACGGAATATTATTCTCGCGGGCATATCTTGCCGTAGAAATCATACCCTCTATACCTCTGTCTCCAAAGCCTCCCGGCACTATGATTCCGTCAAGATTTGCAAGCTTTACTGCCGCATTTTCGTCCGTAATTTCCTCAGAATCGATCCATTCAATATTAACATTGGCAGAAAGCGACCATGCAGCATGCCTCAACGCCTCCGATACGGAAAGATAGGCATCGTGCAGGGCAATGTATTTTCCCACCAGTCCTATGCGAACTATAGTCTCACTCGCCTTTATGCGATCTACCATTGCACACCATTCCGTAAGATCCGGCTTCGGTGCACTTATATTCAGCTCACGGCATACGATTTCCGAAAGATGCGATTTTTCAAGATAAAGCGGCGCCTCATAAAGATACGGCAGCGTAAGATTTTCTATTACGCAGTCCGGCTTTACATTGCAAAAATCAGCAATTTTCTTGAAAATACTCTCATCCGTGATTTCCTCATCTGCTCTCAGCACTACGATATCAGGATTTATTCCCATGCCCAGAAGCTCCTTTACGGAATGCTGTGTGGGCTTGGATTTATGTTCTCCAGATGCCTTAAGATATGGAACCAGCGTAACATGAATATAAAGACTGTTTTCCTGTCCTACCTCATGTCCGACCTGACGGATAGCTTCTATGAACGGCTGACTTTCTATATCTCCGATGGTTCCGCCTATCTCGGTAATGACAATATCAGCACTCGTAGTATTACCGACCTTGTATATGAAATTTTTTATCTCATTAGTGATGTGAGGAATGGTCTGTACGGTTCTTCCCAGATACTCTCCGCGTCTTTCCATGGAGATAACATTGGAATAAACCTTTCCTGTGGTAAGGTTGGAATATTTGTTCAGATCCTCATCAATGAATCTCTCATAATGACCCAAATCCAGATCTGTCTCTGCTCCGTCCTCCGTGACATACACCTCGCCGTGCTGATAAGGGCTCATGGTTCCCGGGTCAACATTGATATAAGGATCCAGCTTCTGAGCCGCCACCTTGAGTCCCCTGGCCTTTAAAAGTCTTCCGAGCGATGCGGCGGTGATTCCCTTTCCGAGACCTGATACCACTCCGCCGGTGACGAAGATGTACTTTGTCATTTCATTCCTCCCTGCAAATACACAAAATTTAACGGTTATATCACATGCCGCCCCAAAGCCGCACATCGTGATATTATAGCGTAAAACTGTCTGTAGTAAAACCTAAAAAAGATTTTTTTGAAAATCTTTCATAGTCCCTTCGTAATAAGCTCTTCTACGATATCATAAACCACTTTATATGAAAGTTCCAGAGTATTTGTACTCACATATTCATTTGCTCCGTGCATAATAATATGGTCTTTTTCATAAAACGGAAAAAAGCCTGTAACCGGTATGCCTGCCCTTCTGAAATGCCTGTTGTCACTGAATCCGGGTGTTACAACAGGAAGCAGACCGGCGTTTTGAACCTGCTTTTTAATTGCTTTTTCAAAAAGTTCTCCGTATTTTTTATATGTCAATGTCTCATCTGCACTTTCGAAATATCCGTCCATGTCCTTATAAAGCGCCACGGTATCCAGTCTCTTTTTTTCAGCATGACATTCTTCAATATATTCATAAATCAGTTCAGAGTAGTAGCCCTTTTCTATCGCCGTTTTCAGGATGGCTGCAGCTTCATCCGTGAGCTTTTCATGAGCCTCTTTCAAGGAGCCTGTTGCAGCTTCATGCAGCTTTTTCTCTCCCGAATCTGAAGCTTTTTCATTACCTTCTTCCTCATATTCTCCCGTCTGAAATGTGTACAGGAGCCTGTCTCCAAACGGCACGGGAAAGCCGCCGCCCTCTCCTATTACAAGCTCTATATTTTTCAGGCTTCCGGTATAATCAGTTATATAGCCCTCATCTATAAGTCTTTTAAGACCGCAGGCTCCGCCTTCCTCCTCATCGCAGCTAAGCACCAGCATGAGGTTTTTTTCAGGTTTATCCGGGATATTTTTCAATATATCGCACATGATTTTTATCCAGACTGCCGCCTGACTTTTACAGTCGACAGCTCCGCGCCCGCAGATAAGGTTCTTTTTAAAGCTGGCCTTATCTGCCGGAAAACGCCATTTAAGCTCCCTGTAATACGGTGCCGTATCCAGATGAGCATGCAGGGCTATCGTTTTCCCGGACTTTCCCTCAATAACGGCTATAAGACTGTTCTTCCCCTCAGGAAAGCTTACTATCCTATGCTTTATCCCGCAGGATGATAAAATATCTCCCGCATATGCTGCACAGGCTATGGTATCTCCGGTGTCCGTAGTCGAATTAAAGTTTATCAGCGTTGAAAGAATTTTTGTTATGGATGTCATGAATAATCTGTTAAGTCTGAAAATATTGTTAAAGAAAACCAGTTATGCTATAAATATAGTGATCGACTTGGAAAAGGTCAATCATTGCCCGAGCCATAACAGTAGTCCGCAATGAATAACGGTCACTTCATTTTAATTTCAAGATACAAATTCTGAAAGAGGATATACTATGGCCGGAACAATTTCAGATTCAAAGCCTGAATCTAAAATAGTTAATATCGAACCCGTAACTGCCGATAAGAAAATGACAGGGCATCACCATTCTGCCGACGAATATAAGCAGCTTCAGAGGCGCATATCCATAATCGTCGGACATGTTACCTCGATTAAAAGGATGATAGAGGATGAGAGAGACTGCTCCGAGATTCTTATACAGATTTCGGCTGTTCAGTCATCTTTGAATAACCTCGGAAAGGTTATCCTTAAGAACCACATCAATGAGTGCCTGGATACGGCAAGCGACAGTGCGGATCCTGTTGAGCATCAGAAAGAGATAGATTATCTTACTGATGCTATTGACAAGTTTATCCGATAATATTTATGTGATTTTAAGATAAACCTATATTTTTAAGACAGGGCTTTAGTGCTCTGTTATTTTTTGCAGGGGGGTGTCCTCATATCATGAAAATGCAGCAGCTGGAATATTTTATCACCGTAAGTCAATGCGGAAGCCTTGGTAAGGCCGCTGAAAAGCTTTTTACCTCCCAGCCCAATGTCAGCAAGGTCATACACTCTCTTGAAACCGATCTCGGCACTGAGCTTTTTGAAAGAACCACCAGAGGATTAAGGCTTAACGGATACGGAAAAGCCATTTATGATTATGCCAACGGCATTCTTACCAATGCCAACTGCATTTCTTCCATATGCAGACAGCATATCCCCGACACCTTCAGCATATCGACCTTTCAGTCCAATTCACTTGCAAGGCTTCTGGTCGATTTATATAAGGAATATCCTGATATACGCATAGACCACAGGCAGGGAAATATCGAGGAAATCGTAACGAATGTGGAAAAAAGTGTATCAGAGATAGGAATTATATATATATCACATAAGCACAGACAGTCCCTGAACAACATCCTCACTCAAAAGCATCTCGAATTTATCGAGCTTTGTAC
>CAVBSU010000050.1:0-2763 GCA_963598245.1 Lachnospiraceae bacterium | reverse complement strand
GTACCGCCAGAGCCTGTATAAATGTAGGTCCCAAGTCGCCTCTTTATGAGCGTGACAGCATAAACTATTCAGAGCTTTCCGGCCTGCATTTTGTAAGCGGCATACAGGATTATTTTTCCGAAAATTACTTTTCAAGAGAAAACCTCGGAATGGCAGGCAGTGATGCCTTTACAAATATGGTATCCTCCAACTGTAATCAAATGCTCTCCTATCTTCTTGAAGAGACATCTCTGGTCGACTTCAGTATTAACCGCACCTATAAAGGCCAATATGACAGAACCCATATAAAGCAGCTTGATATTATCGGTGACGAGGCCATGCTGGCTGTAGGATATATAGCGGAAAAGGAGCATGTGCTCACCGATTCCGCAACCGAGTATATATCACTTTTGAATAATTATTATCTTCTGGAAGAATAAGAGCATACCCGTGGCATGCTCTTAAATAACTTTGAAATAGCTCTGCTTTTTCTCAGAGAATCAATCCATATCCGAAACCATCTTGTTATAGCTGTTCTGTCCGTAGAAGAATTTTATCTTCTCCCAGTCAGTATCTGCCGGATTATATCCTGCAACGCCCTGCTCCTGAACATGCTCTGAGTCCATAGCTTCCTTATTATGACTATAGTCAACCGCGATAATCATAAGGCTCTTCCAGTAGTTATCACACTGCTCGATCCAGTCTTCAGGAATGTTATCTAACGGGAAGCGTCCGATCTCAGTATGAGCCACCTTGCTCATCCAGTCGAATTCCTTCGGATATGTATCACAGGAATCAAACAGAAGCATTTCAAGACCAGCTCTTACTACGATGAAAAGATTATTGTCAAAGTCAATGATGTATCTCCATCTGTTAGCCCATGCTCCGACAAAGCCTGCATAATCTACAATATATGGATAGAAATCTCTTAAAGGTGCCGCAGCATCCTTTGTCCATGCAAGTGCCTCCTGCCAGGTCATATGAGTAGTTTCAGGCCAGAGCTGCTCAGGAATATACTTCTTGTAGGATTCCTTCTGCTCCTCTGTCATGGGCTCCTCTTCCTTTATCATGGTGACCTTGTCATAATAGTCACTGATTGCAGCTACACCTGCTTCCTTTATCCACTTGACAATTCTCTTTCCGAGTAATCTCATTTCTGAGTTTCTGTGAGAATATGCAACCTTGAGCGTATTGTTTTTCTTTAAAACTATAACGCCCTTTTTCTTTGATGCCATAACAGGATCCTCCTCTAATTAGAATAACGGTCTGGCAGCACTTACTGCTTATGTCTATCATATAATAAAGCTTTGAAAATACAATTTCCAATGTATTAACACAAATACATAACAAATTGGCAATATCAATTCTTCTACTCTATTACATGCTCTATGGCCTTCTCAAGAATCACCACTACATGCTCATCCGCAAGGCTGTAGTAAATCTGCTTTCCGTCCCGTTTGCTCTTTACAAGCTTTGACTGCTTGAGAATTTTCAGCTGGTGTGAGATGGCCGAGGCTGTCATTCCCAATGCCTGTGCCAGGTCGCTTACACATACGGATGGCGTATCCAGAAGAAACGATAAAACTCTTATTCTGGTATTATCACCGAACACCTTGAATAATTCCACAAGAATGGCCATCTCATCTTCATTTAAATCCTTGAATTTTTTTCCGGTCTCTGCCATTCTTCTGCTCCTTTCAGACTCAGAGGTTCTTTGTATACAATGCTCTTATGGCATTGAGCACAGCTATAACCATTACTCCTACATCCGCAAATATGGCCGCCCACATGTTTGCGATACCTATGGCACCTAATGCAAGACAGATAAGCTTTATGCCTATTGCAAAATAAATATTCTCATACACGATATGCATACATTTCTTTGAAATCTTAATGGCCTTTGCAATTTTCACCGGATTATCATCCATAAGGACAATGTCAGCTGCCTCAATAGCCGCATCCGAGCCTAAAGCTCCCATCGCAATTCCCACATCCGCTCTCGAAAGAACCGGAGCGTCATTGATTCCGTCTCCGACAAAGGCAACCTTTTCCTTCTCCGAAGCCTCGCCGATTACTTCCTCTACCTTGCTTACCTTGTCGGCCGGAAGAAGCTCCGAGAATACCTGGTCAATGCCCAGCTTTGCCGCAACAGCATCCGCCGTTTTCTTTGCATCTCCCGTAAGCATAACAGTCTTTTTAATGCCTGCCTGCTTAAGAGAGCTGATGGCTTCTGCGGCTGTATCCTTTATACGATCTGATATAAGTATATATCCTGCATATTTTCCGTCAACAGCAACATATACGATAGTTCCTATTTCCTCGCAGACCTCATACTGCACACCCAGCTCATTCATGAGCTTGTAGTTGCCGGCAGCTACCGTTGTTCCGTCTATAACAGCTGTGACACCCTTTCCGCCTATTTCCTTTACATCCGAAATACGCTTCTTATCAATGTCCTTTCCGTAAGCCTTCTGAAGGCTCAGGCTGATAGGATGTGTTGAATAGCTTTCGGCATAGGCTGTAAACTCTATAAGCTTATCCCTGTCCATATCCTTCGGCTTAACATCAGTTACCTCGAAAACGCCCTCTGTCATGGTTCCTGTTTTATCGAACATCACGAATTTTACCATTGAGAGAGCCTCAAGGTAGCTGGAACCCTTTACGAGCACGCCTGCATTGCTCGCGCCTCCTATTCCCGCAAAGAATGAAAGCGGAATACTTATGACAAGCGCACACGGACAGCTTATAACAAGGAAGGTAAGTGCTCTGTATACCCATGTGCCC
>CAVBSU010000049.1:0-9626 GCA_963598245.1 Lachnospiraceae bacterium | reverse complement strand
TTAAGCCTCAATAGCTCAGTTGGTTAGAGCATCTGACTGTTAATCAGGGGGTCCCAGGTTCAAGTCCTGGTTGGGGCGTTTTATGCCGGTTGGCTTTATTTTAAAGAAAAGCTTCTTGCATAAATCACAGCTGTGTGATAACATACTGTTTGTTGCGGAGATGTCGGAATTGGCAGACGAGCAAGACTAAGGATCTTGTGCCCGTTAGGGCGTGAGGGTTCAAGTCCCTTTCTCCGCAGTTTCTGAGGATCGGGTCTTTTCAGTTTAGGAAGGGATCCGGTTTTTTATTTCAAAGAAGAATATGTTATCTTATTTTTTTAATTGAAATCCCATTGCCATGTTTTATAATGATACTTGTACTTAAAGTTTTCACATCTAATGCAGACTTACCTGTATGTGAACCTTTAAGCTTGGTATTAAGATGACAGTGCATCGTAAAACGGAAGGGAAATTCATGAAGAGAGCTGGCTTATCCGGAGAATATGGCATACGGAATATGGGTGCATCAAAGCATGAGTAAAATTGCAGTAATTGATTCGGGATTCGGGGGGCTTACGGTGCTTAGCGCACTTAAAAGAGTGCTTCCCTGCGAGGATTATATTTATTACGGGGATTCAGCACACGCTCCATACGGAGAAAAAACACCGGAAGAACTCAGAGAGCTTAATAAAGAGGTATGCACAAAGCTTCTTTCAAGAGATGATATTAAATGCTTTGTTGTGGCATGCAACACTACAACTTCAGAAGCATTGGACAAAATAAAGGAAGACTTTCCGGAGCAGGATTTTGTGGGAATAGAACCGGCAGTCGACTGGGCCGTTGAGGAGATGCCGGGGAAAAATATACTGGTGCTCGCCACAACGGCGACAATAAACGGCGAAAAACTGAAAAAAAGAATAGCAAAGCTTAAAAGCAGAGCACATATAACAGCACTTGCAGCGCCGGGAATAGTTCCGTATGTAGAGAACGGAAGAACGGATACCGAAGTGTTTACGGATTATCTAAGGATGCTTACGGAAAAATACAGAGGCGACACAGATGCCGTGGTTTTGGGATGTACACATTTTCCCTTTATAAAGGATAAACTTAAGGCATGCTTTGATAAAAGCATAAGCTTTTATGATGCGGCCATATTGGTGGCGGAACGCGTAAAAAAGCTGCTTGAAGAAAAAGCTGAAATAAATGAAGCCGGAGAAAACGGAAATATTGTCTTTTTAAATTCAGATGAATCGAAGATTGAAGCTGAGGAAGAATTGTTAAATCAGCTACTCTAAAGTGTTGATGTAAAAAAAGGATTTTAAATATAGATCTATGAATATAAATAATCTAAGACGCATAACCGGCGGTATTATCCTTAAGGATGAGCCGATGTCAAGGCATACGACCTTCAGAACCGGCGGAAAAGCCGATTGTTATATAATTCCGAGAAATATTAAAGAGCTTGCGGGGCTTATAAGATATTTCGAGTTAAACGGTATAGCATATTTTGTTATGGGAAATGGCTCCAATATATTAGTGTCAGACGAAGGCATAAGAGGAGCTGTCATTGACATAGGAAGAAATGACGATACTGAGTTCAGTATGCTGGGCTATGAGTGGCAGGACGATGAGCTCTGCATGGATGCGGGAGCGGGGTGTCTGCTCAGTGCGGTGGGACGAATAGCGGCGAATCTGGAGGCAACCGGCTTTGAGGCTCTGTCGGGAATTCCGGGATGCATCGGTGGCGCCTGTGTTATGAATGCGGGAGCCTACGGCAGCGAGATAAAGGATGTAATAAAAAGTGTTGATGCCGTAAGCAGAAAAGGCGAAATCATAAGGCTTGAGGCAGAAAAAATAAGCTTCAGGTACAGGGGCTCAAGCCTCATGGATGACGGTCTGATTATAGCAAGAGCCGTAATTTCGTTAAAAAAAGGAAATAAAGAGGATATTGAGGCGAGGATGGATGAGCTTACGGCTCAGAGAAAAGAAAAACAACCGCTGGAATATCCTTCGGCAGGTTCAACCTTCAAGCGCCCGGACGGGAACTTTGCGGGAAAGCTTATAAGCGATGCCGGACTTAAGGGATTGAGCATCGGCGGAGCCTGTGTAAGCGAGAAGCATGCGGGGTTTATTATAAATAAAGGCGGAGCAAGCTCCCGGGATATATATATGCTCATAAAAAAGGTTCAGCAGGAAGTGAATGAAAAACATGGCATTATGCTGGAGCCGGAGATTAAGCTACTGGGGCGGTTTGAATAAAAACATCATAAATTAACAGGAAAGCGGACAGCTTTCGGAAAGGAAGAAATATGGCCTACAGCAATATGCAGGAGCAGGCAACGGTAAAGGCTCTTGCCGAAAAAATGAAGCTGGAAAATCTTACTCCGGAAATAGACATTTCAAAAAGAGATCTTACCACCTACAGTACAAACAGACCTGCACTTCAGCTGACAGGCTTTCTTGAGGGCTTTGATTTGGGCCCCAGAGAGAGGATACAGGTCATAGGAAGAATAGAACAGGCATATCTTAATTCTCTTAAAGAGGATGTGGCACATGAACGCTTCGAGCAGATAGCAAGTCATAAGGTTCCGTGCTTTGTTTTTACAAGAGGCTATCAGCCGTGCAGGGGTATATTGAGAGCCTGCATAAAAAACGAGGTTCCGGTATTTAAAACTGACAGAGGTACGGCGGATTTTATTTCAGAGACCATGAGATGGCTGAGAGTGCTTATGGCACCAAAGCAGACAGTTCACGGCGTTCTGATTGATGTTTACGGCGAGGGAGTGCTCATACAGGGTGACAGCGGTATAGGAAAATCCGAGGCCGCATTGGAGCTTGTAAAGAGAGGACACAGACTTGTTTCGGATGATGCCGTCGAGATAAGAAAGGTTTCGGACGATACTCTTGTAGGGCTTGCACCGTCGATAACAAAGGATTTCATAGAGCTCAGAGGAATAGGAATCATAAATGTCAGAGCAATGTTCGGAGTAGAAGCCGTAAAGCAGACTCAAAACATAGACATGGTTATAAGGCTCGAAGAATTCGATAACGAGAAGAAATATGATCGCATGGGAATGGATGATAATTATACGGAAATTCTCGGAAATAAGGTAATTTCCTATGAGATTCCCATAAGGCCGGGAAGAAACATTGCCGTCATAGTGGAATGCGCGGCGGTAAATAACCGTGCCAAGAAAATGGGATATAATGCGCCTAAGGAATTCATGGAAAGAATAGCCGGAGAAATGGGTACCAAGGTCTGAAAAGGGCTGATTGTTTTTTATAAGTGCAATCCCGGGAATATTAGGCATTTTAAACTAAAAAAAATATAAAAACAAAGATACATATGTCATTTTCATCAGATGCCAAAAATGAGATAAAGAATAAATGCTTTACACAAAAAAAGCGTCATAGTAAAATTACTCAATATGCGGATAAGGCTAAGGACAGAGAGTATCTTATGGAGCTTTTTACGGATAAAGGCACCATGAGCGACCCGGAAAAGTTTTATCATCTTGAGTTTGTATGTGACTCTGAAAAGGAGGCTGCAGACGCAAAGGCTGTCATTAAAAGCTTTAATATACAATGCAGCATAATGGAACGCAAAGGCCATTATGTAGTATATCTTAAGGACAGCGAGGCTATATCTGACATGCTGACACTTCTGGGAGCGCACAATGCCCTTCTGGAATTTGAGAATATCAGAGTTCTCAAGGAAATGCGCGAGAATGTTCAGCGCAGAGTAAATTGCGAAACCGCAAATATCTCAAAGACAGTTTCGGCTTCGGTAAAGCAGCTTAAGGATATCAGATATATTGAGGAGGCAGTGGGTCTTAAAAAGCTTCCCGATAATCTGAGAGAGGCAGCGCTGCTTAGACTGAAATATCCTGATGCAAGCCTTAAGGAGCTTTCGGAGCAGATGGAAGGAGTAGGTAGATCCGGCATGAATCACAGACTAAGAAAGATAGCTGAAATAGCTGATGAGCTGCGCACGGGAAAAACGATATTCTGAAAAGCATTTATCTTTGACATCTTGTTGCATAAAGGAGAGGGGATTATGACAAGTCGAGAGGTTATTGTAAACATTACAAACGATGCCGGAAGAAAGCTGGCGATGCTTGTATCTGTTGCGGGAGAATATTCATCCAGAATATATGTCTCATATAACGATAAGAAGGTCAATGCCAAGAGCATCATGGGGGTTATGAACCTGGTTCCCTATAACGGCGACACTATTACCATTACGGCAGAGGGCTCTGATGAGGAAACAGCTGCAGAGGCTATTGCAAATTTCTTTGAAAGATAATCAAGACCTGATACGATGAAAAAAGCAAGTCGGATACAGGCTGAATGTACAACAGTAATTATAAATTAAAAATTCATAAATAAAAGTAAAGAGGCTGTGCCGATTGACAGAAAAGTCAAGTTGCGGCAGCCTCTTTGAGTATAGTGATATCGGAGTCGGAAGCTTCAGACAGGATAATTATATAAAAATCAGCCATGGCATTTACACATTTACATGTTCATACACAGTATTCTCTGCTGGATGGTTCCTCAAGAATCGGCGAGCTTATATCCCGTGCAAAGGAATTGGGCATGACAGCATTGTCCATAACGGATCACGGCGTAATGTACGGTGTCATAGATTTTTACAAGGAGGCAGTAAAGCAGGGGATAAAGCCGATAATAGGTTGTGAGGTATATGTATCGCCGGGCTCGAGATTTAATAAGGATAAAACCGCAGAAAATACCAGATATTATCATCTTATACTTCTTGCGGAGAATAATAAGGGCTATGAAAACCTTATGAAGCTGGTATCCTGCGGGTTTACCGAGGGATATTATTATAAGCCGAGAGTTGACTACGAGCTTTTAAGACAATACCACGAGGGGATCATAGCCTCATCGGCATGTCTTGCGGGCGAGGTGGCCAGATATTTACAGCAGAATCAGTATACAGAGGCAAAAAATGCCGCACTCAGGTATCAGGAAATCTTCGGAAAGGGAAATTTCTTTTTAGAGCTTCAGGATCATGGCATACCGGAGCAGAAAAATGTGAATGCGGGTCTTTTAAGCTTATCGGAGGAAACCGGCATAGAGCTTATAGCGACCAATGACAGCCACTATACCTATGCGGAGGATGCCGAGCCGCATGACATACTGCTTTGCATCCAGACCGGAAAAAAGGTAAGCGATACAGACAGGATGCGTTATGACGGAGGGCAGTATTATCTTAAGAGCGAGGAGGAGATGCGAAGCCTCTTTAAATATGCCCCTCATGCCATAGATAATACGGCTGAAATCGCTGAAAGGTGCAATGTCACAATAGAGTTCGGAAGCTATAAGCTTCCGCGCTTTGATGTACCCGACAAAAAAGAAGCCGATGAATATTTAAGAGAATTGTGCTATGCAGGCGTTGAGAAAAGGTATCCGGGATGCCTAAGCGCAGCAGACGGCGGAAAAAGTTTATATAATGCAGATATAAGAGAAAGACTTGAATACGAGCTTAATACCATTGAAAATATGGGATTTGTGGATTACTTTCTCATAGTTTCAGATTTCATATCCTATGCAAAGCACCGGGGAATACCGGTAGGCCCCGGCAGAGGCTCGGCAGCAGGCTCAATAGTTGCATATTCCCTTGAAATAACAAATATAGATCCGATACGCTTTGATTTGCTTTTTGAAAGATTTTTAAATCCGGAGCGCGTCACCATGCCGGATATAGATGTGGACTTCTGCTATGAAAGGCGGCAGGAGGTCATAGACTATGTTGTAAAAAAATACGGTAAGGACAATGTTGCCCAAATCGTAACCTTCGGAACTCTGGCGGCAAGGGGTGTCATAAGGGATGTTGGACGCGTGCTTGAGATACCGTTAAATGTAGTCGACAAAATAGCAAAGATGATTCCGAATGAGCTGGGAATGACGCTTGAAAAGGCACTTAAGGTAAGCACGGATTTTAATGCGGCATATAACAGCGACAGCGAGACAAAATATCTCATAGATATGAGCATGAGACTTGAAGGGCTTCCGAGGCATTCAAGCATGCATGCGGCAGGTGTACTCATAGCAAGCGACAGAGTAGATAGGTTCGTGCCTCTTTCAAGAAATGCGGACGGCACGGTTGTGACGCAGTATACAATGACTACGCTGGAGGAGCTGGGGCTTTTAAAGATGGATTTTCTGGGGCTTCGCACTCTCACTGTAATAAAAAATGCGATAGACCAGACAGAAAAGAACACGGGAGAGAAAATAGACATTGACCAGATAAGCTATGACGACCCGGAGGTCTACAGGATGATTTCAAGAGGGGAGACGGGCGGCATCTTTCAGCTGGAATCTGCAGGTATGACCTCGTTTATGAAGGAGCTTAAGCCGGAAAGCATTAACGATATAATTGCGGGGCTGGCACTTTACAGACCGGGGCCTATGGACTTTATCCCGAAGTACATAAGAGGAAAGGAAAATAAGGACTCCGTCAGCTTTGACTGTGATGAGCTTAAGCCCATACTTTCCTCAACCTACGGCTGCATAGTCTATCAGGAACAGGTCATGCAGATAGTACAAAGCCTTGCGGGATACACATTGGGAAGGGCTGACCTTGTCAGGAGAGCCATGTCCAAGAAAAAGCATGCCGTCATGCAAAAGGAGAGAGAAAACTTTGTTTACGGCAACCTTTCGGAGGGCGTAAAAGGGTGCATAGCAAACGGCATACCGGAGGCAACGGCAAATCATATTTATGATGAGATGATAGACTTTGCTTCCTATGCCTTCAACAAGTCGCACGCGGCGGCTTATGCCGTAGTTTCCTATCAGACGGCCTGGCTTAAGTGCTATCATCCGGCTGAATTTATGTCGGCGCTCATGACATCTGTCATGGACAATATCTCAAAGCTTTCAGAATATATCATACAGGTAAGAAACATGGGCATAAGCCTTATGCCTCCGGATATAAATATGGGAGATTACGGCTTTACTGCCACGGATGAGCATACCATTATTTATGGGCTGACTGCCATAAAGGGTGTGGGAAGAGCGGCAGTGGAGGACATCGTAAGAGAGAGAACCGCCGGAGGGAGATTCAGAGATCTTGAGGATTTTGTAAGCCGCATGCCGGAGTCGGTCAATAAAAAGGCTATCGAGGGGTTTATAAAGGCAGGAGCCTTCGACAGCTTTCCGGGCAGCAGAAAGCAAAAGCTCAGTATTATGCCTGATCTTCTGGAGGAGCTTTCTTCAAAGAAAAGAAATGATATAGCGGGACAGCTGTCGCTGTTTGATATAGCCGGAGAAGAAGATAAGAAAAGCTTTAAAAGGCGGCTGCCCGAGGTAGGAGAATTCAGCAGGGAGGAGCTTCTGGCCTACGAAAAGGAAGCTACAGGCATGTACCTGAGCGGGCATCCGACAGAGGAATATTTAAGCACATTTGAAAGAATAGTAACAGCATGGTCTAAGGATTACAGACCTGATGAGCTGACCGGAAGCTGTGCACTCAGCGACGGAAGTGAGGCCGTAAGCGGAGGAATCATAACAGAGCTTAAGCTCAAGATCACAAAAAGCCGGAAACAGATGGCCTTTATGAAGGTTGAAGATATTTACGGGCAGTATAATGTGATAGTTTTTCCGGATGCATTTGAGCGTTACAGATATAAGCTCAGAGAAGACGGGAAGGTCTATCTGCACGGGAAAATAAGCATTGACCGAGATGAAAGCGCAACTCTGATTGCGGATACGGTTACGGGCTTTAATGAGATACGAAAGGAGCTGTGGATAGCCTTTAACGATAAGGCGGATTATAACATGCATGCAGGAGAGCTTGAGGAGCTTTGCTTTTCTGAAACCGGCACTAGTGAGGTGGTGGTGTTCCTGAGAAAGGAAAAGGCGATAAAGCGGCTTGGAAAAGAGCTCAAGGTAAGGACGGACGCAGAGACGCTTGCGCGCTTTAAAAAGCTGTGCGGCGAGGAAAATGTCAGGCTCAGAGATATGGGACTGTAAAAAGGGGAAAAGATATGGACAGTGTGCTGTGCTGTGCCAATGCACAGAGTATGAAATATTATTTTAACGAGGAGGAATACGGGATACTTCCCGATGAGGTGCAGGCTGAGCTTAAGATTGCGCTTGTAAATTATTGTGCGGATGTGGGCGGTATTATCATGCTCGTGTTTGATGATGAGCATAAGCTTCACATACAGGTGATGAACCCGATAGACGAGATAGGCTCGGAGCTTCTGGTGCGGAGAATACAGAGGGGAAAGGCAGAGCTTTTTAAACAGCTTGAGGAATTTGCAAGGGCATACGGGGAGCTTAAGGAAAAGGGTATGACTTAACGGTGCAGGGTAGTCTGTGCCATAAACATTAAAAAGATTGGAATACAGATGAAAATAGGAAATGTAGAGCTTAAATCCAATGTCATAATGGCGCCTATGGCAGGCATAACCGACACAGCCTACAGGCTTTTATTAGAGGAGCAGGGAGCAGGGCTTACAAGCACTGAGATGGTATCGGCAAAGGGTATTCTTTATAATAATAAAAACAACAAGCTCATACTCCAAACTGAAGAAAGCGAGCATCCGATAGCCGTGCAGCTTTTTGGCTCAGACCCAATGATAATGACCGCCATGGCGGAGAAGATAGCAGATGATTTTGACATTATAGATGTCAATATGGGCTGCCCGGTGCCAAAGATAGTCAATAACGGCGAGGGTTCGGCTCTTATGAAAAACCCGAAGCTTGCGTTCAGAATTCTTGAGACTATGAGCAGAGTACTGAAAAAGCCCGTAACCGTCAAGTTCAGAAAGGGCTTTGATGATAAAAATGTCAATGCAGTCGAATTTGCAAGGATGGCTGAACAGGCGGGGGTGGCTGCCATTACGATACACGGAAGAACGCGTGCACAGATGTATGCAGGCAACGCAGATTGGGGTATAATAAGAGATGTAAAGGAGGCTGTAAGCATACCGGTTTTCGGAAACGGAGACATTTTCACGCCTGAGGATGCAAAGCGCATGACAGAAGAAACCGGTGTGGACGGAGTAGCCATAGCAAGGGGCGCAAAGGGAAATCCCTGGCTGATAGGAAGAACCATACATTATCTTAAAACAGGAGAGCTTCTGCCAGAACCCGGCATGACAGAAAGAAAGGATATGATTATCCGGCATGCAGGACTTATGGTTAAATATAAGGGAGAGCACATAGCTATCCCAGAGATGCGAAAACATCTTGCCTGGTACACAGCAGGCATACCGGGGTCTGCCAGACTGAGAGCCGGAATGAATCAGCTTAAGACCCTGGAGGAGCTGATTACATTTGTGAAAGAGATGTAAAAGGGATGCGAAAGCTTAATAAAGCTTACAAAATGCGTAAGATATTTGTGCAAAGCAGTAAGTATGGAGCTATCGGCATGGAAATACGCTATAATTGACAGAGTGTTCGTCATTAAGGAAATGAAGTGGTGTGGGGGTAAGGTGTAGCTTCAATGAAGGAAGAGAGGATACTCAAAGAAGTTGTACTGCCGATTTACTGTGATAATGTTACGATGAGGAATGTATTGTGTCGGTATAAAAAATATGCATTTCCATCGGTCACTAGCTCAGTGTCCTGATATAATAAAGTTGTAACACCTATGGTTGATTAAATATAATAGTCAG
>CAVBSU010000048.1:0-9782 GCA_963598245.1 Lachnospiraceae bacterium | reverse complement strand
AGGTATGTACTTGCAATGAGTATAAATTTTCAGCGGACTGAGATATTTTTGATAAAGCCTTATCATTTTTATACATGCTTTCTTTATCATTACTGTTATACTCATTCAGAAAATTCACATCTCGATGATACCACAATAAGCACATGAATTATCTACTCATGTGCACTTTCATCAATTCGATGCGATATGTTATGATCTTGCAGAAGCCTTATATAATCTTTCTCAAGCTTTTTATAATCAGCTCTGCCTGCCATGTTCCTGGCAACTACTATGATGTCTTTTCCCTGTATGCTTCTAAAATTATTAAGTCTGAATATCTCTCGCATTCTTCTGCAAAAGGTATGTCTTACAACGCTGTTTCCTACTTTTTTGCTCACAGATATGCCAAGCCTGTTATAATCCCTGTTATTATCGGAAATATACATTATGAGACTTCCTGCGGCCTTTGATATACCCTTGTTATATATGCTTCGATATTCACTGTTTTTTTTGATCGACGGAAATTTTTTCATTATTATATTGCTAAAACTCCTGACTGATCTTTTAAAACACAATTATCAGAATAAAAAGAGCCGCTCTTTAAGCGGCTCCGTTATACGCTCTTGGATCAAACTGTAAGCTTAGCTCTTCCCTTAGCTCTTCTGTTAGCAATAACCTTTCTTCCGCCTGCGCTGCTCATTCTGGCTCTGAAACCATGAACTTTTGATCTCTGTCTCTTTTTAGGCTGAAATGTCATTTTCATGATCCGATCACCTCCTACCCTTTTCTAACTAAATATATCCTACAGATACTAAAACATCCTAGTTAGTATATAAATATAATTAAATCTGTGTCAAGCACTTTTTTTAAGCTTCCTGTATAATATAAGGCATAAAAAGTTGATAACTTATATATAATATGCTTATTCTATCAACATTTAATTGAAAAAATCTGTGAACTAAAGTAAAATGAAGTGATCTGTCATATATCACTATTATAATAAGGAAAGAAAAGCTTATTTATTTACTTTATTATAAACAATTCAACAATCACATATTTTGTTGATAAAAATTGTTGATAAGGATTTTAACTGATGATTGATATTATACAAAAAAAATGGAAAGACATACTTTTTTTTATGAGAGATCAGTTTGATGATCGTATAAGTGATGTGTCTTACAATATATGGCTCAAACCGCTCAAGCCTTATAAGGTTATTGATGATAAGCTGTATATTCTTGCTATGGATTCCGCTGATAAAAATAATTTTGTTGTTTCCATAGTTACTAAGAAATTTGCAGACATAATGGAATTTACCATAGAAAAAGTGACAGGTCTCGCACTAAAGCCTGTATTTATTTCAGAAAAGGATAAGGACAGCATATCGGAGGATATGTTTTCAGCAAATAAAAGAAGTTTGTCTTCATCCGAAGAAACTCAACTTGATTTTAACAGGCTTGTAAAAGATAATGGACTTAATCCCAAATATACATTCTATACCTTTGTAAAGGGTAAGTCCAATGAACTCGCACAGGCAGCAGCTGTTGCTGTGGCGGAAAATCCCGGATATGAATTTAAAATATTATATATCTACGGAGGAGTCGGGCTCGGAAAGACTCATCTCATGCATGCAATAGCTATATATGTTCTTAAAAATAATCCGAGAGCAAATATTATATACACCTCGTCTGAGGGATTTACAAATGAATATATAGATTCTCTTAAAAAAAATACCACTGATGAGTTCAGAATTAAATACCGGAGTGCAGATCTGCTGCTTATTGACGATATTCAGTTTATTGCAAACAAAGAAAGTACACAGGAGGAATTTTTCAATACCTTTAATGCACTTTTTAATAATAACAAACAGATAGTTATAACATCTGATAAGCCTCCTAAGGATATAAATAACCTTGAGGATAGAATAAAGTCGCGGTTTGAAGGAGGAATGGTCGTAGATATACAGGTGCCTGACTATGAGACACGCATGGCTATTCTCAGAAAAAAAGAAGAAATCGAAGGATATAATTTTGATGATGAGGTTCTTAAATTTATAGCTACCAACTTTAAATCAAATATCCGCCTGCTTGAGGGGGCTCTTCAGAAAACATATTTAAAATCAAAGTTAGAACATACATCCATAACAATCGATACCGCCAAAGAAATATTAAAGGATATGATCGGTAATGATGAAGCTTCAGGTAATATAACTCCTGAAAAGATAATAAATGTTGTTGCCGAGCATTACCGGCTTAATGAAAGAGATCTCATGTCTTCCAAGAAAAATAAGGAGCTTGCATATCCAAGGCAGATTATAATGTACCTTTGCTGTGAGCTTACTGACGCCACTCAGAAGAATATAGGAGCGGCTCTCGGAGGAAGAGATCATGCTACCATAGTTTACGGCAGAGATAAGATAACAGCGGAAATTAAAAAGGATGAAAAACTTAAGAATGACATTGACATTCTCAAAAAGAAAATAGAACCATAATACTTATTCACATTAACTAACACTTATTCAAGTCGGTTCAACACATATATAAACACTGATTTTCCGTTTATTTATACGAATTAAAGCTTTGTATCAACAATTTAACAGCACCTATTATAACTACTGTTAAATAAATAAATTTATATATAAGATTTCCGGGAGTAGATATGTTAATCAATTTCGAAAGAGACATTTTATTAAATGCTGTTAATATCGTTTCAAAAGCAGCTGCATCAAAAACCACCATGTCCATACTTGAGTGCATACTTATCAAAGCAGAATCTGAAATTGTTACTCTTACGGCAAATGATAGCGAGCTTGGTATAGAAACAAAGATAACTGAAGGCTGTGAAATATTTGAAGAAGGAAGCACTGCTGTAGAAGCAAAGCTTTTTTCAGAGATAGTAAGAAAGATAGATTCTGACAATGATTCTTTCATAAGATTTGAAACTAACGGCACTATAGTTGACATTAACTCTGAGAATTCACATTTTAAAATTCAGGAAAAGGATCCTGAACAGTTTCCGGAGCTTCCGGATGTTTCTTTGGAAACAGGAATAACAGTTTCTCAGTTTACATTAAAGGAACTTATAAAGGATACTATTTTTTCTGTTGCACCAAATGATTCAAATAAGATGATGACAGGAGAGCTTTTTGAAATAAAGGGCAATGTCATGAAAGCCACATCATTAGACGGTCACAGAATATCTATTCGTTCAGCTGAGTTAAAAAAAGAGTATGGAAATCTAAAGGCAATAATTCCCGGAAAGACATTAAGTGAAATATCAAGAATTATAGAAGATGATATAGAAAAGAATGTTGATATATTCTTTGAAAAAACAAACATACTGTTCAAATTCGATAATACTATTATGACATCAAGACTTATCGAGGGAGAGTATTTCAGAATAGATTCCATGCTTTCAAACGATTATGATACAAAGGTAATTGTAAATAAAAAGGAATTTATAGAGCATCTGGAGAGAGCTGCTATTCTCCAGAGAGAGACTGATAAAAAACCCCTCGTAATGAATATCAGCGATAATAATATGTCATTAAAGCTTAATACAGTTATAGGAAGCTTAAGCGCAAGTATGTCGGTAAATAAAATGGGTAACGATATAATGATAGGATTTAATCCTAAATTTATATTAGATGCTCTAAGAGTAATAGATGATGATGAGGTCTCACTTTATATGACCAATTCAAAAGCTCCATGCTTTATAAGAGATGATAATAACAGCTACATTTACCTTATACTTCCGATAAATTTTAATCCTGCGGCATATTGATTAAGTGAAGATAAAAAAAATAAATCTTAAAAATTTCAGAAATTACAAGGATTTGGAGCTTTCATTAAATGAAGGGATAAATATTTTATACGGCGATAATGCTCAGGGAAAAACAAATCTGCTGGAAGCAGTTTATACGGCATGCACTTCCAGATCTCACAAGTCGGCAAAGGACAGAGAGCTCATAAGCTTTAATGAAAATGAGGCACATATAAAGCTTAATCTCGTAAAGAGAGCGGTGAGCTTTAAAATAGATGTTCATTTAAAGAAAAATTCACAAAAAGGAATAGCAGTAAACGGAATTCCGATAAAAAGAGCCAGTGAGCTTTTCGGAATAGCAAATATTGTCATTTTTTCTCCCGAGGATCTTAATCTTATAAAAAACGGTCCTCTGGAAAGAAGAAGATTTATTGATATGGAGCTTTGCCAGCTCAGTAAAATATATGTGCATGAGCTTATAAATTACAATAAGGTAATAGGGGAAAAGAATAAGCTCCTGAAAAATGCTTCATTTACCGGAAACTATGATATAGACGATTTTTTGGAAATATATAACGAACAAATTGTAAAATACGGAACTGAAATAATAAACATAAGAAAAGATTTTATAGAGAAGCTGAATAAAAGGATAGAAAGAATTCACGAAAATATAACCGGGAAATCTGAAAAAATAGAAATAAAATACGAACCTGATGCAGATGCCTGCGAATTAAGAAATGAGCTTAATAAAAAAATTCAGCAGGAGAAAAAAAACGCTGTAAGTATTGTAGGTCCTCATAAGGATGATATTTGTTTCAGTATAAACGGAATAGATTTAAGACATTACGGTTCACAGGGACAGCAGAGAACTGCGGTATTAAGTCTTAAGCTTTCGGAACTTGAAATTTCAGAGGAGGTAACAGGTGAAAAGCCTGTACTTCTTCTGGATGATGTTCTCTCGGAATTGGACAGAAAAAGACAGAATATGCTCTTAGCTTCAATCAGTGATACGCAAACCCTTATAACATGTACAGGTCTTGATGATTTCATAGATAATCGCTTTCATATTGACAGCATATACAAAGTAGAAAAAGGTCATATTACAGGAGATAACTAAATGTCAGAAGAAATAAAAAATGAAAATATTACAGAAGAAAGCCTTGAGGAAATAGAAAAAAGCTTTGAGGTAAATAACGGACATAACGGCAATGAATATGATGCTTCTCAAATACAGATATTAGAGGGACTTGAGGCTGTAAGAAAAAGGCCGGGAATGTATATAGGATCTACGGCAGCAGCAGGTTTGCATCATTGCGTCTATGAGATAGTAGATAATTCCGTGGATGAAGCATTGGCAGGCTTCTGTAAAAATATAGAAATTCGCATAAATGCTGACAATTCAATAACTGTAATTGATGACGGAAGAGGAATACCTGTAGATATACAGAAAAAAGCAGGAAAATCGGCTCTTGAGGTTGTTTATACCGTTCTTCATGCCGGAGGAAAATTCGGAGGCGGAGGATATAAGGTATCAGGAGGACTTCACGGAGTGGGAGCGTCAGTTGTAAATGCTCTTTCAGAATGGCTTGAGGTAAATGTCTACAAAAACGGAAAAATCTATATGCAGCGTTATGAGCGCGGCAAGGTTATGTGTCCCGTGACAGAAATCGGAGAATGTGAAAAAGATAAGCACGGAACAAAGGTCACATTTAAACCTGATTCGGAAATATTTGAGGTCACAGAATTTGATTATAAAACTCTTAAAGTAAGATTCAGAGAGACGGCATTTCTTACAAAGGGAATAAGCATTCACCTTATAGATGACAGAGAAGAAAAGCATGATAAGACCTTTTGTTATGAGGGTGGTATAAAGGAATTTGTATCGTATCTTAATAATGCAAGCGTTCCGCTTTATAATAATGTCATTTATTGTGAAGGATTAAAGCAAAATGTATTTGTTGAAGTGGCCATGCAGCACACTGATGCCTATACGGAAAATATATATACCTTCGTAAATAATATAAATACTCCCGAAGGCGGCACTCACCTTACAGGATTCAGAAATGCCCTTACAAAAACTGTCAATGACTATTGCAGGACGAATAAGCTTTTAAAGGATAGTGAGGATAATCTTTCAGGTGAAGATATAAGAGAGGGACTTACTGCAATTATATCCGTAAAGATATCCGATCCGCAGTTTGAAGGTCAGACAAAGATGAAGCTTGGCACATCTGAGGCACAGACTGCCGTTAGCCAGGTGGTATCAGAACAGCTCACATATTTTCTTGAACAAAATCCGCAGATAGCAAAGCTCATGTGCGAAAAATCAATACTTGCACAAAGAGCGAGAGCTGCTGCAAGAAAGGCTCGTGAGCTTACAAGAAGAAAATCAGTGCTTGAGGGAGCAGGACTTCCTGGAAAGCTTCAGGACTGCACGGAAAGAGATCCGGAAAAATGTGAAATATTTATAGTTGAGGGAGATTCCGCTTTAGGACCTGCCAAAAACTGCAGAGATATAAAATATCAGGCAGTCATGCCTTTAAGAGGCAAGGTTCTTAATGTAGAAAAGGCAAGACTTGACAGAATTTATGCCAATAAAGAAATACAGGGAATGATAACTGCCTTCGGCACCGGCATACATGATGACTTTGATATTACGAAGCTCCGTTATAATAAAATAATTATAATGACTGATGCAGATGTAGACGGAGCGCATATTGCTACATTGATGCTGACATTTTTATATCGTTTTATGCCGGAGCTTATAAAACAGGGGCATGTATATCTGGCACAGCCTCCTCTTTACTATGTGAGAAAAAATAAAAAGCTGTACTATGCATATAATGATCAGGAAAGAGATGTTCTTTTGGAAAAAGTCGGAAAGGATGCAGATGTTCAGCGATTTAAGGGACTTGGCGAAATGGAAGAGCATGAGCTTTCGGAAACGACTATGGATCCTGAAACAAGAACATTACTCAGAGTAAATATGGACGAGGATGCAAAATCAGAACTGGATCTTACATTTACTACACTTATGGGAGATCAGGTAGAGCCAAGAAAGATATTTATAGAAGAAAACGCTAAGTATGTTCAGAATTTGGATGTGTAACTGCGGGAGAGATAAATGGAACCAAATGTATACGATAAAATAAAAGATGTTGATCTGAAAAGCACCATGGAGGGATCTTATATAGACTATGCCATGTCAGTCATAGTTTCAAGAGCTCTTCCGGACGTCAGAGACGGACTTAAGCCTGTTCAGAGGCGTATACTCTATGCAGCTATGAAAATGGGAGCAACAGCGGATAAAAAAACAAAAAAATGTGCCACCATAGTTGGAGAAACTATGGGACATTATCATCCGCATGGTGACTCTTCAATATATGGAGCGCTTGTAAATCTCGGACAGCCATGGTCAACCAGATATCCGCTCATAGAAAAACAGGGAAATTTCGGTTCTGAGGACGGCGATTCACCGGCAGCATCGCGTTATACAGAGGGTAAGCTCTCCAGGCTTGCCATGGAAATGTTGGATTCTATCAATAAAAATACGGTAGACTTTACTCCAAACTTTTCAAATGAAGCAGGATATGATGAGCCGACAATACTGCCTGCAAAAATCCCAAATATACTTGTTAACGGAACCACCGGTATAGCTGTAGGCATGGCAACCAACATTCCACCTCACAATCTTCGTGAGGTTATCGGTGCAGCTGTAAAAATGATAGATAATCGTGTAAATGAAGACAGAGATACAGATATTGAAGAGCTGATGCAGATAGTAAAGGGTCCGGATTTTCCCACAGGAGCACAAATACTCGGAAGAAAAGGTATAAATGATGCATACAGGACAGGTCGCGGAAAAATCCGAATGAGAGCTATATGTGAAATAGAAAAAATGCCGAACGGAAAGGGAGTTATCATAGTAAAAGAGCTTCCTTATATGGTATTTCGCTCGAGAGTAATTTCAAATATTGCAGATCTTGTAAAGGAAAAGAAAATAGATGGTATCACAGCTGTTAATGATACCATGGGAAAAAATTCCGATTCAAAAATAAGAATAGAATTGAGAAGGGATGTTAACCCTCAGATCATATTAAATCAGCTCTATAAGCATACGCAGCTTCAGGAAACCTTCGGCACGATAATGCTGTGCATAGTAAACGGGGAGCCTAAGGTGCTTAACCTTAAGGAGGTGCTTACTGAATATCTTAAGCATCAGATAGATGTAGTAACAAGAAGAACTCAGTTCGATTTAAAGAAGGCACAGGACAGAGCTCACATACTCGAGGGACTTCTTAAAGCATTAGATCACATTGACGAAATAATACAAATTATAAAATCGGCAGATGATGCAGATGATGCAAAAATAAAACTTATAGAAAAATTTGCATTTACCGACATACAGGCTCAGTCAATAGTTGATATGAGGCTCAGAGCTCTTACAGGACTCGAAAGAAAAAAAATCGAGGATGAATATGCAGAGCTCAAGAAAAAAATAGATTATTTTCTGGAAATTCTCGGAGATAGGAAAAAGCTTCTCGGCGTTATAAGAGAGGAAATAAGTGAGATAGCAGAAAAATACGGAGATGAAAGAAAGACTGTAATCTCACACGATGTTGAGGAAATAGACACAGAAGATCTTATTGCAGATGACAGAATGATAATAACTCTTTCACATCTTGGATATGTAAAGAGGATGGATGAGGATAATTTCAAGCAGCAAAACCGCGGCGGAAAAGGAATAAAAGGAACACAAAACATTGATGATGATTATGTTGAAGACATGCTGATGACCACCAATCATCACTATATAATGTTCTTCACAAATATGGGAAAGGTATACAGAATTAAAGCTTATGAGATACCGGAAGCATCACGAACATCTCGCGGTACGGCCATAGTAAATATTCTGCCGCTCCATACTGAAGAAAAAATAAGCGCAGTTATAGCTATAAATGAAAGTGAGTTTAAAAATGACGGCGCAAATCTTTTGATGGCAACAAAGAACGGCATGATAAAGAAGACGGCTTTAAAGGAATATGCGAATGTAAGAAAGAACGGATTAAACGCATGCCTGCTGAAAGATGATGATGAGCTGATAGAAGTAAAGTTTACGGCAGGAGATTCGGAAATATTTATGGTATCGGCAGGGGGAATGCTCGTAAGATTCAGCGAAGATAACATACGCCGGACAGGAAGAGTATCTATAGGTGTTATAGGAATGAGACTTAATCCGGAGGATAATGTAATAGCCATGCAGATTTTAAGCCAGGGAAAAAATCTTCTGGTAGTTTCGGAATATGGCATGGGTAAACAGACGGAGGTTTCTGAATTTACGGCTCATTCAAGAGGCGGCAAGGGAATGCTCTGTTATAAGGTCAATGAAAAAACAGGAAGACTGGTAGCAGCAAAGCTTGTCAATGACGGAACGGACATATTGCTTATAACCAACATGGGACAAATAATGAGAACAGCCATAGAGGATATATCAGTGATAGGAAGAAACACTTCCGGAGTTAAGATTATGAATGTAGATAGAAGCAAAAATGAATATATAGCGAGTATTGCAAAAGCTACACGACTCGAGGAAGAAAATGAGATAAATATTTAATCACAAGATATGGTGGATAATAAAGAAGAAAGAAAAGAAAAGGCCCTAAATATCAAAATTGCTTAAAAAATGCGGATAAAAAGTCTCAGTTATGACGCTTGACAATAACCAAACGAGTCTATATAATACAGACTACACGCGTTTGGCAGGAATGCAAAAGCAATATTGCAGAAGTACTCAAGAGGCCGAAGAGGCGCCCCTGCTAAGGGTGTAGGCTGGGCAACCGGCGCGAGGGTTCAAATCCCTCCTTCTGCGTGAAGAACTGAAGGATTTGAAGTCCTGAAATTCTTAAAAAAGTTGTTGACACCCATAAATCAATGTGGTATCATAACTGAGCTGTCGCAAAGAGCGGGAAGTTCTTAAAGGCAGCTACGAACCATAAAAAGTCAATAAAGAATTAATGCACAGACCCCGAAGATTCTAAGAA
>CAVBSU010000047.1:0-9808 GCA_963598245.1 Lachnospiraceae bacterium | reverse complement strand
CGGCTATACCAAAGACCGAGATTCATACGGCAACTGTAGACACTGTTTACTTTGAAGGCAGGGAAGTCTATGTGAAATAAACCTTTTGGAGAAAGTCCCCGTTATTGGCTTACATAGCTGCTAACGGGGATTTTTGCGTTCTTTAAGGTCAGTCAGGGTCAATATTCCGGGTGAGCAATAAGTGATAATTGCAAGATGGCTGTATTGACTAAAGACTGTCAAGCAGATAAAATTGCGTATACCGATTAAGGCTTGATTTAAGGGGAAAAGGTATTATGAGTACCAGGACAAAGCAGATATTATTAGGTGTCATAGCTGCATTCGCAGGCTTCATGGTTATCCATTTCGGCGTAGATACCATATGCACATATTCTCTGACAAGAGAGAAATATGCCGAGGTTGAGGACACACTAAACCGGGCCTCAACGCGTATGCAGACCTTAGTCGGGGATGCAGAAGCCGAGTGGGGGTATATTGACGGTCATATGCAGTCTGCCCTTAATTCGGCAGCATGGCTGATGAACCGCTCAGAGGTTTTCAGGGATAATCTTGAAGATACAGCCTCTTCGTGGGGATTTACTTATCTCTATATAATTGATGCAGACGGCAATATACTAAACACCAATAATAATGATACTCAGGCGACAGGCCTGGATGAGCTCGGTCTGGGAGCATTTACCGAAAACCTGAAACCTGCCGATGATAAAATCCTCAGGGTAACCACAGATACTGGCTATTATTATATTTCGGCTCTTGATGAGGGCACATATCTTGTCGGAGGCAAAGAGTCTCCGGAGATGATTGAATATGAGGCATACAGGAAGCAGCCGTCGGCAGCTCTTTCAGGGATACATTTAGGCGAGGACGGCTTTATAACGGCTGTAAGACTTTCTGACGGAGTCATAGTATACAGCAGGGATGAAGCGGTAAACGGTCTCAGCTTTGACTCGGTCTGCGATAAGAAGCTTCCGGAGGCGGGCTTCAATAACTGGCTTACCATCGGAGGCACGAAGTATTATGCCTGGGCAAAGGATGTCACTGCAGACAATACAGACTACAGGCTTTTAGGTTTAATCAGCTATAAAGAGCTTTATTATGCTGATTTTGCCGCTGTCATGATTGCTCAGTCGGCATACCTTATTGCTGCGCTGCTTATATTATTCTACAGCCTGTTTTTGAGTGATGACCTTATGAACAGCAGCATGGCTACCAATATACGCTACCGCAGAATCAATGATAAATATTATCTCAATCTTACCATTTTCAAAAAGCTTGCGACAGTTGCACTGATCTCAGGAGTTGTTATTCTCTGTGCAAGCTGGTATACGCAGGCACTTTCAAGCATATCAAGACAGCGTATCACATCCGGTACAAAGCTGAGTGATTACGGTGCTTATTTTGACGAAAATACCGCAAACTATAATGAAGTGCTTCAGATGTTTGAGAATGAGTACACGGAGCATCGGGCAAAGAGCATAGCATGGGCAATCGACATGGACCCTACGCTGGTTAACGATGATGAACTTGCCGAACTGGCCGGACTCTGCGAAATAAGTGCAATCAATATCTACGACGGAAACGGCAGCATGGAGGCGACCACTACCCCCTATAAGGACAGAACGGTTCCGACTGATGAGAATGATCCGTATTCGGCATTCCGGGATATAGTTAAGGGCTATAAGGACACCTTAAGTGTGAATGCAACGGGAGAGGACAGCAGCTATTATCATATATATGAGTATATTGCTGCAAAGCGAACGGATACAGATAACGGCGGCATGGTGCAGATAGCCGTGTCTGATGACAGATTCTCAAAGCTTGAGGAAACCACATCGGCACTGCATGTCATAAAATCTCTGGAGGATGACTCCCTGATGATTTTAGACAGTGAAACAGGTAAAATCCTCTATGCTTTTGATGATGAAATGATTGGCAGAAATGCCTCGGATTACGGCATGGAGGAGAGGGCTGTAAAGGATGACTACACAGGCTGGCAGACCATAAACGGTATATACTGTTTTCTGACAAGCAGGTCGTATGACGGCATGCTGCTGTATATCGGCACAGCTATGCTTGACTTTTTAAGAAAAGCATTTGCAGTGTCGGCATTTACGGCTCTGATAACCTCGGCACTTCTCTTTATCACTGTGCTTTTAGTCAGCATTACCGAGCAGTCAGCAATTATTGCGACGCTTTCAACCTCTAAAAAGACTTATACACAGAAGGTTTCCTACATCGTGATTGACAATCAGGGAAGGCTTACGACCACACAGAGCGCCGATACCCGCTGGTCAGGAGACAGTATCCCATTCAGAGAGATGAATGCCGGACAGAAGCTTTCCTTCATAATCAAAGCATGTATAGTTATCTGCTTCCTTGTTTTGCTGTACATCTACTACAGGAACATTAACAATTCCGGCTCATTGCTCGCATTTATTGCTTCCTGCAGATGGGATTATTCGGTAAACCTGTTTTCGGTTTCATTTGCATTGCTTTATGCGGTGAAGATTTTGATTGTTGCTGCCGTAATACGCAAAATAATCAATGTTGTAAGCCGTCAGTTTGACTCAAGAGTCAAGACCGTAGGAAGGATATTGGAGAGCTTCATCAAATATGCAGCTGCCATAACCATACTCTACGAGGCGCTGCTTCACTTCGGAGTGGATTCAGGGACACTTACGACAGGCACGGGACTTTTGACTCTGGTTATAGGACTCGGAGCAAACAATATGATATCCGATGTAATTGCCGGTATCTTCATAGTATTTGAGGGAGATTACAGAGTAGGGGATATTGTAACCATCGACAGCTGGAGAGGAACGGTTCAGGAGATAGGCATAAGGACTACCAAGATTATAAGTCCCGGCAGGGATATCAAAATCATACGCAACTCTCAGGCATCGGGCGTTGTCAACATGACACGCCAGTACTCTATCGCTTCGGTTGAGTTTAATGTTCCGGCAAATGAAGACCTCACCGAGATGGAGTCCGGCATGGATGAGCTTTTAGCCGATATCCGGAAGAACATCCCGGAGCTTACGGAAGGGCCTGTATATTCCGGTGTTGTATCATATGCGGCCGGTGCTGCCACCGTACGCATCAGCGCCTTCTGCAAGGAGGCTGACCGTGATGAGGTTACCAATAAGCTTAACAGAGAGCTTAAGCTCATGTTTGATAAGGCAAGAAAAGCTGATTGAGTGTATAACAAAGAGACCTGCTTGAAAATACTGCGGGCACTATATACAATATATTCATGGATTGTATTACTTTCAACAAGGATATAGTGGCATATCTTGACGGTGAGCTGGAAGACGCAGAGCTTAACGATTTTTTAAAGCATCTTGAAGAGTGCAGGCCGTGTGTGGAAGAGCTTGAGATAAATTACATAGTAAGAGAGGGTGTAAAAATATTGGACCGCAAAAACTCAAGCTATGATCTTTCGACCGCATTCAAAACCAATAAACTGAAAAATGAACGATATATAAAATTCAAAAAGCTCATGATAAGAGCTGCCTATGTTATACAGACGATGGCATTCTGGGCAGTCTCGGCAGCTGCCTTTGTCTTTTTCAGGATAATGTATATCGGAGCGTAGGGCAATGGAAAAACTTCTTTTACTTGACGGACACAGCATACTTTCAAGAGCCTTCTACGGCATACCCGATTTAACTGCGGCTGACGGCACGCATACGGGAGCCGTATACGGCTTTTTAAATATAATGTTTAAATGCATAGATGATGAGGCGGCAGATTACATAGCCGTAGCCTTTGATCTGGACAGAAAAAAGCTTAAGCGTACGCTTATGTATCCTGAGTATAAGGGCACAAGAAAGCCCATGCCGAAGGAGCTTCTGGAGCAGGTTCCAACCATACAGAAAGTGCTCGGGGCAATGAATATCCCCATACTCACGCTGGAGGGCTATGAGGCAGACGACATACTAGGGACCGTAGCTAAGAAAGCACAGGCAGAAGGAAGCAGTGTAACCATAGTTTCCGGAGACAGGGATCTTCTGCAGCTTTGTGATGAAAATATAAAGATAAGCATTCCAAAAACCTCAAAGGGACGCACCGAGGTGTTTAATTATTATCCTGAGGATGTTTTAAAGGAATATCAGGTTACACCGAAGCAGTTTATAGAAGTAAAGGCACTTCAGGGAGATACCTCGGATAACATACCGGGGCTTCCGGGCGTGGGACCGAAAACCGCCACAGCCATAATCGTTGAGCACGGCTCCATAGAGGAGGCATACAGGCATCTTGACAATATAAAGCCGCCCAAGGCACAAAAGGCCATGAGGGAAAACTTTGAGCTGGCAGAGCTTTCAAAAAAGCTTGCAACCATAGATGTGGAGGTGCCGATAGAGGCTGATGTAAAGAGCGGCAGAACAGACGCAATATATACTGCAGAAGCCTCTGCGCTCATGCGAAAGCTTGAGTTAAAGACCATAGCAGCCCGCTTTGCAGCAAAATCATCCGATAATGCCAATGTCTCCGCGTCCGTTGATCTGAGCAAGGTGAAGCTTGTGAAGGATCCGTTCATGGCACAGGTTGCATTTAAGGACGCACTCTCGGAAAAGCTGATAGGCATAAAGCTCATAGGAAGTCAGGATGCCGGGCTGCCGGACACAAAGAATATAGCCGCAAACTTATGTCTGGGGCTGGCACTCTCAAAGGACCGCATATATGTGATATGCCAGAGTGAGGAATACACGAAGGATAAGCTTAAGGAGGATACGGAAAAGCTTATAAGAGCGCGTATAGCTTCAGAAAAAAGAATCGTTACGCTGGGGCTTAAGGATGAGCTTAAGTATATAAGCATTGACCGGAACAAATATATCGATGATCATATGATAGGCCAATACCTTATAGATCCAAACCGCAGCACCTATGAATATGATGATCTTGCAAGAGATATATTGGATATAAATGTTGAGGGCAAGGACGAGCTTATCGGAAAAAGGGATATTTTCGAGATGCTTGGCATGGCATGCTTCGGGCAGATGAGTCTTTTCAAGACCTCGGAGGAAACGCCGACAAAGAAAAAAAGACAGGCTGCAGCGGAAAATCCTGAAAATGACAGAGAAAAGGCCATAAAATATATGGCGCTCAATGCACTGATTCCGCTTTTGGCCGATAAGGGGCTTATGCAAAGGCTTACAGAGCTTAAGCTTGCCGAGCTGTATGAGAATATGGAAAAGCCGCTTATTTATGCGCTTGATGATATGGAAAAGACGGGCATAAGAGTCGACAGAGAATCCCTCAATGAGTATGCAGACTTTTTGAAGAAGCAGATTGATGTGCTGACCGAAGAAATTCATGAGCTGGCAGGTGAGAAGTTCAACATAAATTCCCCTTCGCAGCTGGGACAGATACTCTTTGAAAAGCTCGGCATAAAAGGAGCAAAGAAAACAAAAACAGGATACTCCACAGCTGCGGATGTGCTTGAAAAAATAGCCTCAGAGCATGAAATTGTTTTCAGGGTGCTTCGATACAGGACATTGTCCAAGCTTTACTCGACATATGCAGTAGGGCTTACGGAATACATAAGCCGTGACGGAAGAATACACGGAAGCTTTAACCAGACTATCACGGCGACGGGAAGAATATCGAGTACGGAGCCAAACCTCCAGAATATTCCCGTAAGAACTGAGGAAGGAAAGGAAATACGCAGAGTATTCGTGCCGGAAGAGGGCTTTACCTTTGTGGATGCGGATTACAGCCAGGTAGAGCTCAGAATTCTTGCGGCATTGTCAGAGGATCCGGTGCTGATAGATGCCTATAAAAATGCCGTAGATATACATACACTTACGGCTTCGCAGGTATTCCATGTGTCTGCAGAGGATGTGACAGCCGAGATGCGAAGAAATGCAAAGGCGGTGAACTTCGGCATAGTTTACGGCATATCGGCCTTCGGACTCGGAGAAGGGCTTTCCATAAGCCGTAAGGAGGCGGAAAAATACATAGAGCAGTATTTTGAGAGCTACCCGAAGGTAAAGGAATATCTGGATAAATGCGTAAGCAATGCCAGAAGAGACGGCTCTGTAAGAACATATTTCGGAAGACTTCGCCCGATACCTGAGCTTAAATCCTCAAACTTCATGCAGAGAAGCTTCGGAGAGAGAATTGCCATGAATTCACCCATACAGGGAACAGCGGCAGATATCATGAAGATAGCCATGAATCGCACAAACGAAGCGCTCAGGGGTATGCGCTCAAGGCTGGTTCTGCAGGTGCATGACGAGCTTCTTATAGAGACTGCACCGGAAGAGCTTGAGGCGGTAAAAAATATAGTAAAAACCTGCATGGAGGAAGCTGCCGAGCTAAAGGTAAGGCTTCTTGCAGAGGTGAGAGACGGAAAGAACTGGTATGAGTGTCATTAAGCCCGAAATGATAACAAGGGAAATAACAAGGCATGATATACTTCCCATGTCATTTTTAAAAAAGTCTGCTTACACAGGCTCAAAGCGCAGACTCCGCTACCGCATGGCAAAAACAGAAATTGAAAATCCTGCGCCTGTGTCTGATAATGTAAATGCTTCGGCATCGGAGACTGACGAAAGACCGGAGACGGTTACTGTACTGAGACTCTGGACATGGAGCTCGATATTTTCCTTTGATAATACCCCGGAGGAGGAATTTCATATAAAAGATTTTGAATTCAGTGATGCCGGCATAGAGGAGGGGCTTAAGTTTCTCAATGAGGAGCTTGAAAAGCTTGAAGCCTAATAAGCCTGTGCTGTGAAGCCCGGGCTTTCATCACAGTCGGTTTATGGCAGTCAAACAGCAAAGAACGGATAAAGATAGGCGAATAAATGGTACTTGGTCTTGTAGGCGGCGTGGGAAGCGGAAAAAGCACAGTCACGGATATTCTTAAAAATGAATACGGCTTTAAAATACTCTATACGGATGATATAGCAAAGGAACTGGAACAGCCCGGAGAGCCTGTTTACATCAAGCTCTGCGAGGCATTCGGAAACGATATTCTGAGTGAGGGAAGATCCGGAGAATGCATTGACAAGAAGAGATTTGCCGACATCATATACTCTGATAAAGCGGCATTAAACAGAGCCGGAAGTATAATTCATCCTGCCGTATGGAAATATGTGGGCGATTATATAAACAGTGCAAAGAAGAATGCCGGGATGGGAGAATGCTGTGGTGTAAAAATAGCCGTTGAAACTGCGCTTCCGGACGAAGACTTTAAAAATCTGTGCGATGTTATCTGGTACATTTTTGCCTCGGAAGAGGTGCGCATAAAAAGACTCATGCAAAGCCGCGGATATACTATGGAAAAGTGCAGGAGTATCATTGACAGCCAGAAAAAAAGAGAAGAGCTTTACAGAGAGGCTGACGAAAGAATAGATAATTCCTTTGAGCTTGAGGACACAAAAAAACAGATAGCAGCACTTATGAAAAGATATAATGGCGCCGGAGTGAAAAGCTCCCCTGACTGCGGCTGATATTCGGAGAAATTATTTATGAAATTTGTGAGTCTTTCAAGCGGCTCTAAAGGAAATGCGACTCTCATATGCACCGATAAAACCAAAATACTTGTGGACTGCGGCATTTCTGCAAAAAAGGCAAATGAAATGCTCAGGGCACTCGGGCTTTCCCTTGAGGATATAGATGCACTTTTACTTACGCATGAACATACGGATCATATCAAGGGTGCAAAGCGTCTGATGCAGGTATACAACATCCCTGTTTACGGCACGGGAGGCACATTGGAAAATCTTACAAGAGCCACCGGAGATGAGTATTTTAATTATGCGGGACGAAAGCTCATGGAGGAGGTTTATACAGACAGAAGCTTTTCAGTGGGAGATATAGAGGTGCTTCCGTTTAAAATTCACCATGATGTTGCACAGCCCTGTGCGTATCGTTTTGAGCTTCATCAGGACGGAGAAAATAAGAGAAAGCATGTGGAGGCGGCAGTTATCACGGACTGCGGACACTTTGACGACGAGATAAGAGACCATCTCAAGCTTTTGGATGTGATGCTTCTTGAGGCCAATCATGACAGGGCAATGCTTACGAACGGCCCGTATCCCATGATGCTGAAAAGAAGAATCATGTCATCTGACGGACACTTAAGCAACAATGCTTCGGGGCAGCTTCTTTCAGAAATTATTTCACCAAAGCTTAAATCGGTGCTGTTGGGACATTTGAGTCACGAAAATAATACACATGAGCTGGCGCTCAAAACAGTTAAAACTGAGCTTAAGGTCACATACGGCGAGCAGCTTGCGGAAGGGCTGGATATAAATGTTGCGCCGCAGGATGCGCTGTCAAAGCTGATAGAATTATAAAATAATCATATAATAACGGGCGAGCGCTCATACTCGCCTGTTTTATTTTTCAGTGACCAATATATCTGGTCGCAGTAAATATCATGGCGCAAAAGCACCTTATAATTTGCCGGTTTTGTGATAACGGGGACTCTTGAGTTTTTCTTGAGCTTTTTAAGAAGACCGCTGTCGGCGGCATCTCTTCTGAATCCAAGAATTCTTATATAGTCTATATATCCGTTTTGCCTCTTTTCTTTAAATTCAGCCACGGTAATTTTGAGAATTATATGCAGCAGAGCCCTTGATATCCTGCTGTAGGTATACTGTCTGGTTTTTGTATGGAGCACTCTTTCCTTAAAGCTCATGATACGGTCGGCATTATTGAGAAGCCTGTCTGAAATTTCACGGCTTACATCAAGATAATCAGTTAAATCAGAGCCTCTAAGACTATGCCCGCCGCTGTGCCTGCTTTGTTCTGAATAAATACCATAAGCGGCTGAAGAAGGATATTTAAGGGAAATGGCTGTATCTAAAAGCCTCATGCTTAAAAGGCTGCTCATATCATCCGGAAATACAAGGCTGTTATCTGAAAGTGCGGCCTCAAGTGCCGAGAGCGTCTCGGACGGAACATAGTCTGAAAGATGACTGATACAGGAAGTATCCCGGCTGCGTTCACCGTAAAAATCATGCACATATTTTCTGACAGCCGATGCCGATGCATATACCTCAGTGAGCCTTTCATCAGAATATCCCGCTCCGATTCTTTTTATGGGATGAGGGGCTATATCAGGCAGACTGTCACAGCCAAAAAGCTCCTTATGCTTAAGAGCATAAATATATGACGCTGCAAGAATGTTATTCGGAAGGAATACATCTGAACAAAAATTCCCGGCAGGCTCAGACTTGCTTCGGACCGCATCTGCTGCAGCAAAAGTATCAGAAGCCGCTGTCTTAAGCTTTTTCTCCAAAAAGAAGCCTACGGCCTCAGGATAGGTCGCCCCGTTTTTTAAAAGCTCCTTTACGAATTTGTCATCTGCGGCAGCTCTCATAAGCCCGGAGTATTCGGAAAGCTCGGGAAGGGAAGCATTGCCCTCTGTACCGAAGCAAAGCGTATCGACTATGCCGCTTTTAAAGGCAATGCCCACGCCGGCGGCAGCGTATTCGGCGGCTGAGGCTGTTGAAAAAACGGGCGGTATTTCAAGAACAAGATCGGCGCCGTTTAGAAGAGCGAGTTTAGTGCGTGTATATTTATCAAGGAGAGCCGGTTCACCGCGCTGAACAAAATTTCCGCTCATTATTGCAGTCACATGATCTGCGCCAAGCTCATTTTTAATAAATTCAAGCTGATATCTGTGACCGTTGTGAAACGGATTATATTCGCATATGACAGCGGCATTTTGCATATGAGGGCTCCCTTTACATTAACCTGAAAACGATACAGTACAAGTATACAATTTTTGTGTAATTTTGAAAACAAACAATGCAAAGATATAGAACATGGGGGTTTAGTGTGTTATTAT
>CAVBSU010000046.1:0-9825 GCA_963598245.1 Lachnospiraceae bacterium | reverse complement strand
GTCGGCACTCCCGTCTGGGCGTACTTTAACTTGGCAAGCTCGCTCATGCCGCCTGCATCATTATCGTCATCATCTAAAGCATTTTCCCCTACAGCTGTATCTGCCTCTGATGAATTATTAAGCACGAAAGCCTCCGACGGCTCATCGCTTTCTTCCTCATCATCCTCATCTTCATATTCCGTAGGAGTAGCTTGCTTAGGTGCATAGATTACATTCTCGGCTTCCTTTATGCCATCAAGGAATTCGTCCTCATTAAGCTTGGTTGTGCCGGTCTTGGTGACACCGGTAACAACTATTTTTTCGTCTGATGCATCGGTCTTGTCATTAAGCTCTGTATCTGTATTGGTCTTAACATCAGAATCTGAGTCTGCAACGGTCTCAACCTCAGCCTCAAAATCCGTAGTTTCCGTAGAAATCTCATCATCGCCCTTGGCGATAAGCTCTAATATAGTCTGATTGCCGCGATACTCCTTCTTGTGCTTGCCCTCAAGCTTATAATCCCTGCCGTAGACGGCACTGAAGTCCATGGTATGGATGGTGACTGATGCCCTCTCGCTTAAGTCATCACCTTCCCTGTAGATAGGTACTCTGAATAAGCCGTCGCCTTCCTGCATATCAACGGAGCTTGTACCCATATACACATAATTGCCTTCCGGTATATCCTCTATACGGCTGCCGCTGATGTACTGCACCGAGTCATCCAGGGCATCAGACAAGGTAACCATAGGCTCTGAAAAAGCCATGAGTGCTGCTAACAATACTGATATAGATCTTTTTAATATTTTCATAAATCCCCTGCTTATAAAATATGACGCTTCTGCCTTCCTGATGCATCCGTGAATTTGTTTATTTCCCTTACACAACCATATAGCATAACTTTATTCTGCATATCAAGTCAAGATTAAATGAACACAACGGTCTGACAATCCAAAATGCTTGACCAATACATAATGACCTTTGTCAAGGTATAATTTAACAAAAAACATTCTTTGAAAAACACCTACTTGTTGTCGCTTCTTTCTTATACTTGTGATATATTGTATTAGCTAAGGTTTTTCAAAAATACGGCTTGTGCCTGCATTGACCTTAACATCATGACACTGATATTATTCTAAAATAAAACTTGCAAACAGTCCCTTAAGTCCGGGGATTATCAATCGGGAGGAAGTTCATGAATACTTATGGCCTTGAAAAGCTTGGGATTTTAAATCCTGAATTTGTTTACAGAAATCTGGAGCCGGCGGTGCTTACCGAAAAGGCTCTTGAAAATGGTGAGGGGCAGCTCACGAATACCGGTGCGTTTGCGGTTCTGACGGGCAAATATACCGGTCGTTCTCCCAAAGATAAATTTATAGTTGATACAGCCGGTGTTCATGGCAAAATTGCCTGGGGCGATGTGAATTTTGCCACATCAAGAGAAACCTATCAGGCTATAAGAGCGGAGATGCTTAATTACCTTAGCGGTAAGGAAATCTACATTTTTGACGGCTTTGCAGGCGCCGACCCCAAATATACAAGGAAATTCCGTATAGTAAATGAGCTTGCATCTCAGAATCTTTTCATTCATCAGCTTCTCATAAGACCAACCAAAGAGCAGCTTGAAAGCTACGGTGATGCAGATTTTACCATTATCGCAGCTCCCGGATATAAGTGCGATCCTGAAAAATTCGGCATTAACTCGGAGGCTGCTATCATGATTGATTATGAAGCCCATGAAGCCATTATTGCAGGAAGCCGGTATTCAGGTGAGATAAAGAAGACTGTATTCTCCGTCATGAACTACATCATGCCTGTAGAGGAAAATGTTCTTCCCATGCACAGCTCCTCCAACATGGATCCTGAAACTCATGAAACTGCCGTATTCTTTGGGCTTTCCGGGACCGGAAAAACTACTCTTTCGGCTGATCCGAAGAGAATGCTGATAGGCGATGATGAGCATTGCTGGACACCTGACGGAGTATTTAACATTGAAGGCGGCTGCTATGCAAAATGCATAGATCTTAAAGAAGAAAATGAGCCTGAGATTTTCAGAGCCATAAAATTCGGCTCACTCTGCGAAAATGTAATCATTGACCCTGAAACACGAATTCCCGATTACTCAGACAAGAGCATTACCGAAAATACCCGCGTGGGATATCCTGTAGAATACATCCCTAACGCACAGGTTCCGGGCATAGGCGGTATCCCCAAGGTGGTCATCTTCCTTACTGCCGATGCCTTCGGCGTGCTTCCTCCTATATCAAAGCTTTCAAGAGAAGCTGCCATGTATCATTTTGTTACAGGCTTTACATCAAAGCTTGCAGGCACTGAAAGAGGCATTACTGAGCCCGTTCCTACCTTCTCGACGCTTTTCGGAGAACCTTTTATGCCTTTAGATGCATCTGTTTATGCCGGAATGCTCGGAGAGCGTATTGATAAGTACGGCACTCAGGTTTATCTTGTAAATACAGGCTGGACAGGCGGTCCTTACGGCACAGGCTCTCGTATGAAGCTTAAGTTTACAAGAGCTATGGTTACGGCTGCATTAAACAGTGAGCTTGAAAGAGTTGAGTATAAGCATGATGACCGCTTCAATGTTGAAATTCCTTTAAGCTGTCCGGAGGTTCCTTCGGATATACTTGACCCGCGGGAAACCTGGTCCGATAAAGCTGCTTATGACAAACAGGCGAACAAGCTTGCCAGAATGTTCAGCGATAACTTTGCAAAGAAGTATCCGCATATGCCTGAGGATATAGCCAAGGCAGGTCCAAAGGCTGACTGAACTTTGTTGCGCCTTTGCCGAATATCATGACATGAAACAGCTTTGCCGGGATTAAGTCCTGAAAATTTTATATTGACATAATCACCTGTCGGTGATATTTTATACCATACAAAAAGACCGAGGATGTTCTTATCCGGCTGATGCCGGGTATGAGCATCTTTTTTTTGCGGCAAATACAGGGGGCTACATTTATGAAATTAGAGGGGCAGATCCGCATACCGTCCGGCTGTGCAATTTCCGCAGCCATATCCAGAGACGGCAGACGCTTTACCGGCGAACAGATAATAAAAAGCATGATACCTATGCATGACCGCTCCAACGGACTCGGAGGCGGCTTTGCGGCTTACGGAATTTATCCCGATTATCGTGATTTTTATGCGTTCCATGTTTTTTTTAACAGTAAAGAAAGCAAAAAAGAATTTGAAACATTTATAAAAGAGGATTTTGAAATCGTAAATTCCGAAGTTGTCCCGATACATAAAATACCCGCCATTACAGATGTTCCTTATATTTACAGATATTTTCTGACACCGTTAAAATCAGTTCTCAGCAGACTTCAGCTGGATGAAAAGGAATTTGTAGCGCGTCAGGTTATGTATATCAACACCTGTCTCGACGGAACCTATGTCTTTTCCTGCGGTAAGAACATGGGAGTCTTCAAGGCTGTCGGATATCCTGAGGATGTCGGTATTTTTTACAGACTTGATGAGTATGAAGGATATTCATGGACTGCTCACGGCCGTTACCCGACCAACACTCCCGGCTGGTGGGGCGGAGCTCATCCGTTTGCGCTTTTAGATTATACAGTTGTTCATAACGGTGAGATTTCGTCCTATGACGCAAATCGCCGTTATATAGAAATGTTCGGTTATAAGTGTACCTTGCAGACCGATACCGAGGTTATCACCTATATTGCCGATTATCTTTTGAGACGCCAGAAGCTCAAACTTGAAGAGCTGGCGCATGTAATAGCCGCACCTTTTTGGAATACCATAGAAAATATGGATGCAAAGGCAGCCAAACAGCTTTCTTACCTGAGAAAGGTTTTTTCAAGTCTTCTTGTTACCGGCCCATTCTCCATAATATTGGGCTTTGAAGGAGGGCTTATGGCTCTTAATGACAGGCTCAAGCTTCGTTCCATGGTTACTGCCGAAAAAAATGATATGTTTTATATCTCCAGCGAGGAGTCTGCCATAAGAGTCATGGAGAAGGATGTTGAGAATATATATGCTCCTGCCGGCGGTGAACCTGTTATTGTAATGGTAAAGGAGGGCGCATACTGATGACTGGCGGTATAGGATATATATTTCCCGAATTCGAGATAGTGAGGAATTTTCAAAGATGCACAAACTGCCGCATCTGTGAAAGGCAGTGTTCAAACGGTGTCCATTCCTTTGACGAAAAGAATAAGCTTATGCTGGCTGATGAGGCCAAATGTGTAGACTGTCAGCGATGTGTTTCCTTTTGTCCTGTGCATGCCATTGTCATAAAGAAAAATGAGTGTGCATTCAGAGAAAACGCAAACTGGACTCCTGATTATATCAAAGGAATAATAAGACAGGCAAACAGTGGCGGCATGCTTCTTTCCTCCATGGGAAATCCCCGTGAAATGCCGGTTTACTGGGATAAGCTGCTTATCAATGCATCTCAGGTGACAAATCCTCCTATTGATCCGTTAAGAGAGCCGATGGAAACAAGAGTTTTCCTCGGAAAAAGGTCTCACAATATAGAAAGATCCGAGGACGGAAGCCTTAAAGATAATCTTCCGCCGCGCCTTGAGCTTTCCATGCCAATAATGTTTGCTGCCATGAGCTACGGTTCCATAAGCTACAATGCTCATGAGGCTCTCGCAAGGGCTGCCTCCGAGCTTGGAATTTACTATAATACCGGTGAGGGCGGACTCCATGAAGATTTCTATGCATATGGTGAAAATACGATAGTCCAGGTTGCATCCGGTCGATTTGGAGTTCAGGAAAGCTATCTTGATGCCGGAGCTGCCATAGAAATAAAGATGGGACAGGGCGCAAAGCCCGGTATCGGCGGACATCTTCCGGGAACAAAGGTGGTCGGTGATGTTTCAAAAACCCGTATGATACCTGAGGGCTCAAGCGCCATTTCTCCGGCTCCGCATCATGATATTTACTCTATTGAAGACTTAAGACAGCTTGTATATTCTCTTAAGGAGGCTACAAACTACAGAAAGCCTGTTATAGTAAAGGTTGCCGCTGTTCATAATATTGCTGCCATAGCCAGCGGCATTGCAAGAAGCGGCGCCGATATTATTGCCATAGACGGCTTCAGAGGGGGCACCGGAGCCGCCCCGACAAATATACGCGATAATGTGGGCATACCCATTGAGCTTGCTTTGGCAGCTGTCGACAGCCGCTTAAGAGAAGAAGGCATTCGAAACAATGTTTCTATTATCGTAAGCGGAAGTATTCGCTCTGCCGCAGATGTGGTGAAGGCTGTGGCATTGGGCGCCGATGCCTGCTATATCGGTACGGCTGCGCTCATAGCACTCGGCTGTCATCTCTGTCGCTCCTGCCATACCGGAAAATGTAACTGGGGCATAGCCACACAGGTGCCTGAGCTCGTCGAAAGGCTTAATCCCGACGAAGGCTATCACAGACTTGTGAATCTTCTTACCGCATGGAAGCATGAAATAAAGGAAATCATGGGCGGTATGGGCATAAACTCAATCGAGGCTCTGTGCGGCAACAGACTTATGCTGAGAGGTATAGGTCTGAATGCCAGAGAACTTGAGATACTTGGCATTGCCCATGCAGGCGAATGAGACCGGAGGTATTTTATGTCAAAACTGATTACAGAGCTTAGCTACAGAGAGGTGAATGACCTCATCCGCAACTCCGGCAAAAATGTTCACTTAAGCGGCTGTCTGGGGCAGCGCTTCATAGGTGCCGGCATGTCTTCTAAAAAAATTGTAATTGAGGGTACTCCCGGAAACGCAATGGGTGCATATCTTAACGGTGCCGAAATAGAGGTTTTCGGAAACGCTCAGGATGCCGTGGGTGATACTATGAATTCCGGACAGATAATTATTCACGGCAATATCGGGGATGCCGCAGGATATGCCATGCGCGGCGGAAAAATATTTGTCGAGGGTAACGCAGGCTACAGAGCCGGTATTCATATGAAGGAATATACGGAAAAGATTCCCGTTATCGTCATAGGCGGCCGCGCCGGAAGCTTTCTCGGTGAATATCAGGCAGGAGGTATTATTATAGTGCTTGGGCTTAACAATGACGGACGCCCTATAGTAAGCAACTTCCCCGGGACCGGAATGCACGGAGGCAAAATGTATCTCAGAGGCAACGCTGACGGAGTAAGATTTCCGGCTCAGGTAAAAAAATCCGCAGCAAACGCAGAGGATAAAAAGCTCATACAGCCTTATGTGAATGAATTTGCAAGACTTTTTAATATGAATGCAGATGCAATTTTAAATGAGGAATATACTCTTATAACTCCTGATTCCAGCAATCCGTATAAGCAGCTGTATGTAGCAAACTGACTGCTATAAAAAAACTCTTGCAAAAAAGCCTGAGATGATTTTTCGCATAAAATCTGTCTCGGGCTCTTTTTTATTATTTGTTATTCATACTCAGTTTTTTCGTTTTTTCTCTGAAAGCTTTCCTTCGAATCTGGATTTTTCGGTATGCGACGGAATTTTTGTGGGATATTTTCCGTCAAAGCATGCCGAACAGTAATCTCCGCTTCCTATAAGCTCATGCAGGTCCTCTATGGGAAGATATCCCAGACTGTCCGCATCTATCATTTTTGCTATCTCGGGGATGGTATGATGACAGGCTATAAGATTTTCCCTTGAATCAATATCGGTTCCGTAGTAGCAGGGATTTAAAAACGGCGGTGACGAGATGCGCATATGCACCTCCTTAGCCCCTGCCTCTCTGATGAGATTCACTATCTGTCCGCTGGTTGTTCCCCTTACGATAGAGTCGTCTATAAGGACCACTCTTTTTCCTTCTATGGTTTCCCTTATTGGATTCAGCTTTATGCGTACCTTGTCTACTCTGTCCTCCTGCCCCGGAGATATAAAGGTTCTTCCGATATATTTATTTTTAATAAGCCCTATGCCGTAAGGTATTCCCGTGGCCATGGAGTAGCCTAATGCTGCGTCTAATCCACTGTCAGGCACTCCCACTACTACATCTGCCTCAATAGGATAAGCCTTTGCCAGCAAGGCTCCTGCTTTCATTCTTGAGGCGTGTACGCTCACGCCGTCCATAACAGAATCCGGTCGTGCAAAATAGATATATTCAAATATACACATGCGGCGAGGTCTGGTTTTGCAGTGCGATGTATCAGAATTGACCCCATTTTTGTCGAATACCAATATCTCACCCGGCTCTACATCTCTTATGAACTTTGCGCCTACGGCAGTGAGTCCGCAGGTCTCTGATGATACTACATAGGAGCCATCCTTTGTAATACCATAGCAAAGCGGCCTGAAGCCGTACGGATCACGGGCTGCCAGCATCTTGGTTGCCGACATCATTACCAGTGAATATGCTCCGTCAAGTCTGTCCATGGCATGACTTACGGCTTCCTGTATGGATCCTGACCTGAGCCGTTCCTGGGTAATTATATAAGCTATAACCTCCGTATCACTGGTCGCATGAAATATGGCACCGTTAAGCTCCAATTCGCTTCTCAGCTCGTAGGCATTGCTCAAGTTGCCGTTGTGGGCAAGCGCAAGCTTACCCTTCATATGATTTACCTCTAGCGGCTGACAGTTGGCCCTGTTGGTGCCTCCCGTAGTTCCGTAGCGTACATGTCCTACGGCAATGCTTCCGTCCGGGATCTTTGCGAGAGCATCCTTGGAAAACACATCATTGACCAAACCCAGATCCTTGTGAGAATAAAAAATACCGTCTTCATTGACAACTATTCCCGCACTCTCCTGTCCTCTGTGCTGAAGAGCATAAAGACCATAGTATACTGTTTTTGCAACAGGATAGCTTGTTTTCGAAAAAACTCCGAAAACACCGCATTCCTCATGTAATGAACCCATATATTATTTCCTTTCAAGATAATCCGGTATCAAATCAGAAACAAAAGATCCTTTTATCTTGACATCATTATACGACAAAGCCCGGATAATTATAATATAAGTTTTCAGTTTTTTTACCGGAAGCGGTTTTGTCCGGATTCGGCAATAAATTCCACTATTATTTGTTAAGAAGCTGCTTTAAATCTTCCTCCGGAGTGGTAATCGGAGCAATTCCAAAATTATCCACAAGATATTTAAGCACATTAGATGAAATAAACGCCGGTAATGTCGGACCAAGACGGATGTTCTTAATGCCCAGATGTAACAGAGTCAGCAGGATGCATACTGCTTTTTGCTCATACCATGAAAGTACCATGGAAAGTGTCAGCTCATTTACGCTGCATTCAAATGCATCCGCAAGTGCAACTGCAATCTGTATGGCACTGTAGGCATCATTGCACTGTCCCACATCCATCAATCTCGGTAAGCCTCCGATTGTTCCAAGATCCAGATCGTTAAAACGGTATTTGCCACAGGCAAGAGTCAGAACCACGGTATCATTCGGCGTCTGCCTTACAAACTCAGTATAATAGTTGCGGCCCGGGCGCGCTCCGTCACATCCGGCAACAAGGAAGAAGTGCCTGATTGCACCGTTCTTCACTGCGTCAATGACTTTATCTGCCACACCAAGCACCGTGCCGCGGGCAAACCCGGTCATGACTGTACTTCCGCCGTTAATGCCGGTAAATTCTTTGTCCTCTGCATATCCGCCAAGCTCCAAAGCCTTTTCGATGACAGGTGTAAAATCCTTATCTTCACCGATATGCGTCATTTCCGGATAAGACACAACTGCCGTAGTGAATACACGATCTGCATAGCTTGCCTTAGGCGGCATGAGACAGTTGGTTGTAAATAATACCGGTGCCGGAAGCTGCTCAAATTCCTTCTGCTGGTTTTGCCATGCTGTGCCGAAATTTCCCTTTAAATGAGCAAATCTTTTGAGTTCCGGATATCCGTGGGCCGGAAGCATCTCCCCATGGGTATAGACATTGACACCCTTGCCCTCTGTCTGCTCCAGCAGTAGCTTAAGATCATGCAGATCATGACCCGAGATTACAATAAACGGTCCTTTTTCAACTGTTAGAGGAACCGTTACGGGTGTCGGCATGCCGTAGCTCTCGGTATTGGCCTTATCCAGCAATGCCATGCACTTTAAGTTCTTCTCGCCAAGTTCCATTACAAGGGGCAGCAGCTCGCTCATGCCCCAGTCTTCACCGACAGCAACAAGTGCCTTGCCGAAAAACCTGTTTACTTCCTCGTCGGTATAACCCAGAACCATTGCGTGATGTGCATAAGCTGCCATACCGCGAGCTCCAAAAAGAATCAGTGACTTCAGACTGCGGATGTCCTCCTGTGCATTCCAGACCTTAGTCATATCATAATCTTCGCCGTGTTTGTCAGTCGAATAGAGACTGTCAGGTTCAAGCCTTATCCTTTCATCATGTACCTGTGCAATTAGTTTGCGAATAGTCAGTTCATTAAAGTTCACATTGGTAACCGTGGTGAACAAGCCTTCAATCAAGAGTCTCCATGTATCTGTACTCACATCTTTGCAATTATCGATTACTCGTGAGAGTCCTATCATTGCACCGGTAAGCTCATCCTGAAGCTTTGCTATATCAGCACTCTTGCCGCATACGCCTGCTGCACCCTTGCAGCCAGAGCATCCGGCGGTCTGCTCACACTGAAAACAAAACATTTTATTATCCATAGCTTTTCCTCCTTCGATAATGTAATTGCGGCGGTCTGCTGCCACTTAGACAGGAAAGACTAACCCGTCCGTTACTAAAGCTTATATTTTGAAGTGATTATAATATAATAAATTCAATAAGTCGGTTGAATTTTCAACAAAAACATTTTTTTGAAGGAGGAATGAAAGAACGATTGATTAAAACGACCATTCAATTTCCATCCGTATAGCCAAATAAAAAAGAGCTGCCTGACTTCTTAATGAAATCAGATAGCTCTTCTCTTA
>CAVBSU010000045.1:3960-10261 GCA_963598245.1 Lachnospiraceae bacterium | reverse complement strand
ATATAAGGCTCGCCTGATTTTCTCTTTTGATTCTCATGCTGCTTTTTTGCAACCTCATAGGCTTTTCTTATTTTGCTGATATCACCGTCAGGCTTATAGGATCTGTAAAGAACAATAAGCTCGCCAAACAGCTCCTCTGCCGTTGCATCAGCTCTCGGAGCATCAAGCTTTCTCGGTTCACTTATATAATCAACTACACTTTTAGGTTCAGGTTTCTTTTCAAGCACCGGTGTTTTTAATTCAGTTATATCATTTTTTGCTTCGATCATTAAACTAACAAATCCTCTATGCAAAATTATACCTTTGCAACCTTATAAGAGCTCTTAAGCCCTACTATTCTGTTAAACACAGGCTGTCCCTCAGCAGAGTCCCTGCAGTCTGCATTGAAAAAGCCGTTTCTTACAAACTGGAAGCTGTCGTAGGGCTTTGCTTCCTTTAATGCCGGCTCCAACATGCAGCCTTTAAGTACGGTCAGTGAATCGGGATTGATATTTAAATTTCCTTCGGCATCAAACTTTCCCTTTTCCTCGTCTATGAGATTTTCATAGAGGCGAACATCGGCTTCAAAGCAGTCATCCGCATTTACCCAGTGTATAGTGCTCTTTACCTTTCTTGTCTCATGACCGGATTTCTGCTCAGGGTCATAGGTTACATGAACAGCCGTGACATTACCGTCTGCATCTTTATCACAGCCCACACATTTTACAAAATATGCCCCCATAAGGCGAACCTCGTTGCCCGGGAAAAGTCTGAAATACTTGTGTGCCGGCACTTCCATGAAGTCATCCTGCTCTATCCAGAGATTTTTTCCGAATTTCACCTTTCTGGTTCCCATCTCCGGAGCCTCGAGATTATTCGGCATATCCACATATTCGCCGTCACCGTCATAATTATCCACAATGAGCTTTAACGGACGCAGAACTGCCAGCATGCGCGGTCTCTTAAGCTTAAGATCGTCTCTTATGCAATACTCCAGCATTCCCAGATCACAGCTTGAGTCGGCCTTTGATATTCCGGCAAGCTCAACAAATTTTCTTATTGACTCCGGTGTATATCCGCGTCTTCTCAGGGCAGCTATGGTAACCAGCCTCGGATCATCCCAGCCGTCCACTATGCCGTCCTCAACAAGCTTTTTTATATATCTTTTTCCTGTTACGACATTGGTCAGATACATTTTTGCAAATTCTATCTGGCGCGGAGGATTCTCAAATTCGCACTCCCTCACCACCCAGTCATAAAGAGGTCTGTGATCTTCGAATTCCAGAGTGCATATACTGTGAGTTATGCCTTCCACAGCATCCTCTATCGGGTGGGCGTAATCATACATGGGATAAATAAGCCATTTATTGCCTGTATTGTGATGTTCCATGCGGGCGATGCGATAAAGCACCGGATCTCTCATGTTAATATTTCCCGATGCCATATCTATTTTGGCGCGAAGCACTTTTTCACCATCTGCAAACCTTCCGTTCTTCATATCCTCAAAAAGCTGAAGATTTTCCTCGATGGAACGGTTTCTTGAAGGGTCTTCTTTGCCCGGAGTAGTAAAGTCGCCCCGATATGCCTTTATTTCATCTGCCGTAAGATCTGACACATAGGCCTTCCCCTTTTTTATAAGAAGCACTGCCTTCTCATACATTGTGTCAAAATAATTTGACGCAAAAAGCACCTGACCCTTAAAATCAGCGCCTAACCACTCCACATCCCTTGTAATGGATTCCACAAATTCCGTCTTTTCCTTGGTCGGATTGGTATCGTCAAAGCGAAGATGGAAATCACCCCGATATTCCTCGGCAAGCCCTGAATTAAGAATTATGGACTTTGCATGCCCTATATGAAGATAGCCGTTTGGCTCCGGCGGAAATCTCGTGCATACATGGTCATACACTCCTTCCGCAAGATCCTTGTCAATTTCTCTTTCAATAAAATTCTTTGAAACAGCCTCTTCGCTGCCTGCCTTTAATATCTCATCAGCCATGTTTTCTGCTCCTTAAAAATATGCTGTAGTTATTTTTTGTGGTCAATGTCTCGTTTCTTTACCTGATTTCCAACAAAAAACTTAAGCCATACAGGTATGAAATTATATCACACAATGATATTCGGGTCAAAAGCTACAAAAATACTGCCATTATTATCCGGCATAACATACTTTTGAGTTTTGACTATGCAAAAATCTCAGATATCAGCTGTGGTCAACAATTTTTGAGTTTGCATCCTTTGACTTTGCGGACTGCTCATTGACAAATTTTTCAGCCCTGTATTTTTCGACCCAGGTTGCCTGTTTTGCCGGCTGTGGTTCGTTAACCGTAATATTCGGATACGGAATCGCAATTTCATGCTCATCAAAGATAAGCTTAACAGCACGATTCAGCTTGTATTCCAGGCCCAGCCTGTTTTCTTCCTCACAATATGCAAGAATTTCAATAATTACAGCTGACTCTCCCAGAGAACTGACACCTGAATAGATGGGGCCGTCAATTATACCCGGAATTATTCCCTTAAGCTTAGGCAATTCCTCTGCAAGAACTGCTTCGACTCTCTCCAAAGACTCTCCGTAATCTATCCCTATATGTATTATTGCGCGGGATCTGCGGCTGGTCATGTTTATTACGCCGGTAACAGAACTGTTGGCAAAGATTTTAACATCATTTCCGGTACTCTCAATTTTTGTGGTGCGTACACCTATCTCCAGCACCTTGCCTCGCCATTCACCAATTGTTACAATATCACCTACTCTGAATTCACCCTCAAAAATGATAAACAGACCTGCCAGTATGTCCCCTATGACATTCTGTGCGCCAAAACCGATAACGGCGGTAAGGAGCCCTGCAGAGGCTAAGAGTGCTCTGGGGTTGGCGCCAAAAAGAGTAAGACAGTAATAAATAATCGCTACCCATGTTATATACTTTATAAAGCTTCTGAAAAGCTGGCATATGGTAGCGCCCCTTGAACCGAGCGATTTTGCAAGGGATCTGAGCATTGACCTGAAAAACAGTAAAAATACGCTCATATTACTGATAAACATTATGGCTGCCGTAATTGAAAATATATTAAAACTTCTCTCCCACTGTTTATTTATGATATACAATATTATTGAATTTTCATCCAGATAATTTCTGCCGAAGGAAACCTGAATGCATATCATACATGCAACTGTCATATAATAAACCTGACATATAAATGACAGCTTTTCCTCCGGCGTCATTTCTGTCCAGGACAAGGCTGTAAGCGACCATCTGCTTGAGACAGGCTGAGTGGATTTATCAACACCGCTTATGTTTACATTGAAGTTTTTTTCTTCATTTTCATTGCCGTCTGCGATATCCTGTCTTTCGTCCTTTGCCTCTTTGAAATCCTTCCTCATGGACTCATAGCGTTCACAGTAAGGAACAGAGAAAACAGACAGGCTTATTATAAGCGCTATAAGAGCCATATAAATGGTGCTTTCATTAAATCCGCTGAATACGCTTCCGTTATTTTTTAACAGAACGAACACGAATTCACTGTCTGTTTCTATAACCTTTCCAAAATAATTCTGTCCGTCTATTGAAATATAATTCTCATATCCGTCTCTTAAGTATTCCTCCTTGACACCATAATCCGAAGCCTGTCTTCCGATATATTTATCATCCGGAAAATAGCTGAAGGTAAGTGTTTCCTTATCTACTGAGAAAATACGCCCGTTAATTCCGTTCTGGGCATCCTTGAGTACAGTCTGCATACCGGTGGTGCTTTTTAACTCGTCCAGCTTTTCCGGTGAAACAGCTATCTGTACAAATCCGTCGCTGTAGCCCTCGGAATTTTTAATAGCCACGCCTATGTACTGAAATATGCTCCCTGTAAGATCGTCAGGCTGAGGCTTTTGAATAACATAGTCTGTTCCGTTTAAGAGTCGCCTGAATTCATAAGATTGTGAACCGGGGTCATCACTTAATGTGAACTTTTCATATCCTGAGCTTGAGGCAACTATATTTCCGTCGTCATCGAAAATATAAATGGCATATACATCAAGGGCATTGGATAAGGCAGCCAGCGCCTGCTTGTCTCTAAGCCCCGGTGCATTGCCCAGAAGATATGCCGCCATTTCACATTTATTAAGATAATTCGTGTCAGATGCAGCTTCAAATTCTTTATCAAATTCCTCATTCTCATAAACAGTATTTTTTATATCCTCTGATGTTGCCAAATTGCTTATGGAGTCATTTGATATGGAAAAGAGAGCCTGGACATATACGCATAAGAGTACAAATGTAACAAAGCCCAATATATTCATTATGCCGGCTCTTCTGACAGATTCTGCCCAGATAGTCATACGCCTGTGATCCGTAAATCCGTCACTTTTATCCTTAAAGTTCTGATATTTTTTTGCGCTGTCATCTATTATGTAATAGGTATACACTGACAGTGCAGAAGAAATCATCAAAAGAATGAGTAATATGGCGAGTCCTGATATGAATGAAGATCTTATTATTTCGTTCATCGGCACTGCGCTGATATAAAAGGTATTATTCTCGGCATCCAGCAAAACACTGCTGTAATAAACCCTGTCATCTACATGCATCCAGCCGAGATATCCGTCTCTGAGTTTTTCAAGATGGATCCCTGAAACGAGCGCGTCGGTACCTGTAAGCTCAGTATTGGCAGGATAATAATTAAAGGTATAATCATTTGCGGATATTGAAAAGACAAAGCCGTTGACACCGACCTTTATTTTTTTTAAAACACTGTCATGAGAATTTATAAGCTCCAGATTTTTCTTAAGCTCTTCCGGATTCTGTTCGACTATAACCTCTGTATTATCATCAATTTTAGCCGCATAATATCGTCTGACGGAGTTATTGAAATCAACCTCGAACGGTTCTGAATGGGCATCTGTTTTGTCAGTAAGAAAAACTGTTCTGAGCTCATTAAATCTGTTCTTGTTTATATTGGCTGATACAGGAAGCGAGGCATAGAAAAGCACGCTGCCGTCTCTGTCAGCTATAAAAAGGTTGGTGACTTCAAGTCTTTCTCTGAGATTTGAAAGGTAAAAATTATCAGATGTCAGATGCTCCGAATGCTTTATTATGAAAGCCGCTGTTTTTGCCTTTGAAGTATAGGTTTCGTCGTAATATTTCTCTATCTTATTCGATAGAGACTCTGCGTTTTTAACATTCTGTTCTATTTCATAGCGTTTATTTATCAGCCTTTCATTCCAATGACTTTCAACGGTGCTTATCTGTACATTCAAAAGCACCAGAGCCGCAACTGCAAAACCGATAAGGTTAATGCATATAAGCAAAAGCTTTTTCTCCCTAAGCATTTTTTCCATGGTTAAAAGCCCCAATCCTTTTCTATTCTTTTAATAGTTCCGTCATTAAGCATATCCTGCATGGAAGATGCCACGCTGTCCGTAAGCAGAGAACCTTTTTTTGTAGCGGCGGCATATGAGGTTGTTCCGAGATTATGAAGTATTATTCTGTCTTCGTTCATGTAGTGAGAGGCTATGGCTCCGTCTGCAACCACTGCATCAACATTCCCTATTTCCAGCGCATCAAACATATTTTTATAGCTGTCCATTTTATTAAACGACAAAAATAATTCTATTTCGGAGCTGCTGCTTAAGATACCGTTTTCAACAAGCACTTTTGAAAGCTCCTCTGACGCAGTGCTGCCGTTTAATACGGCAATACTTTTCCCTTCGAGTTCACCGAGAGACATAAAGTTGGCGGTTTTTTCCGCAATAACCTGAACATTATCAGTATAATACACGGGTGAAAAATCAACCTCTTTGCTGCGCTCATCCGTAATCGAATATAAGCCTATTACAACATCAATTTCTCCTTTATTTAAAAGCTCGACTCTTTTGACGGGATTAACCGTTATCAGTTCAGCTGCATCATATCCCATGCGCCTTGCAAGCTCATCCGCAATTTCATCTTCGAGTCCGTAATATTTTCCGGTTATCGAATTATAGAAGCTGAAGTTTGTAATATCGTCTCTGACTCCGACCTTTAAAAGCTTTCCATGTCCGTCATTCTGGTGTTCTTCAGTACGATGAGCCAGAAGAAATGATATCAGTCCGTCATTATATTTGAAAGAGTGAACCATAAGGCAAACAGCTGCAAAAGCTGCAAAAATAAGCCATACTCTTATACTTTTCAACATTATGTTTTTCCCTTTTATTTTCTTTACACATTGATGGTTCCGATGCCGGAAGCATTTTACCTCACGCATTAAAAACACACAGGTTATTAAAGCTTTTGACCATAATATCATACATTTTAATTCCTGCGCCTGCATACTGCAATAAAAACTGAAA
>CAVBSU010000045.1:0-3950 GCA_963598245.1 Lachnospiraceae bacterium | reverse complement strand
TCGGGCGGATTCGGGACTTTCACCCGTTAGAAACGTGCGCCGCCAGGCGCACAATAAAAAACCGCAGGAATGTGCTCCCGCGGTCTTTTAAATGATATTATTGTGCTTCAAGCCAATCAGTTGCCTGCCATCTGCTTTGCAACTTCCTCTGCAAAGTTCTCTTCCTTCTTCTCAAGGCCTTCTCCGGTCTCATAACGAACAAACTTCTTTATCTCGATATTTGCACCATTCTTCTTTGCAACCGACTCAATATAAGCCTTTACGCTCTGTTTTCCGTCCTCTGCCTTTACATAAACCTGGTCAAGCAGACAGATTTCCTTAAGCTCTTTCTTGATACGACCCTCTATCATGCCGTTAATAACCTTCTCCGGCTTTGCAGCTTCCTTAGGATCATTCTTTATCTGAGCAAGAAGGATTTCCTTCTCTCTTGCGATATAATCAGCGTCAACCTCCGCATCAGATACATAAAGCGGCTTAAGCGCTGCAACCTGCATGCAGACATTCTTTGCCATTTCCTTTATCTCATCATTTACCACATCTGAGGCAACATCTAAGAGCACGCCAATCTTTCCGCCGGCATGGATGTATGACTGTACAAAACCGGCCTCTTCCTTTACGATCTCATACCTTCTGATCTTCATATTTTCGCCGATGATTGAAATCATTGAGCTGAGCTTTTCGGTTACAGTCATGGACTCATCAAGATTCCACTTTTCATTGAAAAACTCGTCAATATCTGCCGCCGGTGAATTAAGTGCCTGATCTGCGATCTCCGATACATAATTAAGAAATTTCTCATTCTTTGCAACGAAGTCTGTCTCAGCATTAACCTCGAGAACAATTCCCTTCATACCGCATGGAGTAATCTTTGTTGTGACAACACCCTCTGCTGCGATTCTTCCGGCCTTCTTCTGAGCGCCTGCGAGTCCCTTTTCACGAAGGAAGTCTATAGCCTTATCCATATCGCCGTCTGATGCTGTAAGAGCCTTCTTACAGTCCATCATGCCGGCACCGGTCATCTCTCTGAGTTCCTTTACCTGTGCAGCTGTAATAGCCATGGTTTTTTCCTCCTGTATATTTAAACTGTTTATGTCAATGCTTCTTAAGACTTATTCTTCTTCAGCAGCAACTTCCTCGATGCTCTTTTCTTCGTCATCCGCAACAGCTTCCTGCTCTTCAACATAAGCCTCATCGCCCTGCTTAGCCTCTATAACAGCATCGGCCATCTTTGAAACGATAAGCTTTACGGCGCGGATTGCATCGTCATTGCCAGGAATTACATAATCCAAATCCTCCGGATCGCAGTTTGTATCACACATGCCGATAAGAGTGATTCCGAGTGCATGAGCCTCCTGAATGCAGATTCTCTCCTTCTTCGGATCTATAACAAATATAGCTGAAGGAAGCTCTTTCATCTCAACGATTCCGCCGAGGTTCTTCTCAAGCTTTTCCTGTTCCTTCTTGATGTTGATTACTTCCTTCTTCGGAAGCACATCAAAGGTTCCGTCCTCAGCCATCTTTCTGATAGCCTTGAGTCTTTCTATTCTTGATCTGATGGTCTTGAAGTTTGTGAGCATTCCGCCAAGCCATCTCTCATTTACATAGAATTCTCCGCAGCGTGCTGCCTCAACAGCAACAGCATCCTGAGCCTGCTTCTTTGTTCCGACAAAGAGAACAGAACCGCCCTCTGCTACAATTCTGTTAAGTGCATTGTAGGCATCTCCTACCATTCCGACTGTTTTCTGAAGATCGATGATGTGGATACCGTTTCTCTCGGTATAGATGTATGGAGCCATTTTAGGGTTCCATCTTCTGGTCTGATGACCGAAATGTACTCCGGCCTCTAAAAGCTGCTTCATGGAAATAACGCTCATTTTGTTCCTCCTTGGTTTTAAGCGTCTGCCTTATCATGGTATGAGACCTTTTTAAAGGCACCTTCACATCACTTTTTGATACGGCATGTTTACTGGTAACCTGCGTATTGCTTTACGCACACAAAAGGCATATGCGTTTCGCACATGCCTCATAAAAATAGCATAAACACCGATTACATGCAAGCACTTTAAGCAGAATATCAGGCATTTTCTCTGCTTTTTTCTTAAGTATTATGACTGAACTGTGAAACTTTTTTACAGCTCATCCACAACCTGAAATATGAAAAACTTCAGATAATACGATTCGTCCGCCGCCCAAAGTATGGGATGATCCGGTGACTGTGTTCTGAATTCAACCTGTCTTAAGCGTTTGTGAACGGCATGCGCCGCTTCTTTTACGGTTTTCCTGAAAAGCTCCTCTGTCATGAAATGTGAGCATGAGCAGGTTGCAAGAAATCCGCCGTTTTTTACCAGCTTCATGCCCTTCATATTTATTTCGCGATATCCTTTTATTGCTTTTTTTGTAGCCTCTCTGGATTTGGTAAATGCAGGCGGATCTAATATCACAACATCATATTGCATTCCGTCTGCTGCAAGCTTCGGAAGAAGATCCAGAACATTGTCAGTTACAAAGTCTATCCTGTCAGACATTCCGTTAAGCTCTGCATTCTTTTTTGCCATGGCTATGGCCGTTTCCGAAATATCAACTGCCGTTACATGTTTCGCTCCTGCATAAGCTGCATTAAGTGCAAATGAACCTGTATGAGTAAAGCAGTCCAAAACCTCCGCTCCTTTACAAATACCGTGTATTGCCTTTCTGTTATATTTCTGGTCAAGGAAAAAGCCTGTTTTCTGTCCGTCCTTAATGTCTACAAGATATTTTATACCGTTTTCTTCTATTTCCACCTCCGTATCAAACGGTTCTCCGATAAAACCCTTATAAGGCTCCATTCCTTCTTTTTTTCTTACCGAAGCGTCAGATCTTTCATAGACTCCCCTTATTCTGATACCGTCCTCAAGCATTATCTCCTTTAAAAAATCTATGATTTTTATTTTAAGTCTGTCAATTCCAAGTGCCAGAGACTCTACCACAAGCACCTCGGAAAATTTATCAACAGTAAGCCCCGGAAGAAAGTCTGCCTCCCCGAATATAACTCTGCATGAGCTTATGTCCACAGTCTTTTTTCTGTATTCCCAGGCAGCACGCACACGCTCTTTTAAAAATTCATCATCTATGCTGTCGCGCCATCTTGCAAGCATGCGTACGCGTATTCTGGAATTGACATTGATAAAGCCTGCCCCCATCTTAAAGCCGTCAAAATCCTCAACTTTTACAATGTCTCCGTTTTCAAACTCTCCCTCTGTTTTATCTATTTCATTGTCAAATATCCAGGCACCGCCGACCTTTATAGTCCTGCCCTCGCCTTTTTTAAGTATTACGGTAGCCATTATTATATATTCTCCTGTATTGCGTCATACATGTATATTTGTCGATTTGAATTCTCTTTCAAGCTCTCTTCGCTGATCCTTCTTTGCCATATCCTCTCTCTTATCATAAAGCTTTTTGCCGCGGCAAAGACCAACCTTAACCTTCACTCTTGCACCTTTAAAATAAACCTCCAGCGGTATGAGAGTAACTCCCTTTTCGGCAATTCTGCCCATAAGCTTATTTATCTCTGCTTTATGCATGAGAAGCTTACGGCTCCTCAAAGGATCCTTATTGAAAATATTGCCTTTCTCATAAGGATTTATATGCATGCCTTCAACAAACAGCTCGCCCCTGTCCGCTCTTATAAATGCTTCCTTTACAGAGCAATGTCCCATTCGAATAGATTTCACCTCTGTTCCGAAAAGTTCAATTCCTGCCTCAATGGTATCGTCTACGAAATAATCATGATAAGCTTTTTTGTTGTTGGCTATTATCTTTATGCTGTCTGTTCCCAAGACATACTCCTCTCTTATTTGTAATTTCTGCAGCTATGCTGCCTGTTGCCGGGGATGCTTTTAACCACAGCATCATTTTTTACTCTAAAAGTGTTGACGAATGCAAGAGCAGACTGCATGCTTGCATGCAAG
>CAVBSU010000044.1:0-10340 GCA_963598245.1 Lachnospiraceae bacterium | reverse complement strand
CGTAATCCGCGCTGTCGCGCTGCTTACTCATACATGGCAGGTTGCCAAATACAATAGCATCCTTGCATGCGAGCATTACATAACATAAAAGTGCGGATTGCTCCGCGCTTACGCGCTTTCGCAATCCTACCATGTATTCGTAATCCGCGCTGTCGCGCTACTTACTCATACATGGCAGGTTGCCAAATACAATAGCATCCTTGCATGCAGGCATGCAGTCTGCTCTTGTATTCGTCAACACTTTTAGAGTAAAAAGCTGACCGGTGATTTTATCAACAGTCAGCTCTAATCTTCTATGATTCCGAAAACACAGCTTTTATATGACTGTGATCCTTAATTTGATTATCTGAAATCAAAGGAATATTTCACAATCCTCTTCAACTGCCTTGCAGTTCTTTACAACGCTGTCCATGACAGAAGCAACATCAGCGCCCTCATCGAACTCAACATTCATTTTCTGGGTCATGAAATTTACAACACAATCCTTAACTCCTGCGGTCTTCTTGGCAGCATCCTCCATAAGGTTGGCACAGTTAGCGCAGTCAACTTCAATCTTGTAGCTTTTCTTCATTTTCGTTCTCCTTTTTTGTAAGATTAAAAATATTCTTTTGAACATTTGAATGATTGTTTAACTGTTGATTTCATTATACATATCAAACAGATAAATGCAAGCTTTATTTTGAAAAATTTTTTTATTTATATACAAATCGGTAATCTTTCACTAAAAACACCTATTCTTCTTGTGATTGTTTTTATTCTGTGATTACTGCGTTGTGATTTATTTGTTATATTTAATATAAATAAGTATTTTTTTATCATATATTTGTTTATTTTGCACATATTTTTTATTGCTTGAATTTTTTTCTTATGATACCTTATAAGAAACTTGTGTCAAAAATATTTGACCACAGCTGATACCGGATTGCCTCGCACCTTTCTGCGGCAATCTGAAAAAAATTATATCAAGGAGGTTCAAGTTCATGAAAAAAGCAACAGCGTGTTTATTACTTCTTTCTTCTGCCGTATATATATCTCTTACAGCATGCAGCGGCAGCCCGTCAGCAGGTACGGCTTCTGCCGATGCCGAAACAAAATCCGATACTGAGCTGCCCGCCGTAACCGATGCAATAATGGAAGTAGCTCAAAGCACGGGAAATACAAATCTTGATCCTCATAAGGAATATTTCGGATGGAATGACTGCACCTATGGCTTCAACGAAGCATTATTCAAGATAGCTGACGATTTCTCCGTACAGCCCTGGCTTGCAGAATCAGCAGAGCTTGAAGATACCACATGGACCATAAAATTAAAGGACGGGATCTGCTTTTCAGACGGTGATGCCGTGACGGCTGAAATGGTAATTAAAAATCTTCAGCGTGTTGCAGAGGTAAACTCGCGCTTTTCTTCTGTCAATAACTGGCAGCTTGAGGCAGCCGATGAAAAGACCGTAAAGATAACCACACCGCAGGTCTATGTTACAATGCCCAATGACCTTGCAGATCCTTCCGTAAGTATAGTGGATTTGGATGATACAACAGATATTGAGAACGCTCCCATCTGTACGGGACCATTCGTCGTGGATTCCTTTGATTCTGCCTCCGGAGATATATCCGTGAAGCGAAATGAAAATTATTGGGGCGGAGATGTTGTTCTTGCAGGTGCAAATATCCTCCATATTTCAGATGATGAGTCCAGACTCATGGCCATGCAGAACGGTGAGATAGATCTCTATCCCAATGTTTCATCATCGGCAGCTGAAATATTCGAGGCCAACCCGGATCTCTATCATCTCGTAATAACGCCGGGTGCCAGACTTCAGTACTATATGATAAATGCGCGTCTTCCGGAGAGCGTAAGAAAAGCCATAAACCTCATAATAGATAAACATGAAATGTCATCCTTCCTCGCAGGTGCAACCAGCCCCGCAGTAGGTCCTTTCAGTGTCAATGTTCCTTACGGTAAGGTGACTGTTCCGGAAACTGATGTGGCGGCTGCACAGTCAGTTCTTGAGGCTGACGGATATACAAAGGGTGCTGACGGCTTTTATGCAAAGGACGGACAGAAGCTTGTTATCAATCTTTCAACCTATTCCAGAGGCTCCCGTTTCCTGGATACGCTTGCCGTAGTAATGAAGCAGCAGCTTGCAGCTGCCGGAGTCGACAGTTCCATATTGGAGGTTGAAAATCCTGACCAGTACATTTCCAGCGGAGATTTTGATATCGGCTTTTACTGTATGATTGCCGATAAGACCGGTGACCCTTATTACTTTTTGGATTCGCTCCTCCGAAAGGGCGGATATCTTGACTGCTGCGGCTATGATATGCCGGAGATTGAGGAACTTTTAAATAAGCTTGAATATGAACCGGATCATGAAAAGAGAGCAGAGCTTGCCAACGAAATTGTTCAGATTACCATCGATAATAATATGTACGGCTATGTGGGACTTTTCAATAAAAAGACCGTGCTTGCAGTCGGTGTTTCAGGCTTTGCAGAGACATCACCGTTTGACTACTACGGTCTTACGGCGGAATCCAGAAAGCCGGTCAAATAATCACAGATGCCTGTTGTCCCGGTGTACTAATTAAAAGGAACCGGATAATTAAGAACAAATTATGAAAATCATTTTGGAGGCACATATGTCTAAAAAGGGTTCCATAAACTTTATTAAAAACGGAAGGCTTAAATCTGTTTATTGTCACAGAAATGCACAGCTGGACAGTCTCGGAAAAAGGCTTGTAAAGTTTCTTAAAAGCAAATCTGCAGATGAGCTGAACCTGCTGTATGATTCCCTTATTCTGGTTGATGAGGATTCGCCAATGACCGGAGAGCAGATTGAGGCTTTTAAGAAATATATCCCGGGTGAGCTTTGGAAGGAAGACCTCACATGGACTGATACACTTAAATATACCAAAGATCCCGTAAAGGTTCTTTCTGACGGGTTCAAATATGTCGTGGATTATGCTTCTTTTCTTCCGGGCTGGCTCAATCGTTTCAGATATGTTATAGATCTGGATAATAATATATTTCAGGTTTCAAAAGGCGGTCTTGAGATACTTCAGGCTCCTGACGAATATGAGTGGAACGAGGACTATGTACACAGCATAGCCGCATATGTGGTAGGTGCCTTTCCTCTTGATAATATACCTGATGACTGGCTTCTGCAATGCAACTATAAGTGGGCGCACTCCGTCTTAAGAATGTCTCCTATGGACGGAATCGCCTTTGATGCCAATAATATCGGCGCCGATTATGATAAACAGCATGATGCTGCCTGCATGCACTATTTTTGGGGCATAGATAATTACTGAGCGGCTTCTTCAGATCTTTCTTCCGTGAAGTATCGGTGAGAGCGGCTTATAGATAATGAAGCATATGGCAACATCTATCATGCCTTTTATAAAGGTGAACGGAATGTTGAATATGACCAGACATTTAAAGAGTGTATCGGCATAGGGAAGTATTACCTTGTACATGCCGATTATGGCCTCCATTGGAAGCCCGTAAAACTTTACATAGGCAGGATAAACCACAAAATAATTTGAAGGAAGACTTATAAGTGCCATGGCAGCCGCGCCCACAACCGCTCCTGTTATGGCACCCTTTCTGTTTTTATGGTTCTTATATATAAGACCTGCAAGAAATGTAAATACTGCGCCCAGTATGAAGTTACTAAGCTCTCCGACCCATGCACTCGAACTTCCCTTGATAAGCCCGATGAGAACATTTTTAAGAAGACTTATGATAACTCCGTAAACAGGCCCTAAAGAAAAGGCTCCCAGAAGTGCCGGAAGATCCGATATGTCCATCTTTATAAAAGACGGTATAATCATCGGCAAAGGTATTTCTATAAACATGAGAATAAAAGCTACCGCAGAGAGCATCCCTGCTACTACGGCGTTGCGTCCGTTTCTGTTTCTTTTATCTGTTTCTGAAGCTTTATTTATATTTTCCATAAGATTACCTTCTCCGTATTTTTATATATCGTGATGCCTTAAAATAGTGATGTAAAGCTTTTTCTTTCGGCTGAACACATTCAGTTATTATACGCATTTTCATCCGTTTCGTCATCACATAAATTTGATATCGGCAAAACTGTGAATGACAAATTCGTTTCTTAAAAGAAAAATGTGCGATAAACACAAAAAGTTCACTTGACTTACAGGCTTTAAGCGCATAGTCTGTATTGGCAAATTAAACATAAATACATTGCGGCAGTGACTGTATTTTCCAGGGAAAAGGAGGTATGGCTATGATGAACAATAAAGTTATAAAGCCTGATTATGTAACAGAGCTCTTAAAGATATTTCGCGGAAAGCACAGCCGGTCTGAGCTTATCGGTCTGATTTCGGATTATCACGAAAATGACATAGCCGAGGCTTTCGAGGCATTGACCCTTGAGGAAAGAAAAAAGCTTTATCCGCTGCTCGGAGCTGAACGCGTGGCTGATATTCTGTGCTATATCGAGCCTGAGGATATCAGCAAATATTTAAGAGAGCTTGGCCTTGAAAGTGCCGCCAAAATCATTTCCTGTATGGATTCGGACGATGCTGCGGATATTCTTGACGAAATGGACCCGGCCGCAGCTGCGAGGCTTCTTTCACTTTTGGACAGCGATGCCGGAGATGATGTACGGCTTATAAGATCCTACGGCGAGGATGAGGTCGGAAGCATGATTACGACCAATTTCATCAGGCTCAACAGAGGGCTTTCTATCCGTCAGGCTACAAAGGAGCTCATTCTTAAAGCCGGTGACAATGATAATATCTCCACACTTTACGCAGTGGAAAATGACGGAACATATTACGGTGCCATTGAGCTTAAGGACCTTATCATTGCCAGAGAAAACGACAGTCTGGAGGATATAATTTCCACCTCCTACCCTTATCTTGGCGACCATGATAAGATAAGCGCATGCATCGAGGATATAAAAGACTACGCCGAAGATTCATTGCCCGTATTAAATGACGAAAAAAAGCTGATAGGCGTCATCACGGCTCAGGATATTATAGAAGCCGTGGACGATGAACTCAGTGAGGATTATGCAAAGCTCGGCGGTCTTACCTCGGAGGAGGATCTGTACGAGCCGACTAAGGACAGTATAAAAAAGCGCATGCCATGGCTTATAGTGCTGCTTTTTCTGGGACTTATAGTTTCGGGTGTTGTGGGGAAATTTGAGGCAATCGTTGCAGCTGTTCCCATCGTCATGTGCTTTCAGTCGCTCATTTTGGATATGGCGGGCAATGTCGGCACTCAGTCTCTTGCTGTCACCATCAGAGTGCTCACTGACGAGGATCTTAAGCCCGGTGAAAAGCTGCATCTTGTGATTAAGGAAACCCGTGTCGGATTCATAAACGGACTACTTCTGGGACTTCTGGCATTTATTTTTGTAGGGATTTATCTTGTTATCCTAAAGCAGTCACCGACAGCTCAGGCCGTACCTATTTCAGCCTGCGTTTCCTTTTCACTCATGGCAGCCATGGCGATATCCAGCACTGTCGGCACACTGATACCGATTTTTTTCCATGCCGTAAAAATAGACCCGGCTGTTGCCTCGGGTCCTCTTATCACCACTGTCAATGATCTGGTTGCCGTTATAACCTATTACGGTCTTGCATGGATACTTCTGTTGAATGTGCTGCATATGGCATAGATTTGATATATGGGCCAAAGTCTTTAAGCATCGCTGTTTCCTGCCTGCATAAAGACTTTTGACCCTTTTTTATTTTACATATTTTTCAGTGTACTTTTTTGCCTGGTCAATGCTTATTCCGCGTTTTTTTGCGATTTTGCACAGGTCATCATACTCAGGCTTTTCTCTCTCAACTCCGTATCCCGAAACTTTTTTTACACGAACATCACCGTCAGGCGTATTTATGGTATAAAACTTTCTATCAAGTATGTAACGCTCCATCAGCTTTTCTCTTACGCCTATGGTTCTCGTATAAAGGAATATGGCCCTTATTATTTCATCTCTTTTTTCTTCCTTGCAGAGAACATTGAGAATGGTGGCGGGGCGGTTTTTCTTCATAACAGCCGGGATCGCATAAACATCTGCCGCTCCTGCCTCAAGAAGTCTTTCAAAGGCAAAGCCTATTTCCTCCGCGCTCATATCATCTATATTTGCCGAGAGCTCTATTATATTGTCATTAGGTTCCATACTGCCACCGTTTTTTATGCTGTTGCTGTTTTCACTCATATCCTGCTCCGTCTTCTTAAATCTAAACAGTTTCTCCAAGCATGGCTACGATACAGTTTGCCGCTTCAAAATCCTTCTTTCCCATGCCATAGCCTATCCTTTTCACCTTCATTTGAGGCATAGGCCCGAACTCCGTTACAAAATGCTTTAAAAGCGCCGCGCCGGTTGGCGTGCAGAGCTCGCCTTTTATCATGTTATTATATATCGGAACACCCTTAAGGATATTGGCTGTCGCAGGTGTCGGGACCGGCATGATTCCGTGCGCACAGCGAACCTGACCCCAGCCTGTATTGACGGGAGAGGCTATGACCTGCTCCGGATTAAGCATTTCCATAAGAATGCATACTGCGGAAATATCTGCGATTGCATCCAGCTCTCCGACCTCATGAAAATGTATCTGCTTTACCGGAACACCGTGCGCCCTGCTTTCAGCCTTTCCGATTATTCTGTAGACCTCTCTGAAATGCTCCTTTATCACAGGCGGAAGATTCAGACTTTTCCCTGCGGAAGCTGTGCTGTCTGAATTTTCTCCGCCACCGGCATTTTCCCCCGCCGTTTCGTTTAAATCTGCCGAGTCAGCTTTTGCGTAAGGCTCTGCCTTATCTGCAGGCTGCTCCTCTCCTTCCTCTGTGCCGTTTATAACAACGCTCATATGCGTGCCTGCTATCCCGCACTTTTCCGAAGGCTCAGGTATAAAGCTTACTCCCGGGATATTAAGCTCCTTAAGCTTTTTTAGTGCCTCTGCCTTTTCCTCCTTTGCAAGAAGCTCATACAGGGCTGCGGTCAGCATATCTCCCGCTGCCCCCATTCCGCAATTTAAATATAATGTCCTTTTCCCCATTTTTAGTTTCCTGTTCTCGCACTGTAATTATGCTCTTTTTGTTTCGTGATTTATCATACTTGCAAGATAGCCTGCGCCAAAGCCGTTATCTATATTTACCACCGATACTCCGCTTGCACATGAATTAAGCATTGAAAGCAGAGCTGCGATTCCGTTAAATGAAGCTCCGTATCCCACACTTGTCGGCACTGCAATTACAGGGCAGTCGGCAAGACCGCCTACGACACTTGCCAAAGCTCCCTCCATGCCTGCAATAGCGATGATGACACTGGCACTCATAAGCTCCTCCGAGTGTGAAAGCAGCCTGTGAAGTCCTGCCACTCCCACATCGAAAAGCCTTACAACCTCATTGCCGTAAATCTCGGCAGTAAGCGCTGCCTCCTCTGCCACCGGGATATCGCTGGTTCCGCCTGTAGCAATGACTATTTTTCCTATTCCGTCCGGCTTCGGAAGCTCCCCTACTATACCGATATTACAGTCAGCATGGTAATCAAGCTCTACCTCTTTTCCTACAATCTCGGCCTTTTTTGCATCCATGCGTGTTATGAGTATTGCATCGTGGCCATGCTCCCTAAGATTTTTTACAATTCCTGTAATATGCTCCGGAGTTTTCCCCGCTCCGTATATAACCTCGGCTGCCCCCTGCCTTATTTTTCTGTGATGGTCTATCTTTGCATATCCAAGGTCGGAAAAGGGCTCCATTTTTATCTTAAGCTCTGCGTCCTCAACAGACATTTTCCCATTTCTTACATCCTCAAGGATTCTCTTTATCTCCGTATTCATATTTCTAATCCCTTCATGATTCTTATTTTTCCTTTGAAAAACGGCTTTTTTTCATGCTTTTGGCAGAATCAGTTATCTGGTTTCAAGATCAAAGGTTACTGCCTTATAATCCCTCTTAAGTCTCTCAAGAATCTGTGCCCGCTTTTCCAGGAGCAGCGGTATCTGTGCTTCCTTAAGCTGAAGTTTGGCACCTCCGTCTGCCGTCATTCTGACACGAAAATCAGAAAATCCAAGCCCGGCTAAATATCCTTCTGCCGCCTCTGTTATCTCAAGAGCCTCCTTTGTTATTCTTGTACCTGCCGGAATTCTTGTTGCAAGGCAGGCATAGGATGGCTTATTCCAGGTGAAAAGTCCGGCTTTTTTGGAAAGCTCTCTTATCATATCCTTTGTAAGATTGCATTCTCTTAAGGGTGATTTTACCGTAAGCTCTCTGAGTGCCTTCATTCCGGGTCTGTCCGCTGTATCATCAGAGGCATTGGTTCCGTCACAGAGAACCGTATATCCGTCCTCCTTTGCTGCTCTCCATATATTGCCGAAGACCTGCTGCTTGCAGAAATAGCAGCGGTTGGACGGATTTTTTACCACATCTTCACAGGAAAGAACATCTGCCCTTAGTATCTTCATTTTGGCTCCGACATCTTCTGCCAGCTTTACAGCATCATCCAGCTCGAACTGCGGCTGGAATGCTGCCTTTACATAGTATGCCGTAACAGCCGTTCCTGCCTTTACAGCTGCATAAAGTAAATACGACGAATCTACTCCGCCTGAAAAGGCAATCGCAATTTTATTATTTTCCTTAAAAAAATCCTTTAGTTCCATAACCTTCTCCTTATATGCTTAAGGTGCATGTCTGAAAAACACAAAAGATACACTTCTCCCTTCATGGGAGAAATGTATCTTCGTGATACTTTTTATATACAGGTTGGTTGTATCCGGGACTATCAGTCCTTTAAAGCTTTTTTATATATCTGCTTCATGCAGATTCCTGACAAAGGTCATTATAGCGATATACCGGTGCTCTGTAAATACAGAAAATAAAAATATTGAGTACACAGCAGGAAAGATGAAGGAATGCGCACCGGAGATTTCAAGGTCGATGGGATATATGACCTAAACCTTATTTTTTTCGCCAACCTTGACCGGATCAAGCAGGCTGCTTGCGATAAACACGACTCCGCACACGGAAAGCATAAAGAAGCCTATGTTGTTGAAAACAGGCTTTAGCTGCGGAACCAGATTCCATGCGATTATGGACAGTATCGAAGCAAGTATGGTACAAAAGCCGGATTTTCGTCCCGTAAAGTCAGGAAAAAGCAGTCCTCCTGTAACAATAAAGGCTGTGCCTATGGCCATTGACAGAGCCTTCTGCATAGCTCCCAATATTGCTCCCATCTGTGTAGCTATCAGATAAGTAACAATACTGCTTATTACTACTATCAGCTTATTAAGCCTTACGCGCTGATGTGTGTCCAGCCTGACACCCGGGAGCTTCTGTATAATATCGCTGCTGACAGTAGTTGCAAGTCCTATAATCATCGAGCATCCGGTACCCATATCTGCAGCCCAGAGACCTGAGAGCGTTATACCGCCGAGCACCGGCGGAATGCTCATAAGTATAATCGGAAGTGCGACCGAAGCCTCAGCATCAGGCATGAGTGCGCGGCTTGCAACTCCAAGCAAAGCACATATGAATCCTACCGGCACCATCAGTGCGGCACCTATCAGATATCCTGTTATTGCGGAACGCTCAGTTTTGCCGGTAAGTCCTATCTGTATGGCTCCCTGAACTCCGTTGGCATTGCCCATCATAACCACTATCCAGCTTAAGATGCCCATCCAGCCCATGCCTGCAGTAAGACTCAGGTACGGAGTGTCAGGATCCGTCACAGTTGTGAGTGTATTGATTGCAGCCCAGCCTCCATGATTCCACAGCACCAGAACAGCTGCAAGTATGACCCCCACATATATCAGTATAAGGTTCAGCACATTTGTGAGAGAAACGCTTCCCATACCTCCTATGACTGCAACAGCCATGAATATAAGAAAGGAAAAAAATGTTCCTGTCCTGACCGTAAATATATCCGGCAGCAGGGAGGCAAGAATGGAACCGCCTGCCTTGTACTGCAGGGCAATAATGCCTGACTGTATTATGCACATGGCTATAACCATGATAAAGCTTGTTTTTGCTCCGTAAAGCCGGCTTACAAGTCCGCTGATTGTGGAATATCCGCTTCTGCGCAGATACCTGACAGCAAGAAAGGCGGATACAACGGCACCTATTGCCCATGCTGCATCATACCAGCCTGCTGAAAGTCCTACTGTGAATGCATTCTCCGCAATACCTATTGTAGAAGCACCGCCTATGGCAAGACCGGCAATGCTGGCTGCAACAACAAATGCGCTGTTTTTGCCCTTAAACAGCAGAAAATTATCTGTGTCTCTGTTCTTTTTCTGACTGCCTGAAACATAGATGCTTATGCCAAAAAGCAGCACAACATACATTAAAACTATAATTAACG
>CAVBSU010000043.1:2436-11552 GCA_963598245.1 Lachnospiraceae bacterium | reverse complement strand
GTACGGTGTGGAATGCAGAGCTCTCATATACGGGGAAATCCTGCTCGCTATGGAGCAGGCTACACAGATTTATGACCTGTTTGAAACAGTCGCAGAGGCTGGGCTGGAATCCCTGGAATTACTGCTAATCTCCGTTGAAATCAGAGATTGTATCGAGGTTAATATCAGTGTAGCCTGTAAAGAGTCCCTCTGCGGCTTAAAGGAACGATTTCCTGCGCTGGAATGGATGCAGGATGAGGATGGGTTACAATATATCACTCTAAAAGTCCCGGACAGCGGCTGTGAAGATAGGCAAGCTTGCTTGCCCAGCTTCACAGCCATTGGACGGGCTGCCATGTATGAGCATGTAGGGCGATAGCCCGGAATGTGAATACATGACAGGATTGCGAGAGCGCGTAAGCGCGAAGCAATCCGCACTTTTATATTATGCGGTGCCTGCAAAAACGCTGGCATGGTTGTTTACTCTAAAAGTGATTGCGGGAGCGCGTAAGCGCGGAGCAATCCGCACTTTTATGTTATATTTAACCCGCGAAAAAAACGAGGTATAGGCATATGGACAAAATCAAGGAGAGCTTTGACCACATCCCCATTGCAGTATGCTTTTTTGACAAAAACGGCATTGTGCGACTCATCAACCACCGAATGCTTGCCATAGCAGGCATTTTGCAGAAAAATGGCATGCAGACGCTTACTGAGCTGGAGTCCGCCCTGAAAACACCGCACGAAGGTATTTTCTGTCTGGAACCGAAGCTCCGGATTTTTCGTTTTCCGGACGGCAGCGCGCTGCGCTTTACGCAGGAGCAAATAACAACAAAAGCTGGCATTCGATATACTCAGGTCACTGCTGCCGATGTGACGGAACTGATGCGGCGGCAGACCGAGCTGAACGAGGAAAATACAAAGCTTGCAGATGTCAATGACAGGCTGCGAAGGCTTTTTGAGCAGATGCCGGAAATCATCCGCGAAGAAGAGACACTTGAAATGAAACAGCGCATCCATGATGATATCGGACATGGCATCCTCGCTGTACGGAGGGCACTGCACCGGCAAAGCGGACTTGCGTCACTCAAGGAAAGTGCGATACTTTTTGAACATGCCGTCGCCGTACTTTACCGCTCCAATCAGATGCATGCGAAGGCTGACTCATTGGAAGCAACGATTGGTAAAATCAGTGAAATGGGCGTTCGTGTGCTGATAGAAGGAGAAGTTTCCGACATGTCGGGTATGTGGTCACTCGCGGCACTCGCAATCACTGAATGTGCAGCAAACTGTGTCCGCCATGCCGATGGCACAGAGCTGTATGTGCACTTTGGGCAGAGCTTTGGACACACAGAGCTTATTTTGACCAACAACGGCATTCCGCCGAAGAAAGAAATTCGAGAGGGCGGCGGTCTTTCCATGCTGCGTCGCCGCGTAGCAGAAGCAGGCGGTACGATGAAGATCCAAAGCCTCCCTCGCTTCAAGCTTTTTCTTACACTGCCGAAAAGGAGGTAACTGAGCATGAGAGTAATGATTGTTGAGGATCAGCCCATGATTCGCAGTCTGCTGGAAAGCTACTTTCCGGTTGATGGCGGATATCAGATCATTGCATCCATTCCGGGTGCAAAGCAGGCCGTTGAGATATGCCGGGTCAGCCAGGTCGATCTTGTTTTGATGGATGTGCAGACACAGAACCGTGAGAACGGACTGACTGCCGTCAAAAATATTAAAACCGCATATCCCAAAGTAAAAATCATCATTGTAACCTCGCTCATCGACAGCGCAGTTTTGGAGAAGGCTAAATCAGCCGGGGCAGACAGTCTGTGGTACAAAGATTCCACTGAAAACCGCCTGATGGAGATTGTGCGGCAGACGATGTCCGGCGAACACATCTTTCCCGATGCACCGCCGCCGGTCCGGATCGGCATGGCAAAAAGTACGGAATTTACAAAAACAGAGCTGAAAGTGCTGCGTTATCTGCTTCGGGGTCTGTCTTACCCGCGTATTGCATCAGAGATGGGCATTGAAATGTCCACCGTCAAGTTTCATGTGACCAACATGCTGCAAAAAACCGGGCTGGAAAACAAGCTTCAGCTTGCATTGGCTGTCAGTGAGGTGAAAATGATCGCCGATTTAGACGAGAAGTAGGTGGTGCCTGCAAGCACGCAGGCATTTGATACTTATCCGGAAGCAATCCTAAAGCAAGTTCTGCATTGGAATATCCCTTTTCAAAGGTTACTTCCTTTCCGAACCATTCCGGAACAATGAAAGCCATGGCTTCCTCCTCGGACCCAAATTCAACTTCTGCATAAATAAGGCCTTCATAGTATCCCTTAAACACATCGATTTCTGCAATATATTCCTTTTGAGAAGACAGAACAGGCTGCCTGTATCTTGTCTTTTTAATGGTTATTCCCTCACTTTTTGAAGACATTTTTTCATAATAGCTTCTGTCTGTCTCAAACTCGTATTCATCTCTTTTCAGTCTTCCGCTGCCCTTTACAGTAAGAAAATATCTGTTGCCGCAGCTTCTAAGTCTTATAACAGGATCAGCAGTGCTTATATAAAACTGCTCTATTTCTTCGTGCGGAAAACTTTTGGTTTCCTCAGAAAGCCTATTTATAAGCCATTTTCGTTCTATTTCCATGATGCACCTGTAGGTAATAAAAGGCTGCCGCTTAATGCGACAGCCTTTTAATCAAAGCCAAATTGCTTATTCTTCCTCGCTTACCTCTTCCTCAGTATCGGTATAGACATCGGCAACCTCGGAATCCTCTTCCTTGGAAGCCGCCTCTTTCTTCTTTCCTTCATTAAGAAGCGCTTTTATTGAAAGGGAAATCTTCTTTGCCTCAGCATCAAGATCTGTAACCTTTGCCTTAATTATATCTCCGACCTTGAGAACATCTGCCGGCTTCTCTATTCTTTCGCTTGCAATCTGTGAAACATGCAGAAGAGCATCTATGCCCTGCTCAAGATTAACAAATGCACCGAAGTCTGCAAGTCTGGCAACCTTACCTTCAACCGTATTTCCTACGGCATACTTTGTAAGAGCAAGTACCCACGGATTCTCATCAGGGAACTTGCGGGTAAGTGCAATCTTGCCGTCTTCGCTTATGCTCTTTACCATAACTCTTATGGTATCGCCTGATTTGAATGCCTTCTTCGGACTCTCGGTTCTTCCCCATCCCATTTCAGAAATATGTAAAAGTCCGTCCGCACCGCCAAGATCCACGAATGCTCCGAAATCGGTAACATTCTTTACGGTTCCGTCGATGACATCGCCTTCCTTAATGCTCTCAAGAAGAGCCTTTTTAGCTGCGGCTTTCTGTTCAACAATAAGCTGCTTGCGGTCACCGATAATCCTGTGCTTCTGAGGATTAAACTCTGTTATGACGAACTCGATATCCTGTCCTACATACTTTGTGAGATCTCTCTCAAAATTGTCGGAAACAAGGCTTGCCGGAACAAAAAGGCGCACTCCCTCATACACAACCGAAAGACCGCCGTTAACAGCCTTGTCAACCTTACCGGTAAGAACTTCCTTGTTATCAAATGCTTCCTGAATACGCTGATTGTTCTTTTCGGTAAGAATATCTCTGTGGCTTAAAACCACAAGACCTTCTCCGTCATTTACCTTTCTTACCTTGGCCTCAAGCTCATCTCCGACCTTAACGACCTCCGTAAGATCAAGACCTGACTCGGCAGAATAATCATTTCTGTTAATTACACCGTCTGACTTATAGCCGATGTTTAGTAAAATGCACTCAGGTTTAACATCGATTACCTTTCCTGTTACAATCTCACCTGCGCGTATTGTTTTGAAAGACTCATTAAGCATATCTTCAAAACTCATCTCTGACATATTTTAGGACCTCCTGAATAATGGTTTTTGGGGTTGAAGCCCCCGCCGTAATACCAACGCAGTGTACAGAACTGTCAAAAACTTCATCAAAATCCTCTATAGATCCTATGTAATAAGTCGCTGCGCATGCTCTATGACAGATATCATAAAGCTTTGCGGTATTGGATGAATTTCTGCCGCCGATAACGATCATTGCATCGCATTCCCGGCTTAACTCATAAGCTTCCCTCTGTCTAAGTTGTGTAGCATTGCATATAGTATTTACAACATTAACATAATATAACTTTTCCCCAAAAAATTCAACAATTTCATTAAATTTTTGTAAATTAAATGTGGTCTGAGAAACAATACAATATCTATCATCATTTTTTAGTAACAATCTCTTCGCTTCTTCAATATTTTCCACCACGACCGCATCATTATTTATCTGCCCCAGTATCCCCATCACTTCCGGATGAGTGAGTGTTCCGGTTACTATGATTTTTTCACCTTCACTGTAATGCGCTTTTACGATGTCATGTATTTTTTTAACAAAGGGGCAGGTAGCGTCTATTACATTTACAGAATTGCGTTCATCCCTTAACAGCTCCGCTACATCAGCCCCCACACCGTGTGCCCTTATAATGACTGTAGCATTTTTCAGACTGCCGTCTTCACATTTTTTTCTCAGCTCGTCTATATTTTCTATAATCCCTACGCCTCTTTTTTTCAGTTCCGAGATTACAGTTTCGTTATGAACAATAGGACCATAGGTATAAATATCGGAATTACTTTTTTCAAGTTCTTCATAAACGGCATTGACGGCACGCTCAACTCCGTAACAAAATCCGGCTGTTTTTGCAAGCTTTACCTCCATTTGATTTCACCTGCTATTCTTTCCGCCACTTCATCTGCGGTAAGCTCGGAGGTGTCAATGGTTACCGCATCTTCTGCAGGCTTTAACGGTGCCAGCTCACGATGAGAGTCTCTGTAATCTCTTTCTGTTATATCCTTTTCTATATCTTCCAAAGAAGCGCCTTTAAGCTTTCCTGTCCTTAAAAGCTCATCATAGCGTCTCTTTGCCCGTACAAAGGGACTTGCGGTAAGAAAAATTTTAACCTCGGCATTCGGCAAAACCACAGTTCCTATATCTCTTCCGTCCATGACCACTCTGTTCTTTGACGCAAGCTCTCTCTGCATTTCCAAGAGCTTTGAACGTACGGCTTTATACTGAGATATAACTGAGGCTGCATGGGAGATATCCTCGGTTCTGAGTTTGCCTGTGACATCTGTGCCGTTTAAGTACATATGCTGTCCGTCTTCTTCATATTTTATGTCAATGCTTATATTGCAAAGTTCTTCTTCAACCCTGCGTTCATCTTCGATGTCTATATTATTCTCGACATAAAAAACTCCCAGAGTACGAAACATTGCCCCGGTATCAACATGTATATATCCGAATTTCTTTGCTATAAGCCTTGAGGCAGTTGTCTTTCCGACTCCGGACGGTCCATCTATGGCTATGCTGATATTCTTCATTTAAGAGTCCTTTCATGTAATTCTTTGTTTTGGCTTTTCTCAGCCTCTTTCCAGCGGTTTACCTGCGGGATATAAAAGCAGACACCTACTATTGTTACAAGTATTTCCGTAATAACAAATGCCATCCAGCTGAACTCAAGGCTGATTTCAGACAGCAGATAAAAAATCGGTACAAGACATATAAGCTGTCTGAATACAGACAAAAATGAACTTGTATAATCTCTTCCTATGGCCTGAAAGAAAATCGGATAAAGCCATGAGGTTACTGCCGGAATAAATGAAAGTCCTATAAGCCTGAATGCAGGGATTCCCATTTCTATAACCTTGTCGCTGTCCGTAAATATCCTCATGAGAGGCTCCGGAATAGCTTCAAAGCAGAAAACTCCGATAAGCATAAGTACGGCAGCTATTCCGGTAGATTCCCAAAATGTAAGCGTACAGCGCTTGTATAATTTTTGAGCATGGTTATAGCTTATTATCGGAACCACACAGGTTTCCAGCGCAAAAAACGGTATAAAGAAAAAGGTCTGAAGCTTATAATAAAGTCCGAGTACCGTGACAGCCTCATCGCAAAAGCCTGCAAGAATAAAATTGAGCAACGAAATATAAACCGTATATAAACACTGCATTATTATAGACGGATACCCAAGCTTGAAAATGCGCTTTGTCCAGTATCCGGCTGTCGATAGACTTGGCGGTGTTCTGAACGCCACTGCACCTGTGATAAATGCAGCGGCAAACTGACCCATTATACTGGCTATTCCGGCACCGGCTATACCCATTTCAGGAAGACCGAAGCGCCCGAAAATAAATATCGGATCAAATATTATATTTATTACGGCTCCGACTATCTGGGCTATCATCGGCAGCTTCATATTTCCGCCTGCCTGAAGTATCTTTGTGAAAATACTTTCGGAGACTATGCCAAGCGATCCTACGCCCACTATATAGCCGTAGGTGTATGCCATTTGCCTTGCGTTTTCCGACTGAGAAGAGGCATTGACAAAGGGCTTCATAAATATAATACATACGGCCGATATGATGATCCACAGAAAAAATGAAATAATGACACCGGTTCCTGCTGTTGCACTTGCTTTTTTGTCATCCTTCAAGCCGTAATAGTGAGACATGAGGATATTCACGCCTGTGCCTGTTCCCACGGAAGCTCCGATTATAAGAAGCTGTATGGGATATATTACAGACAGCGCAGTCAGACCATCCTGCGAATACATACCTATAAAATAGCTGTCAACGATATTATACATGGCCTGAATAAGCTGGGCCAGCATGATAGGCGGCGCTGTTTTTAGCAGTATCTTTAATATGGAGTTTTCGGCATATATCCCGCCGTTTGAAATAGATGCATCCATGAAAAATGCCTCCGCTTTTTTGTTGTAATGCTTTGTGTTTTTTTGAGCTGTCAGGCCTCTTTCAGAGCCGCAGCCATACCTGCCGCATGTCCTGTGCTCCACGCAATCTGAAGATTAAAGCCTCCGGTATAGGCATCCACATCAATCACTTCTCCGGCAAAATAAAGACCTTTGCATTTTTTTGCTTCAAGAGTTTTTGGATTCAATTCCTTTATATTTATCCCGCCCTGCGTAATGATAGCTTCATCAAAGCCCCGTGTTCCGGTAATGTCAAAGGAAAAGCCTTTAATGCATTCAACGATCTTAAGTCTTTCCTCTCTTGTAATGTCTCTTACCTTTTTCTTTTCGCCTATACCGCATCTTTTCAATACCACAGGCCGCAGTGAAGAGATGAGAAGCTTTGACAGAGCATTTTCAATGTTCATATTCGTTGAACTTTCAAAGTCTCTCAGTATTCTTTCATCAAGCTGTTTTTCCGAAAGCGCAGGCTTTAGATCTATGGATAGGCTGTACTTATTTTCAGCCTTTATACCGCTGCTTATAAGTGAAGATACAGACAATACAAGCGGCCCGCTTAAGCCAAAGTGTGTAAACAGAAGCTCTCCTGTCTCACTTTCATAGAGGAGTTTTTTTTCTTCAGTATCCAAAATCGAAATGCTTACATTTTTAAGACTTACTCCCTGTAGCTTTTTTTGTTCATCACATATTCCGTTTGTGACAAGCGGTACTAAAGCTGGAACCGGAGTTCTGACCGAAATTCCAAGGCTTTTTGCAAAGCTATATCCGTCGCCGGTAGCTCCGGTAGACGGATAGCTTAAGCCCCCTGTGGCTATGATCACACAATCGGCACGGTATAAGACTGTTTTTCCGTCTTTTTTCTGTGCTTTTATTTTAAATCTTTTTTTAATCGTATCACTGCTTCTATCTTCAGTATCATTAACTGTATATTCTGTTTCTACGGATATTACGCTGGTATTAAGCTCAATGCGGGCTCCGTTTCTTTTAAGAGACTGCTCCAGTGCCCTGGTAATATCCGAGGCATGATCCGAAAGAGGAAAGGCTCTTTTACCTCTTTCAGTTTTGGTTTTGCATCCTTCGGCTTCCAGAAAATCTGTCATATCAGACTGATTAAAGGCTCTGAGTGAAGAATACATAAACTTCGGGTTTGAAACAATATTATCTATAAATGTATTAAAATCACAGGTATTGGTATAATTACATCTTCCTTTACCTGTGATATATATCTTTTTTCCCAATTTATCATTTTTTTCCAGAATGCGAACATTGCCGGAATTCTCAGCGGCAGCGCAGGCAGCCATAAGTCCTGCCGCTCCGCCGCCTATTATAATTATGTCATTCATGATCATAGTGCTTTTACAGTCATATGGCTGTATGTGAGTTCAAACTTTGGCGTTCGGATAAAGTCACTGCAGAAGACACATATCCGCATGCTCGGACTCTCCGTATCCGTCAGGATTTTTAGATTGCCAGTTATATGAATCCCTGCACATTTCATATATATCCGCTTCAGCCTTCCATAAAAGCTCAGCCTCGGCTTTTCCCGGATCGCAATAGCAGGCGGCAATATCTCCCGGGCGTCTCGGATCGATAACCCTTTTTATAGGCTTGCCGCAGGCTTTTTCATAAGCCTCTATCACCTCTAACACAGAATAGCCTCTGCCGGTACCGAGATTATAGATAAACAGTCCGCCGCCTCTTTCAAGCTTTTTAACGGCACAGACATGTCCCCTGGCAAGATCTGTTACATGTATATAATCCCTCACTCCTGTTCCGTCAGGTGTATCATAATCATTTCCGAAAACATGTACCTCAGAGCGCTTGCCGATGGCTACCTGAGCTATATAAGGAACCAGATTATTCGGAATTCCCTTAGGATCCTCTCCTATGAGACCTGACGGATGTGCACCGATAGGATTAAAGTACCTTAACAGAATAACATTAAAGTCCTCGTCTGCTTTGTGAATATCAGTAAGTATCTGCTCGATCATACTCTTGGTCTGCCCGTATGGATTTGTTATCTCGCCTTTTGGACAGTCTTCTGTAATAGGTATTTCTGCAGGATCCCCATAGACGGTTGCGGATGATGAAAAAATAATATTTCTGCATCCGTTTTTTCTCATGACATCACAGGTTATCATCAGGGAATTAAGGTTGTTATAGTAATACTCAAGAGGTTTTTTTACAGACTCTCCCACAGCCTTATATCCTGCACACATAATGACAGCTTCAGGTTTTTCAAGCTTGAAGATTGAATCTATTTCATTTTTATTAAGGAAGTCAGCCTTGAAAAAGGTCAGCTTTTTCCCAGTGATTTCCTGCACCCTCATCATTGACAGAATTGATGAATTATAGAGATTATCTACAAC
>CAVBSU010000043.1:0-2426 GCA_963598245.1 Lachnospiraceae bacterium | reverse complement strand
GCTCTACACAGATATGCGATCCGATATAACCGGCTCCGCCTGCTACAAGTATTCTGTTCATACCAAACTCCAAGTCCAAAGCAATCCGTGACTTTTATACTATGTGGTGCCTGCAAGCACGCAGGCATGGCTGTTTTATATGCAAAAACTACTTAGCCGAATTTAGAAATAGCCGTGATATCCTCCACTGCTTTTTTAACAGCCGATACATCTATTTCATCAGCTCTGCCGCTGTCTACAAGCTCAGCAATGTTTGGGTCCAACGGGAGCTTTGCCAGAACTGAAAGGCCGTATTCGGAGGCGGTTTCATCAATATGACTTTCTCCGAAAATACTGTGCCTGTTTCCGCAGTCAGGACAGATATAATATGACATGTTTTCGACAATGCCTATTACAGGTTTTTGCATCATTTTAGCCATATTCACTGCTTTGGCAACAATCATGGAAACAAGATCCTGAGGGCTTGTTACCATGATAATTCCTTCTACCGGTAAGGACTGAAATACAGTAAGCGGAACATCTCCGGTTCCCGGAGGCATATCTACGAACATATAATCCACATCCTGCCACAGAGATTCCTCGTAAAACTGCTTTACGGCAGAGGCTATAAGAGAGCCTCTCCATATTATCGGATCCGTATCATTTTCAAGAAGCAGATTTGCAGACATTATGCTTATACCGCTCTTGCTTTTAACGGGAACCATAAGTTCATCGGCAGTTACCTTAAGGCTTTCTTTATCAACACCGAATGCCCTGGGAATAGAAGGTCCTGTTATATCGGCATCCAAAATAGCCGTACTGTATCCGGCCTTTGCAAATGCGCTTGCAAGCATGGTGGTAACTAATGATTTTCCGACACCGCCCTTTCCGCTCATTATTGCATATACATGCTTAACTGATGAGCCCTTTGAAAGATGTGCGGAAAAATCCGTCTGTTCTCCTTTTCTGGATGCGCAATCTGCAGCACAGCTTTCACAATCCACAGGTGTACATTGTTCACTCATATTTTTTCCCTCCCGGTATTACATTCATTTTTTGAAAATCGACAGCCGCAGTAGTTCTGGCGATAAAGCTCATATTTTTTGGAAAGCTCTATGCTTTTCTGATAGCCGCCTTTCTTTTTAAAATCAGTTGCAAGGCATTTTACATTGTACTGCACGGCAAGCTGCCCGGCTATATTATTAAGTACATCAGCATCCTTAAGAGGACTTAAAGTAAGTGTAGTCGCAAAAAAGTCATATTTATCTTCAGGATGCAATGCATTGTGTCTGCTCATGTACTCAGCTGTCTTTTCGAGTCTGAGTCTGTAGCAAAGATGACACCTTGCGCCTCTTTCCGGGTCTTTTTCATGCCCTGCGGCTATTTTTTCAAAGCTTTCAGGCTCATAATCTGCTATAACGCATCTTATACGATCGCCCAGACCCATTTCACGGATAAGACGCTTTAGTTCCCCGGCTCTTTTATAATACTCAATTACACTGTCCATATTGGGATTATAAAAGTACATGGTAATATCAAAATATTCTGCAAGATATCCCATAACATATGACGAACAGGGAGCGCAGCAGCTGTGCATAAGAAGACCGGGGCGTATCCCGGCCTCTTTAAACTGTTCTGTAAGCAAATCAAGTTCTTTTTGATAATTGCGTTTATTCATATCCACTTAAATCACAAAGCAGGAAAATCATTGCAGGAAATCCTTGATACGCTTTGACCTTACCGGATTGCGAAGCTTTCTTAATGCCTTAGCTTCTATCTGCCTTATGCGTTCACGGGTAACATTAAATTCCTTTCCGACTTCTTCAAGAGTGTGCGGATGACCGTCCTCAAGCCCGAAGCGAAGTACAATTACCTGTCTTTCTCTTTCCTTAAGGTCCCCCAAAAGAGTATCGATTTGCTCTCTCAGCATGACGGATTCAACATTCTGTTCAGGTGTTACCACATTGGAATCAGCTACAAAATCGCCAAGATTCGAATCATCCTCCTCACCTATCGGAGTTTCCAGTGAAGCAGGTTCTCTGGCAATCTGCATTATCTCCATTACCTTTTCTTCAGTCATGTCCAACGCCTTTGCAAGCTCCGGTATACTTGGCTCATAGCCAAGCTCCAGCGTAAGCTTTCTCTGCATTTTGGACATTTTATTTATGGTTTCAACCATGTGCACAGGCACTCTGATGGTTCTTGCCTGATCTGCCAGAGCGCGTGTTACAGACTGTCTGATCCACCATGTTGCATAGGTTGAAAGCTTATATCCCTTGGTATAATCAAACTTTTCAACGCCCTTTATAAGCCCGAGATTTCCCTCCTGCACCAGATCCAAAAAGCTCATGCCCCTGCCTGTGTATCGCTTTGCAATACTCACAACAAGTCTCAGGTTAGCTTCTATAAGCCGCTCCTTTGCATGCTCATCTCCGTCAGCCTTTCGT
>CAVBSU010000042.1:0-11737 GCA_963598245.1 Lachnospiraceae bacterium | reverse complement strand
TTTTGTGTGGTGCTTAACACTTTACAGGAAATCGGTTCCTTTTTCTATACCTGAGAAACTATCGTTTACACAACATATTTTACACTATCAGCCTATACTACTACTATAACCTATATATATAAACTACTACTACTATATAACTACTATACTACTACCGTGATAGGCAGGAAGATCTAAAGTATCTTTACGGCGATAAGTATCAAGACTTTGGGTTAATTTTTGCTCAAGAAGCCCATTTTCCTGGTCGCCCTGTAACAGACGGTGTTCTTACCCATATCTTTAAGGCTTTCATAAAGCGCCATGGTCTTCGCACTGTAACATTCTATAGCCTGCGCGGTACCGGCACTACGCAGAAGAGGCGTGCCACCTCGAACCCCAAGCTTGTTCAGGCGGATATGGGCGGTGATACCGAGAAAGTGATGATGGATCACTATGTCGCGGCAGAAGACAAAGACCGTAAAGCACTTGCATCAGCTATGGATAGTCGTCTCTTTAGCCGCGCCGCCACTCTTGGAAAGGCAGATGAAAAGAGATGATTTGAAACAAATTTTGGTTACATGAACAAACTGAAACCATATGAAAAGATATGTATGGGTATCATGTTGTTATCATTTTTTCAGTAAAACTGCCACTTTTTATAAAATCAAGGTATCAAGTTTTTTGACCTGTATATTGGCGGAGTTTTTTAAATGGTATCAAAAATGATACCCGATATGTAAATTGATTCAAGGAAGAGCTTAGTCTCCTAAAAGGAAAAAGTCCTATAAACCGCTTGAAATAAGGCTTATAAGGACTTTCCAAAGTGTTCCCGATGCGATTCGAACGCACGACCTTCCGCTTAGGAGGCGGACGCTCTATCCTACTGAGCTACGGAAACAGGACCACAATATTATATCGTAAGCCTGCACTTTCAGCAAGCCTTAAAACGAGGTGAACTGATAGTCAGGCATTTTTTTTGCGCTTCTTATAAGCAATATTCCTGCTGAAAGCATAAGTATTATCAACGCTGCAAAAACAATTCCTATTAAAAATGCCGTGTCTGAAAAGAAGCCCTCCGGAACAATGTTTACAAGCATATTTTTCCTCGGATCCATGAGCCAGTCTGTGTTTGAAAAAAGCATCTCATGCATCTTCAAAAATGCCATGCTGAAATCTGTTGCGGCTGCATAAATAAATCCCAGCAAAGCTGTTATGACTGCCGCTGCCCCGGAAACAATGCCTATTCCGCTGCTGAGTCTGAAAATTTTTGGTTCATCATGACAGACAGCCAGTCTCGAGATAATAAGCAGCATTGCGGCTCCCACAAAGCAAAATGCTGCAAATCTTATGCATATCATGAAAATATCCCGTACATCCATCATGTGCGAAAGCTCCTGCTCCGTGAAAAACGGCTGCAGCTGTCCGTCTATTACAGCTTCCACCTGTAATTCCTCAGCCTTCTGTCCGTGAAGCAGAAAATCCATCATGTGCTCTGTAACATGTAAAAGTCCGTCTTCTCTGCTCATCGACATCTCTACGGGCATGTCATTCAGCACATCATACTTTTCGTATTCTCTCTGAAAATATCCCGGATTACAGTACAATACCAGAAAAGCCGACATCACAAACAATGTGAAGCTAAGCAGCACAGCCGAAAAAAATCCCAGCACTGTAGGGACTATTCTTACATATTTACGCTTCCCTGCATCCACAGCCTGCATTTTATCCTGCGTCCCTTCATAGGCTCTCCGGTAAGATCCGCCTGCCTTAAACACAAACAGAACTCAACATCATTGCTTGTCAGCTTCATAAGCCATAGCTTCTCGTCGGTAAGACAATTCACGCTTTCTTCCACCTTGAGAATTTCTCCTATGACAGAATACTGATCGCACTCCACGCCGCACGGCATAAAGCTCTGATCGACCACAGAGTACAAATCCTCTCTTTCTATCCGCTCTGAGATCTGTTGATACATATCCATATCGGATTCGGTCAATGTCTCTATGGCATCAGCATTGCCGCCCATAGCTGCCTCAATCAGCCTTTCTCTGTCATTATTTACATTGCTGTCAGTTATAATCTCCTGCGGCTTCTGTACCGGGAGAATAACAATTCCATCATTGGCAAATGCAGAAAGTGCCGCTCCCTTAAATTCCGGACCATTTTCTGTATCAGGTCTTTTTCTGTAGCTGACAGGATTCGTAATAAAAAAAATAAGCGAAAGTCCTGTCTCGTATTCATCTAAAATGCCGGAATAGGTGTCTCCTGTCGTATGCACCTCCAAAGTGCAGGCACTATCCGAGGAAATCTCCGGATTTTTCAGATACGGATAATAATATCTCAGTTCTCTGAATTCCTCCCCGGCATAAGCAACCGCTGCACACAACCCCAAGTCAGCATTGACAGATAATCTGTACTCGAAAAGTACCGTTTCTTCATCTATCTCTAATCTGGCCGTGACATTTTCCGGTCTTGCCACCTGCTGCCATATAAATCTGTATACTTCAGCTTCCTTAATGTCCGGAAAGCCTGCTGCTCTCAAAAATTTATGCATTATTCTTCATCAATTACTTATGAACTGTATTTTTCCGCCCAATGCCGCTATCTTTTTATCAAAATCTTCATATCCGCGAAGGATATATCCTATTTCCTCAAGGCAGCTTCTTCCTTCTGCCCTCAGAGCTGCCGTGACAAGCGCCGCTCCGGCTCTTAAATCCGGTACATTTACTACGGCCCCCGTAAGCCTTTCAATACCGCAGATGACTGCAACATTGCCCTCAACCCTTATATTTGCGCCCATCCGAATAAGCTCATCAACATACTTGAAACGATTTTCAAATATGCTCTCCGTAACGACACTTATTCCCTCTGCTACCGAAAGTGCCACTACAATTTGCGGCTGCATATCCGTAGGAAATCCGGGATACGGCAATGTTTTTACATCGGTATGTCTTTGTGCGGCCGCGCCTATTACGCGAACCGACTCATCATATTCAATAACCTCATTGCCCATCTCAAGAAGCTTTGCTGCTATGGATTCGAGATGTTTGGGTATGACATTCTTTATTAAAATATCCCCCTTGGTCACAGCTGCCATGCACATGAAAGTGCCTGCCTCTATCTGATCCGGGATTATGGAATACTCTGTTCCGTGAAAATGCGAAACACCCTTTATTCTTATAGTATCAGTTCCGGCGCCCTTTATATTCGCACCCATAGAGTTGAGAAAATTGGCAACATCTACGATATGCGGCTCCTTAGCTGCATTCTCAATAATAGTCTGTCCTTCCGCCATGGAAGCTGCCAGCATGACATTTATGGTTGCACCTACCGTGACTACATCGAAATATATATGAGCTGACTTTAACCTGTCTGCCTTGGCATGGAGATTTCCTGCAACTATATCTATAGTCGAGCCCAACGCCCGAAATCCTTTTATATGCTGATCTATCGGCCTTGCCCCAATCTCGCATCCACCCGGAAGCGGAACATGCGCCTGACAGAATTTTCCCAAAAGTGCACCGATAAAATAATACGATGCGCGAATCTTGCGCATATACTCATCCTTAACCTCTAAGGTGTTTATAGTCGAGCCATTTATTTTCACCGTGTGAGCATCAATGCGATCAACTTCGGCTCCAATCTCAGATATCGCCTCCAGCATAACATTTATATCGCTGACATTCGGAATATTTTCGATAAGCACATCCTCATCAGCCATCATTGCGGCAGCCAATATACCAAGTGCTGCATTTTTTGCTCCGCCTATGGTGACTTCTCCTCTGAGTGCTGCGCCTCCCTCGATTATATACTGTTCCATGTATTTCCCCGTTATTTTTTGGTTCGAAAAACCCTTGTCTGAAATTTTTCAGTTCGTTTATTATATCTCTATGACTTTCTTTTGTAAATGTATATGCCGCTTTGCCCTTCCCTGCACATTTTTACGCATTATGCCTTTTGCCCGGATAAGGTTTGAACACAACGAAATCGTTCTGATACTGATCAAAATACACTGCTGCATCCTCCGTGGACATTTTTTCACGACTTGAGCTTTCCGATTCATCGTCTGTCGGATAATAAAGCTCAATGCTGTCTGCAGTGTATCCGTATATAAGGCAATACTTATTATCCGACATATACGCAAGCACTGGATATCCCTTTCCGACATAATACAGCAGCTTATTAAGTGCCGTCCCCTGTGCATTCATGACCAGATATCCGTCTTCCGTTATAGAATCAGCATTAAACCCGCTTTCAAGAGCCAGTACCAGCGGCTGCGCGGCATTGAACGGATCCTGAATCATTCTTGTGCTCACTCTGTCGCACCTTGAATAAAGCACTGCTGAATTCTCATCCGTTACCCAGCCCATTGAATCATAGCATAAGTCTATAGTCTCCCTGAGATTGTATCCTATGCCTTCAAGTCTGCCGTTGGCATAAGCATAATACCTTGTTGTAACTGTTGATTTATGAGATATCAGTTCAATAGTTCCCGATTTTTCATAGGAAATACTCTTCGGTGCAGCTATTTTAAGCGCCCCTGCTGCCTTTATCTTCTCATCCAGCTCGATATAATAAATTTTCTTTTTCTTTTCGCTGACTTCTGAGGAAAGTCGCTCCGAACCTTTTTCAATTCCTTCACTGTTCCCGACTATGGTATCCTTTCCTGCAAAATGATATGAATTATTATTTCCGGCTTTTCTATACTGACTGATTTGTATCCTGTCCGTGTCAATGACTATGTCATCAAAATATAATTCCGGCTTTTCATAGTTCATCCTTTCAGCAAGTTCCGGACTGACTATTTTTAAAGAGCTCATGGGGCGGCTCCTGTATCTGTTATTTATTATCCACTCATTTTCCGCATCACTTATTCCGTATATGAGATCATCTCCGTAAAATGCTACGGTTGAAAGCGTTTGACCATCTCCTGCATTTATGGTCTGTGTTATTCCTGTCGAAAGCTCCATGAGTTTTATGGAATTTTGTTCTTTTCCCTCTGATTCCGTCCATGCAAGCATTGTCTGATCGCTGCTTACGGCATAATTCTTATCGTATATATCAGATATTATATCCAGCATTTCCAGCGATGTCAGATCAATAGCAACTACGGCATCTGCCTGCTTGATGTATACCATTCCCGTTTCTGCTTTTGTAAGAAGCTCATCAAACTCTGCCTTCATTTTTTCATAGGTACAGCTTCTGGGGATAAAAAACTGCTCCGAAATGCTGCTGTCACTATTCTGATAGCTGTAATAAACGATTCCGTTATAGCCCTCATGACGGCCTCGATTCATATATCCGTAAACGGCAAAATCCATGCTTCCGTCATCGCTGACAGAAAGTATTTTTATATTATGCCTGTCATAATCCGCCCGTACCTTATCATTTTCAGATCTGAACGAAAAAATATTAACCGCCTTTCTTTCAGTCTGATCAAACAGCCATAGTTCTCTGCCGCTCTTAAATGCTATAAACCTTTCATTTCCAGATAAAACGGTTTGTATATCTTCACTGTTTGTTATTCCCAAATTTATTCTGCCATCTGCGAAATATTCCCTGTTGCCGTCAAATATCTGATTTGTTTTTCTTTCAAAATTCATCATGTAGATTCTTTCAGAACCTGCTTTCATGGTGAATTCATCAGTGTTTTGGTATCTTTCCTTTTGCCCTGCATCGCTTTCAGATTCACTGGCATATGACACTTCTACGGCTCCCATTATTCCGTCATACTCCCTGACTCTTATATCAAGCTCTGAGGCAAGTGTCATCCCTGTGTCGCCCCATGTGATTTGAGAAAATCCTGATGTAAGGCTTACTCTTCCAAAATTGTTTGTGTCCGCGCTCGGATCATTTTCCAGATATACCGTAAGATCTCTTGCCTGACTTATGTCAAAGCTTTTTTTTGTAAATTCCGATGCGGCGTCTATCATATTGAAAATATCACGGCTCTCGGTCCATATTATTTTCGTATAATAGTTTATTGTCTTTTCACCCTGATCAATTTGCAGCTTTAGCAGATATTGAGTTTCCTTTTCTATCATATTCTGTATTGGCAGCTCAATATCTATATCTCCGTTCTCCTGAACACTGTATCCGTTCAGCTCGGTCTTTTCTATAAAATGCTTCAAATCCAGACTTCTGACTTCATATCTGATGGATGAAATGTTTCCTTCTGAATGCTTAATCTGAAGCTTGAGCCCTCGGTCCTCCGCAAGAGGCGTTATACAGTCCGCTGATGCTGTGCTCCCCATTTCCTGAAGATATCCGTGCATCATATTTATTTTCCTGCCATCTGCCTCGGCATATATTACCGGAAGGCTCGGCTCTTCCATGGAACTGTAAACGGTATAGTTACGCTCGGTAACTATAAATGTGCTTGCAAAATAATATATGAGAGCTGTGATGAAAACAAGAATTGCGCTTACTGCGACAGCAACTTTCCAGTTTAATTTTATTTTTTTTCGTTTTCTGCTTCTTGCCAATATCTCTTTACCGTTTTTGTTTCAAAATTCACCTGTACTTATGACTTGGGCACACCTAGTCCCTGACATATCCCAACGCACGCTCCAATGCAGCTTTTTCTTCATTTCCCAAAAGAACCTCCGTTGCGCCTGCTTCTACTTCCTTTATGTATAAAAAACATCCCGACTGTGAGTGCATACAGTTCAGGATCACCCCTGTGTTGGTATAATCCAAAAGTGCCATGGCAAATGACACTTTTCCTCCCATCCCCTCGAAAGCATCATATCTTACGACGCCGCACTTTTGAAAGGATGCTCTGATGTTTCTGTTCATGGTTCGCATTACTTCCTTGTTGGATATATCTGCTTTTTCCAAGGCTTCTATGCGATCCTCTGCCTCAAATATTATGTCTTCCAGACTTTCGGCATCTCTGCCGCGCATGAATCCGTCATACAGTCTGTATATGCTTCTGTACTTTACTATGGCAAATATGGCTATGGCAACTGAAATGATACTTATTACTATTGACGCAATTATTAAATAAAATTGAAAATTTGTCTGATCCATATTCTTTCCTTATCTAAGCCTGTCTATGATGCGATTTAGCTCATCATCAGAATAATATTCGATTTCTATATGTCCCTTTTTGCTGTTTGTTTGCTTTATACTTACCTTTGTTCCAATGTTTTCGGTGAGCTCATTTTCCAATGCTTCTATGAACAGCCTGCGTTTTTCTGATTCTTCGGATCGTTTCCCATCATCTCCGGTTTCCTTTTTCTGTCTGTTGTATGTTTTTGCCAGCTTTTCCGCCTGCCTTACGCTCAATCCGTCATTTATAATTTCTCTGGCCGCTTTATATTGATTTCTTTTCCCGTTAACTCCCAATATGGCTCTTGCATGACCTGCCGAAAGTTCACCGTTTTCAACAAGTTCTAAAACATCGTCGTCCAGTTGCAGAAGTCTCATGCTGTTGGTTACTGCCGTACGGCTTTTTGACACACGCCTTGCAAGTTCCTCCTGCGTCAGATTATATTCGTCTATGAGAGCCTTGTATGCTCTTGCCTCCTCAATACTTCCAAGATCTTCTCTTTGTATGTTTTCTATAAGCGCAGCTTCTGCAGCCTCTCTGGTGTCCATTTCCTTTACTATGGCCGGAATTTCTTTTAGCCCTGCCATTTTTGACGCTCTCCAGCGTCTTTCTCCCACTATTATTTCATACATTCTTCCTTTTTTCTTTACAAGAATTGGCTGTAAGACTCCGTGTTCGCGTATGGAATCAGCAAGTTCACCGAGACTTCCCTCGTCAAATATTTTTCTTGGCTGCGCCGCGTTTGGTTCGATAAGTGAGATTTTTATAAGATTTGTTTCATGTGAAACATTTTCGTGTTCTGTCTTTTTCTCTTCTGCTGCTGAGCTTTTTTTTGATGCTTTGGGCGACATCGATACCTGTGCCGCAACATCTTCTCCGAAAATCGCACCCAGTCCTCTTCCTAGACCTTTTTTTGTCATGTTTTTTCTCCCGATATATTTATGTTTTCAGCTTTCCAATATCTCTGCAGCAAGCATACGATAACTTTCTGCACCTCTTGATGACGAGTCATAGACAGTTATGGGCTCTCCATGAGACGGAGCCTCTGCGAGCCTTATGTTGCGCGGAATTACAGTTTTGAAGATTTTTTCTTTAAGATTTGTTTTTACCGAGTCTATAACCTGGTCGCTGAGATTTGTTCGACTGTCATACATCGTGAAAAGAACCCCGTCTATCTTCAACTTTTTATTAAGCTTTTGACGGACCAGTTCTATTGTGTTTAACACCTGTCCAAGCCCTTCAAGGGCATAATATTCGCACTGAACCGGTATTATTGCGCCGTCAGATGCGGCAAGGGCATTAACTGTAAGCGAGCCTATTGATGGCGGGCAGTCTATGAAAATATAATCATATTTTTTTCTTATCGGTTTGATAGCTTCTCTTAATGCCGTCTGGGCGTTATCCATATCCAAAAGCTCAACCTCGGCACCTGATAAATCTATATCCGCAGGAATTATATCTAAATTTTCCGCAACATCTCTTATGATACAGTCATCTATTCTTGTACTTTTGCATAAAAGGTCGTATACCGTTCGATTTATGCGTGAGACATCAGCCAAAAGTCCGCTTGAAGAGTTTGCCTGCGGGTCAAAATCTATGAGGAGCACTTTCTGCCCGGCCTCTCCCAGTGCTGCCGCCAAATTTATTGCCGTAGTGGTTTTTCCCACTCCGCCTTTCTGATTCGTAAGTGATATTATTCTGGACATATATTCTCCGATTATGAATATTTTTGAAGGTTACCAGAGCGCAAAGTTCTGAGCAATCCGGTACTATATAATAACACATGTGCGAGCTTTTATAAAGAATGTTTCATTGTCTTGCCGTACGCCTGCATGCTGCTTTATTTCCCCATGCAGAATTTTGAAAATATCTCGTTTACAAGATCTTCTCCTACCTCTTCTCCTATTATTTCTCCCAGGCTTTCGTATGCATCCATTAAATCTATGGTATACATGTCCTCCGGCATAGACATTTCTATGGAATTCATCACGGACTCCATGGATTTTTCGGCTTTTTTCAAAAGTGATAAATGTCGTGCCGATGATATGACAAGCTGGTCGTTATAATTTATTTTTCCGGCCGTGAACATCTTATCAATATATTCATACAGCTCTTCTATTCCTTTTTCTGTTTTTGCAGAAATGATTATATAATCGCGGCTGTTTTCCGGCAGCCCGGAAAGAAACCGTTTTATATCAACCGCAGCCGGAAGGTCTGATTTATTGAATATAGTAAGAAGCTTGGGAGGGGTGCTGTTTTTTTCTGTCGGCATTCCTGTGTCTGCCCGGGTTATAAGCTTTTTTATATGTTTAAGCATATCCTCGTCAGTCTCTACCGATGCTTCAGAAATATCTGTTACAAGTAATATCAAATCCGCGCTTTCTGCGCATTTCAAAGCCCTTTCCACTCCTATTTTTTCAACTATATCTTCAGTTCTTCTTATGCCTGCAGTATCAGCTATATTAAGCGTTATGTTTCCTATGGAGACACTTTCGTTTATTGTATCTCTTGTTGTTCCGGGAATTTGTGTGACTATGGCTCTTTCTTCTCCTAAGATTGCATTCAGGAGCGATGATTTTCCCGCATTCGGTTTTCCGATTATAACCGTGTTTATTCCTTCTTTGACAATTCTTCCCCTTCCGTAGCTTTTTATAAGCTCGTCAAGCCGTGCAGAGATGTTTTTTATATCAGTCTTTAGTTTTTCTGAAAAGCCTTCCAGGCTGTAGTGCTCAGGATCATCGAGGGCTGCCTCAATAAGTGCAGTGTTGTGCAGTATCTCTGCTCTGAGCTTTGTTATGCATCTTGATATATTGCCCTTAAGCTGAGATACTGAAGCTTTTATTGCATCATCATTTTTTGCCGTGATAATATCTATGACTGCTTCGGCCTGTGATAAATCTATTCGTCCGTTCAAAAATGCTCTCTTTGTAAACTCTCCCGGATCGGCAGGTCTGGCTCCGGCCTCAATAACAGCTTCCAATATTCTTTTCATCATAAGAACTCCGCCGTGACAGTCTATTTCTATCGTATCTTCTCCGGTATAAGTGTGCGGTGCCCTCATGTTTATAACCAGAACCTCGTCCAATGTTTCATGTGAAACATTCGACTTGTTTTTTTGCGTCAGCACCGCACTTTCTTCTTCAACATATGACACAATAAATCCGTAATGGACTTTATTTGGCTCCGATAAGTCCACCCGTTTTCCGCTTTTTGTTCTGAAAATTCTGTCTGTAATCTTATAGCTGTCGGAGCCCGAAAGTCTTATAATTCCGATTCCTGACTCTGTAAGTCCGGAGGATATGGCAGCTATTGTATCGTTCATCATGATTTTATAAACTCCAGATTTTTTTCATCTTTGTTATTTTAATGGAGCACTCGACGGAAGTCCTGCTCTCCTGGGATATTTTTCCGGTGTTGTTCTGTCTTTATTTATCACAACAAGGCATCTTTCAATATCAGTTCCGGGAAGCACAAATTTATATTTTTTCTCGAGTCTTCCTCCAAGCTTTTCAAATGCAGCCCCGGCATTTTCTATTTCATCGTCTGCATCGACAGATTTGTAAGCAACAAACATTCCGCCCTTTTTCAAAAATGGCAGGCAGTATTCCGAAAGTGTTGACATATTTGCAACAGCACGGGAAACAGCCATATCATATTTTTCCCTATAGAGTTCTTTATGTCCGAAGTCCTCCGCTCTTCCGTGAACAGTGCTCACGCCTTCAAGGCGCAGTTTTTCTATAACTTCATTCAGAAAGTTTAGTCTTTTGTTAAGCGAATCAAAAAGTGTAACATCAAGTCCCGGAAAGGCTATCTTTAATACCAGCCCCGGAAACCCGGCTCCCGTACCCACATCTATCAGTCTTACAGGAGGCTTATTCAATGTCATGTTTTTTAAATCAATAACTCGTACTATGCTCAAGCTGTCGGCAAAATGCTTAATAATAACCTCCCTCTCTTCTGTAATGCCGGTAAGATTCATTACCTTGTTTTTTTCCGTCAACTGCTCATAATAGCTGAAAAGCTGCTCCGTCATCTCTTCTGTCAGACAAACTCCCAGCTCTTCAGCTGTCTGTATAATATTTTTTTTAAAGTTTTCTGTCATACAGTTTTCTCCTGCCTGAGTTTTTCCATATAAATTAAAAGCACACTTATATCTGCCGGAGACACTCCCGACACACGGCCTGCCTGACCAATATTGGCAGGCCGTATCTTTGAGAGTTTCTGCCTTGCTTCTAATCTCAAGCCTTCAATATTCATATAATCCAGCTCGTCCGGAAGCTTTTTATCTTCAAGCTTCTTGAAATGCACCACCTGCTGAAGCTGCTTATCTATATAGCCGGCATATTTTATCTGAATATTTACCTGTTCCCTGACTCTCCATGACAGCTTCGGTCTGTCCTTATCTATGTCTGCAAGCATATCATAGTTTAATTCCGGCCTTCTTATAAGACTTGCAAATGTAACTCCGTGTCCTTCGGAAATTTCTGATGAGTCATGAATTCTTAAAAACTCATTTATAATTTCATTAGAACCGGCTGTCTTCTGGTTCATTCTGTCTATTTCTTTTTCTATCTGCTCTCTTTTTCTGCAAAATAACTCATATTCCGCGTCACTTACCAAACCTATACGATGTCCGATATCCCTTAAACGAAGATCGGCATTATCCTGCCTTAAAAGAAGCCTGTATTCTGCGCGTGATGTCAT
>CAVBSU010000041.1:0-11885 GCA_963598245.1 Lachnospiraceae bacterium | reverse complement strand
TGTCCGAGGATATACCACTGCTGTGGGTTACCGCTCTCGTTTTTTCCAAAATAGATCTTACCGACGTATTCAGCTGTACCGTCCTCTCCCGGAGCAAAGGTATCCCCCTTCAGTTTGTCTTTATCTGCATATGCCTGCACGCTTGGTTCTTCTGGGACGGTATCCGCGTATGATTTGATGCCTACCCCGGGCAGTGCCGGTGTTAATCCCATTACAAGAGCTGCCGACAATAGCCCGGCAACGCCCTTGGTTATCCTTCCTTTTACCTTCATAAGTTCCTCCATTGCCTGTTTTATAAAAGTCTACGCTTGTGACATGCGTAGAGCATTTCATAGTATACGCTCCCCCCCCGGTGTTTTCAAGCAGCAATATGTACAATCTTTGTTTTGAGCCGGGAAAGCAAGTATTGACGGAGTGAACTCTTACGCGCTTCTCAGCAATTCTCACTGATCCATGCAGGAAGCTCAGCAAGATTAAGCAGTACATCATCAGCTCCGGCATCAAGCAGTATTTTTCGTGCAGCACAAAGCTCAGACTCCTTTTTGGTGACTGGCATTTTGCTGTACTCCTCCTCGGAGAGTCCCAGCACGCTGCTGCCCTCTAAAACTCCCAGAGACATAACTCCGGCGTGCTTTCCCTCTTTTATGTCTGCAACAGTATCTCCTACCTTTATAACCTCAGAAACTGAGCTTATTCCGAACTGATACATGTTTTTATAGATCATATAAGGATACGGCCTGCCGAACCCTCTTACCGCATCCGGTGAAAACCAGGCATCCGGCTTATAACCCTGCTTTTCTGCACTTTCAGTTACCACAGCCATCATAGCATCCGTATATCCGGTCGTTGACCCTATATAAAGCCCCCTTTCATGAAGCTTATTTACAGTCTCAACAGTTCCCGGCTTTGGTGTCGCGTAATCACTGAGACTCTTCATAAGAGATGACTCAAATACGCTGTAAACCTTTTCAACGGCAGCATCATCGGGTGCAGTGCCATATTTTTCTGTCCACTGCTTATTCAGCCTTGGAATACTCAGCATTGTTCTTATATGATCACGCTTAAGCATCCCCATAGGTCCACGGATCTCATCAGTTGTAGGTTCTATGCCGCAGGAGTTAAAGGCCAGGCTGAAAGCATTGACAGGCGCAAAGCAGCCATAGTCTACTGCTGTTCCTGCCCAATCCAGAATAACAAGCCTTATACTCATTGTCCTGCCTCCTTCAGAAAGTCACTGAGCGCATCACTGAGCTTTTTTATATCCTCCGGATAAATTTCTCCTATATTTCCGACTCTGAAGGTTTCCGCTTCCATAACTTTTCCGGGATACAGCACATAGCCACGTGACTTTATATATTCATACATCTGCATAAACGTAAATTTTGCATTCTCAGGATAATAGAAGGTTGTTATTATAGGTCCCTGAACCTCCGGAGAAAGATATGCCTTAAAGCCAAGACCTTCCATGCTGTCCGCTAAAAGCTTCTGATTGTTTTCATAGCGGGCGTGTCTTGCAGAAATACCTCCCTCCTCCTCAAGCTCCTCCATGGCCTTTGCAAATGCCAGAACAACATGAGTAGGAGATGTAAAGCGCCATTTACCGCCGCCTTCCTCCATGCCCTTCCACTGGTCATAAAGGTCGAGTGAAAGTGAATGTGCCTTGCCTGCGTTTTCGACAAGCTTATCTCGTTTCGCCAGGATAAAGGAGAATCCCGGAACACCCTGAATACACTTATTCGCACTTGAGATAAGAAAGTCAATTCCCCAGTCCTTAAGCGGTATGTCCACTCCGGCAAAGCTCGACATTGCATCTACTATAAATGTCTTCCCGGCTGCTTTTACAACTTCGCCGACAGAGGCAATATCGTTAAGAATTCCGCTGGTTGTCTCACTGTGAACCATAGACACATGCGTGATCTCAGAATCCTCAGAAAGCATGCGGGCTATTTCCTCTGCATCCGGTCTGAGATAATTTTTCTGCATATATAAGGTATAAGCTATACCTGCATGGTCACAGATATCAGCCATACGCTTTCCGTATGCACCGTTTGCAGCGATAAGCAGTTTTTCATCTTTTCCGATAATGCTTGTAAGCACAGCCTCAACACCAAAGGTTCCGCTTCCCTGCATAAGCACCGCCGTGTACTCCGGCTCTGACACATGTCCCAGCTCAAGCAGTCCTCTGCGTATCTTCTGTGTAATTTCCTTATAATCGTCGTCCCAGGTACAGTGATCTGTAAGCATCTCCTGCTTTACTGTATCCGTTGTGGTAAGCGGTCCCGGAGTTAAAAGTTTATATTTATTCATGTCAATGTTTCCCACACCTTAATCAGCTCAAGGCTTAGCGGCCTCTGAAATTTCCTGGTGATGCTCATAAAGTTCAAAGCTGAGCGGCTCACTGAAGGTCTTTGGATACGCTGATTTATTCTCGCTGTCAGCGCTCTCGCCCTCGTAAAGCGCATTAGGATAGTTTGCCTGAAGCTCCTCTCTTCCGTTTTCAATTATGCACTGTGCCATTTCCATTGCGAGCGGATTTGTCTTGTCGCCCTTGTCGATAACAGCCACTGACTCTGTAAGCGAGAAATTGCCCTCTGTAGGATCCACATAGTCGATAGGAAGTCCGTCTGCCTTTGCAGCTACAGCCTGATGTCTGAGACCGAATCCGATTGCTACCTCACCGGCCTCGCAAAGCTTGAGGGGTGCTGAGCCTGAGGATTCTACATGATCGCCTGCGTTGACATAAATATCGTGAAGAATCTGCTGTGCCTCATCCTCGCCGTACTCTGAAACAAGTGCCTGCATGAGAAGCCATGCGGTTGATGATGACTTTACGTCTGTAACTGCGATAAAGCCTGAGTATTCCGGTTTTGCAAGGTCCTTAAGGCATGTCGGCATTGTAAGATTATTTTCATTAAGAAGCTCTGTGTTTACGATAATTGCTCCCTCCTGTGAGGTTATCGGAGCTGTATAATCCGGCACCTCCTCTAGTGTCTTTACATCAAAGGTGAGCGGTAAAAACATGTTGTTCTGATCCTGTGCGCTCTGAAGGTAGAATGTGCTCATTGTTACCATGTCAGCCTCAATGTTTGTTCCCTCTGCAAGAAGTTTTCCGCCAAGCTCTGATGTTCCGAAGGTCTCGAAAAGATACATTCCCTCATAGCCGTTATTGTTAAGAGCATTTGTCATGGCAGTGATTGCTTCATCATCTGCATTAGAATAGATAATTACCTGCTCGGCATCAGCCTTCTTTGCACTGCTTTCTGCAGCTGAGGTTTCCGTACTGCTCTCAGAGGTCTGTGCGGCTGTTGTTTCTGCGCTCTTTCCTGCTCTGGAAGATGAGCTGCAGCCTGTCATAAGGCCTCCTGTGATTATCATTGCCATACCTAATGTAAGTACACGATTCAGTTTCATTGCTTGATTTCCCTTTCTCATAATGTTTCTTTGTTATTTTTTTTGTCCCTTTTTGGGCTTTATTTGCAAGCACATAAAAAATGGCCTTTGCAATCAGGTTTGTGAAAAGAATCAGTATTGACAGTACGAAAACCTCATTATATTTGTTCACATACTGCAACTGCTTGATCTTTGCTGTGAGCACCATGGTTCTGGCACCGGCTATAAATATCAGTGCACTTATTGTCACCATGGAATTTATAAAGTAATAGCCGAATACCTCGATAAGTCCTGAGGCGGCATTGGGCGTTACTATCCTCACGATAGTCTTAAGCCAGCTGTCGCCCATCAGCATTCCGGTTGTCTCCCATTTTGCATTCATCTTAGACAGAGAATTCTTCATCATAAGATACGGCGTCGAGAAGTAATGTACTATGTTGCAGATTATCATAAGGAGAAATGTATTCTGCAGACTCGTACCCGAAAAGCTGAACAGGAATGCCAGACCGAGAACCATGCCCGGAATAGTATTTGTTATAAGGGCAATGCTGTCTATTGTCTGTTTAAACACCGGACGCAGATTGCTTCGTGCCGTTATAAGCGCGCCGCCGTAGGCGATAAGTGTTCCGAAAAGGGCTGTGATCAGAGCCATGGTTACGGAATGAATATAGACATTGATAAGATCCCTGTCACCGAAGACTGCCTTAAAGTGCTCAGTGGTAAATATCGCCTTATACGGCCAGTTTTCCACAAGCGGTATCACGAATATTACTGCAAAGAATATTATTATCCATACAGATACAGCCGTGCCTGATATTCCCCACGCCGCATCTCTAAGCCTGTTTTTCTTCAGCTCTGCATTATTTATACGGTCATAGCGGATGTTGTAGCGCTCCAGATAACGAAGCAGCAGAATGCTTGCTACGGACGGAAGAAGCATAATCACCGAGATTACTGCACCACGGTTAAAATCCGGGATACCCCCAAGCATTTCGTTGTACAGCGCGGTTGCTATGACATCATATTTGCCGCCGACCGATGCGGGAATTCCAAAATCCGTAAAGCACAGGGAGAACGCCTGTATAAAGGCTCCTGCCAGCGTACCCAGAAGCGGACGGACAACTGCGATTCTGAATGTTGAAAATGCATTGTCACCCATGGCCTTTGATACGATGAGTGTCTTTTTATCCACATAGCTCATGGTGTTGCTTATCAGCAGAAACGCAACCGGAAGTGTATAAATCACATATCCTGTGAAAAGTCCTCCGAAGCCGTATATATTAAACAGCTTGTGTCCAAGAAGCCTTGTTATAAGTCCCTGCTTTCCGAAGGAATATATAATTGCAAAGCCGTAGGTTATCGTAGGCAGATACATGGGAAGCATCGTAACCGCCTGAAGCAGCCTTTTTATCAAAATCGGAAGCTTTGTATAATGAACCGCATATGCAATAACAAAAGCTGTCAGCACTGCTGCCGCAGCCGACGCTGCAGATATCTTAAAGCTGTTGATAAGAGAGCCTGTAAAGCCCTTTGCTGATATCACCGAGCTATAATATTCCAAAGTCAGTGCGTTATCTCCCCAAAGAGATTTTGCAAAAAGCCTTATGACCGGAACAGCCAAAAATCCCAGAAACAGTAGTGAAAGGAAAAGAAAAATCAGCTTCAGTTCCCTGTTTTTATACTTCATATGCGTCTCATACCGCCCTGCACAGCGAATAATCGTTTCCAAACAACGCATAAATATTGTCTCTCTTTATCTCAAGCTGATTTAAAATGAACTTCCTTACAAAGTCATTTTCCGGCTTATGAATTATCTCTGACGGCTGTGCATACTGGGCAATGCTTCCCTTATCAATAATAAGGACTCTGTCCGAGAGTGTAAGTGCCTCCTCCGGATCATGAGTAACGATGATTGTAGTGAGATGATATTCTCTTGCTATAGTCCTTATTCTTTCCTTTATGGACTCCTTTATTACTCCGTCAAGAGCTGAAAGCGGCTCATCCAGAAGCAGTATCCTCGGCTTCATCACCATGGTCCTTGCAAGCGCCACTCTCTGCTTCTGACCTCCTGAGAGCTGGTCAATGCTTTTTTCAAGATGCTCTCCGAGACCCAGAAGCTCTACAAGCTCCTCTACCTCTTCCTGTGAAGATATTCCCGGTTTATTTTTTAATCCGTAGGTTATGTTCTGACGAACATTGAGATTCGGGAAAAGCGCATAATCCTGAAAAACTATATTAAAACCGCGCTTTTCCATAGCTGCGTGAGTAAGATCCTCTCCGTTGTATATAATGCTTCCGCTGTCTGCTTCCGCAATGCCCAGGATAAGATTAAGAAGTGTTGTCTTTCCGCAGCCTGACGGGCCTAAAATAGAGACTATTTCTCCCTCCCCTACCTGAATCGATATATCATTTAATACATCTGTCCCGTCAAACGACTTTTTAATATGTTTAAGCTCCAGCATATATGCCGCTCCTTCCGTGCTTATAAATTGCTTATGCAGGCATGTCTCTGGCCTGATCATTTCCTGCAAAGAATAGCGCGTATTTGCCCGGGGCTTCTACCTGATATAAATAAAAAACAGGTAAAATAATTGTAAATCGAATTGTTATATTTTTCGGATTGTATTCATATAAATACTTGATTTTTGAATGTTCAGTCCTTATAATGCGCAAATAAGACGAAGGCGCCTTGGTTTATCCGTGGCGTCTTTTTTGTTTTAGCTGCTGGCAGGCAGCTGACTCTTTATCAAAAATGAATATTTTTTAAAAGCGTTTGAATCGGGACAAGTAACTTGGGGTATTCACTCAGAGCGAACATGGGACGGTGTGAGCCATGCGGCAGAGCCCATTGTGAATAACACCCGATAAGCTGCGATCTGAAACGGAAGCCGTATTTAATCATTTGGTGCATTGACATGATTATAATACAGCAGGCCTTAGTAGGTGAGCCGTACGCCCCTCGTTATGCGGGCAGAGCCTTGTCGGAGGCTCGATAAGAGAAAAAAGATAGGTGGTACAGCGAGTTCGGCACTTGCCCTATCGAATGCTGAAAATTCTTTATAAGGAGAAATGTTATGTGTTCGATAATGGGTTATTGCGATGTTTGTACTGCTTTTTCTGATTTTAAGGATGGCTTTTATAAGACTATCTCCAGAGGCCCTGATGACAGCCGTATAGTTGATACCGGAAAGGGTCTTCTGGGCTTTCATCGTTTGGCTATCATGGGGCTTCATCCCGAGGGAATGCAGCCTTTTGAGCTGGACGGAAGCTATGTTGTATGCAACGGTGAGATTTACGGCTTTGAGTCTATAAAGGAAGAGCTTTCAAAAAAATACACATTCAAATCCGGTTCTGACTGCGAAATTTTGCTGCCTCTGTATAAGGAATACGGTGTCGAAATGTTTAAAATGCTCGATGCCGAGTTTGCTCTCATAGTATATGATGCCGACACTAAAAGCTATGTAGCAGCCCGTGATCCTATAGGTATACGCCCGCTGTACTACGGATATGATAAAAAGGGTGTTATTGTCTTCGCAAGTGAGCCGAAAAACCTTCTTCCTCTCTGCGGTAAAATCATGCCGTTTCCTCCGGGACACTATTATAAGGACGGTGAATTCATCTGCTATCATGATATTGCAAAGGTAGATGCTGTCTGTCACGATGGTCTTGAGACAGCCTGCGGAAAAATTCACGATAAACTTATCAAGGGTGTCGAAAAACGCCTTGTGGCTGATGCAAAGGTCGGTTTTTTACTTTCCGGCGGTCTTGACAGCTCACTTGTATGCTCCATTGCTCAGCAGTGCTCTGATAAGCCCATAAAAACATTTGCCATAGGCATGAGCGAGGATGCGATAGATCTTAAATATGCAAAGGAGACCGCGGATTTTCTTCATACTGATCATACTGAGGTAATCATAGATAAGGCTTCCGTCTTTTCCGCTCTCTCTGATGTCATAGAGCTTCTCGGAACCTATGATATTACCACTATAAGAGCCAGCATCGGTATGTATCTGGTATGCAAGTGGATTCATGAAAACACTGATATACGGGTTCTTCTCACCGGTGAAATTTCAGATGAGCTTTTTGGCTACAAGTATACAGACTTTGCTCCGTCAGCCGAAGAATTTCAGAAGGAGGCTGCAAAGCGTATTCGCGAGCTTCACATGTATGATGTTTTGCGTGCTGACAGGTGCATCTCGGTAAACTCACTCGAAGCAAGAGTGCCTTTCGGAGACATTGACTTTGTCAAGTATGTAATGAGTATAAATCCTGAAATGAAGCTGAACAAATACGGCAAGGGTAAATACCTGCTGCGTCATGCCTTTGAGGCAGGATATACAGATTCTGCAACAGGAAAGAGGAAAGACTATCTGCCATATGATATTCTTTTCAGAGAAAAAGCTGCCTTTTCTGACGCTGTAGGTCACTCAATGGTTGATTATATCAAGGAATTTGCTGCCGGCTATTACAGCGATGAGGAATTTGAGACTGAAAGAAAGAAGTATGTTCATGCTCAGCCGTTTACAAAGGAATCTCTTCTTTACCGTGAAATATTCGAAAAATATTATCCCGGACAGAGTGAAATGATTAAAGATTTCTGGATGCCGAATAAATCCTGGGAAGGCTGCGATGTGGATGATCCTTCCGCCAGAGTACTTTCCAACTACGGTGACAGCGGACGGTAAGCATTAGGCAAAAGTACAGATTGCCCTGTACCTGTCTCTGTGATATAAAAGATATATCAGCAAATGACCATTGGCGTTCATTCATGCTGCATAAGGCAGTATGCGTGAGCGCTTTTATTTTTGAAAACATTTTTAACGGAGGTTCCGTGATGAGAGATTATAAAAAAGAATTTGAGGAAAGAGTCAGCTTTATAAAGAAATTGGTTGAGGACAGCCATATGAGCGGCATTGTTTTCGGAAACAGCGGCGGAAAGGATTCTGCACTTGTAGGTATTTTGTGCAAGACTGCCTGCGATAATACTGTCGGCGTTATCATGCCCTGTTCTTCCTCGAGAAACTACGGTGTCGATGCCGAGGACGGGCATAAAGTGGCTGAACAGTATGGTATAGAAACCCGTCTCGTTGATCTTACTCCTGTCAGGGAAGCCGAGCTTAAGGCTCTTGAAGATGCCGTATCCATGTCGGACCGCGCCGTCTCCAATATTGCCCCCCGCCTTCGCATGACCACTCTTTATTCCATAGCAGGCAGTGAAAACAGGCTTGTTGCAGGCACGGGAAACCGCAGCGAAGCCTATGTAGGTTACTTTACAAAGTGGGGTGACGGAGCCTATGACTTTAATCCCATATCTGATCTTACCGTTACTGAGATTTATGAATTCCTGCGTTACCTTAGGGCACCTCAATGTATCATAGACAAAGCACCGTCTGCCGGCCTTTATGAGGGACAGACTGATGAGAGTGAAATGGGTATAAAATATGCCGATATAGATGCCGTGCTTTTAGGCGGCAATGTAAGTGCTGAGGCAAAAACCCTGATAGAACAGAAGCATGCCGCCGCACTGCATAAGCTTTCTCCGGCAAAAACCTTTGCATAAAATGAAGCCTGTGTTAAAAGTCTTTTGTCCGCGGCTGATACAGGACTGCCTCAGACTTCGTGTTCTCGCAATTAAAGGCTCTCTCCCGCCGGATCGTTATGCAACGGAAGAAAGCCTTTATCATTGCCAAATGATTATGATGTCAAAATTAAGCTATTTGATATTTATCAGTAGTTTTCCTTATGAATCTCGAAATAGCTCTGCGGATGGTTGCAGACCGGGCATACATCCGGCGCCTTGGTTCCCACTACGATATGTCCGCAGTTGCGGCATTCCCAAATCTTTACCTCGCTCTTTTCAAATACCTGTGCCGTCTCAATATTCTTAAGAAGTGCACGATATCTTTCCTCATGGTGCTTTTCAATTTCCGCTACAGCTCTGAACTTTTTGGCAAGCTCCGGAAAGCCTTCCTCCTCAGCCGTCTTTGCAAAGCCCTCGTACATATCCGTCCACTCATAGTTTTCGCCGTCCGCCGCAGCGGCAAGATTGGCCTTTGTATCACCTATGCCTGCCAGCTCCTTAAACCACATCTTGGCATGCTCCTTCTCGTTATCAGCGGTTTTAAGGAAGAGTGCCGACATCTGCTCATATCCTTCTTTTTTTGCAACAGAAGCAAAATAAGTATATTTATTTCTTGCCTGAGATTCCCCGGCAAATGCTTCCTGCAAATTTTTCTCTGTCTGGGTTCCTGCGTACTTATTTGCCATTGTTTTTCCCTCCGTTGTTTCTTTCTTCAAAATGATCTGTTAATATCTGCACAGCGGAAATATAAAACCTACACTGCACTGTTTTCTTTGTTTTGATTCTATCATACAGACAGCCCTTTTTAAAATACTTTTAAGCCAGTTTTAATCAAATGCCGCCAATGCCAAATGTGCCTTGTTTGGCTTTACATCATGCACGATAAGCTTTTCCTTAAATAAGCTTTCCTCACCTCTCCTGCCGAATACAGGGAACCGAATGCCACAACAGGAAACCTGTATGACAGTGCTGTCTCTATGGCTTCCGGAATATTATTTGCCGTTACAATGCCTATTTTCTCCGTATCCTCGCAAGCCCTCTTATTCGCTTCCGAATTCCTTTGAGTAATCTTGTCTGCAATCGTTTCTGCCAGCTTTCTGCCGCTCAAGGCTCTGGGGCTGTCCGGTGTGATACATACATAATTTCTGCCGTAAGGGCTCAGAATATCCAGTGTTTTACTGTAGTCCTTATCTTTTAGCATGCCGATAATGAAGGTTACACTGTCTCTTCTGCTGCATTTCCCCTGTTTTGTGTCCTCACCTTCACCTTCTTTTTCGTCATATATATATTCTTCGATATTTTTCGCAAGCGCCTCTGCACACTGAGGATTATGTCCTCCGTCCAGTATAAAAAGAGGCTCTTCGGAAAGCACCTCGAATCTTGCTTTCCAGATGACATTTTTAAGTCCTCTGTGCACAGCTTCTTCGCTTATGCTCCACCCGCGTTTTCTGAGTGCCTCCACGGTTTTCAGTACGACTGCCGCATTTTTAAGCTGATGCTCTCCCAAAAGTGAAAGCTCATAGCTTTCTCCGGCATAACTGAATATCTGTCCGCTGAGGCTGTGTGACATTGCCCTGATGATTCCGTCCGTAGGATAGAGCCTGACTCCCTCCGTAGAGCATTTTTTTCTTATGACATCCATTACGGATGGTACATTATCATAGATGACTGCGTCACAGCCTTTTTTTATAATTCCCGCCTTTGTGGCAGCGATTTTTTCCAGTGTATCTCCGAGATATTCTGTGTGATCCAGCCCGATATTTGTAATGACAGCAACCTCCGGCGCATCAATGACATTGGTGGAATCCAGTTCGCCGCCCATGCCGACCTCCAGCACTACTATGTCGCACTTCTTCCTCACATAATAAAGCATTCCTATGGCCGTGATAAGCTCAAACTGACTTGGATGGTCTGCCATGGAATCAGCTTCTTTTCTTACCGCCTCAGTGATATCCGCAAGCTCTTCCTTCGATATCATCTCTCCGTTTACTTCGATTCTTTCTCTGAAATCCTCGAGATACGGAGACGGATAAAGCCCTGCTCTTAAGCCTGCCTCCCTTAATATGGACGCCAGCATGGCACAGGTGCTTCCCTTTCCGTTAGTTCCCGCCACATGAATGAATTTAAGCTTCCTTTGCGGGTTATCAAGTCTTTCGAGGAGCTCTCTGGTTCTGTCTAATCCCAGTCTTGATGTGCTCCATGTAAAATCATTTATATAGTTCAGTGCCTCATCATAGGTCATGTTTTTGCCTCTCCGGCATATCCTCCGCCGCTTTTATCAAAAAAGCTTGGCTGCCAATTATTACAGGCTTCTTACTGCCCTTGTATGTGTGATTCTTGCAAGCTTCCTCAGAGCGATCGGTATCAATGCTCCGAATACTATTCCCTTTATTATCGCCACGACAAATCTTATCGGTATCGTTCCGAAAACATAAACAGCGGAATAGTAGCTGTAAACGATACTGTCTATATATATTACAAATGAATTTATCACAAATATCATAAGCTCCATGAGCATGATGATAAGCCTGAGCTGCTTATTGGTATTCATGAAATTTGCTTTTTTGGCATAAATACCGGAAATAAGCCCCGTAAGCACATATGGCAATATCCACAAAAATGTAGTTGCGCTCATACCATAGCGCAGAATCTGATAAATAAATGTTCCGACCCCGCCAACTAAAGCTCCGCTGACAGGACCGTACATGAGCCCCGCCATCAGCACCGGCACGCTTTCAAAGGTCAGTTTGAAATTTCCTATGTCCAATGCCACATATCCGAAAACCGCACAGAGTGCCGCCAAAAGTGCATTTATAGTCAGCTGTCTTGTTGAAGAATCTTTCATATATACTGTTTCCTCCCAAATTCCGTTGCATTCCGGTTGCTTTGTCAAATGTCCGCGTTTTTCAGCCTC
>CAVBSU010000040.1:8703-12147 GCA_963598245.1 Lachnospiraceae bacterium | reverse complement strand
CTTCAATGGCATTAGATGCCTCGGTACTTTGTATCTTTGCTATTTCTACAAGCTTCTCCAATTTCTGTGGCTTTTTCTTAAGATACATCTCTTGTTTTCCTGCTTCTTTATATATAGCAGCAATCAAACCAAGAATGTCAGAATCCCACTTTTGGTTTCTAATTTCAGAATAATTAAAGTTTCTCATTTCCTCACCTCGCTTTAATTCCCTTATAATATATCTTAAAATAATGGAAAGGGCAATGCATTAAGGGAAAATCCCATTGATAGTATCTGCAATTAAAGGGAAAGTATATGGATTATATAAACAAGCGGGATGTTGATTACCATATGCCGGGCAGATGCGGGATTTCAGCCTGTATTATTCACTATTAAGGCTTACGAAGAATCAAGCAGCTCAGAATGCGGTTGTAAAGCGGCCTGGAACGGGATATAATCCTAAGAAGATTTCTGCAGTAAAACGCAAAAATTTTCATTAAAATGACGGAAGGATACTTTAATGCTTTTTGATATTGTTCCGGATAATTTTTTCAGTCCGCTGTCGGCAAGAAGCAAAAGGGCATATTGGGAATGCATCTGCATAGTGTTTCGTATAACCAATTCAGAGCTTAGCTTCGGTATCGAAAAGGATTATCTCGTGGATGAGCTGCAGTATTATTTTGAATCTAATATGTCTGCAGATATCAGTGATGAGGAAATCGGCGATGGTGTGTATGAGACAGACTCAGGAAATGAAGCTCATACAGGGACACATCAGCAATCCGGAGCAGCCATGTCTCCGCGAGATAAGGCTAATCTTATCTTAAGACAGCTTCAGCGCTGGGGATGGATATATGTCGATACGGATATGAGCTATGTGCAGCGGGTGAATTTCAGAGATTATGCCATATCCGTAATAAGAGCCTTGAATTCTCTTGACGAAAGTGATCATCCGGAATATCAGGGCTACATTTATACCATATATAATCAGGTCAGGGCAGGAGACGAGCAGGCAGGCATAGGACTTCTTCAGATTGTTGAAAATACTGAGGCACTGATTGCCGGACTTAAAAGTCTTAATGCCAATATCAAAAAGTATATAGACACTCTCACAAGATACAGCACTGTGGCAGAGATACTTGATGCTTTGCTTAATGATTACTACACCAACATCATAGATAAGGCATACCATCGTCTTATGACCTCGGATAATGTTGCAAAATTCCGCCCGGAGATAGTAAACGGATTGGAGAGGTTTTCAAGGAGTAAAAAATATCTTGATAAGGCGGCAGAGCAGATTGCCGAGATAAAGGAAATAAATAAAGAGGAAGCACGGGAGACTGCACTTTCAATGCTCCACAGCGTTATTGATGCATTTCGAAAAATGGATCAGATTATCGAAGACATCAATAAAAAGAATATGAAATATCAGAGAGCTGCTATTAACAGAGCGAGATTTCTGCTCTCAAGCAGTGACGATATACGAGGACAGCTGAAGAATATAATAGAATATATAAGCGGTGAAATGCAGGAGCTAAGCATTGACCACAACACGGTATATGAGCTTGAAAAGTTGGACGGACTTGTCAGGCTTTTTGCTGTGAATTACATTGACATGGATTCGCTGTACTCGCCTGTCGCAGGAAGAAAAAGCTTTGAGCCGGAGCTGCTGAGCATACCTGAGATAGACATGGAAGAAAGAAACAGGCGGCATATAGCCATGCTTGAAAAGCTTAGAAATAACCTGACCCCTGAAAAGATAGATGCCTATGTGCAGAAGCTGCTTTTGGAAAAATCGGAGCTTAAGGCTTCAGAGACAGGGATTGAAAGCATGGAAAGCTTTATTAAGCTGATATATATAAGACTATATGGGATACGAAAAAATATGAGCTACGAAACAGAGCCGTTATCAAGGGTAGAGGTGTCCGGATACGGCTTCAAAGATTTTGTAATCAGAAGAAAGGTTCGCTAAGATGGACTTATTTGAGAACATGCACGAGCGTGACAGGGAAGAATTCAAGCGTGTATGCAATAAGCTTATGAGCATGTGCTTTATCAATAAACAAAATGCATCTACTAAAAGTGAATATTATTTCATAATGAGGCACAAGGAAGTTTTCATGCATTATCTCGGTATTCTCGGATACACTATGGATATCAATGAGCATTACGGAGCCATACAGCTTATAAACAGGGAAGGCTATAATCATGTAAGGCTTAAGCTTAATGAATCTATAATACTCCTGATACTGCGTATACTGTATGACGAAAAAAAGCGTGAGCTTTCTCTGGGAGATGTTGTCATAAATGTCGGGGATATTCAGGAAAAATATATTTCCATGAAGATCAGAGACAGACAGATAGATAAGACAACAATGAGTAACTCACTGCAGCTTTTTAAACGCTACAATATTGTTGAGCTTCTGGACAGAGATCTTGCACAGGAGGACGCAAGAATTGTCATCTATGATTCTGTACTTATGGCTGTCAGAGTGGATGACATAAAGCGCGTAAATGAACTGCTCGAAAAATATAAGAGGGGAAATGATTCAGATGAAGATATTGAAAAAAATACGACTGGTTAACTGGCATCGTTTTCCCAATGAAACTATAGAGTTTGGAAGGGCAGTGCTTATTTCCGGAGAAAACGGAGCAGGAAAGTCGACGGTGCTTGATGCCATACAGTTTGTAATAACCTGTTCAAAGGCAAATTTCAACAAGGCTGCGCATGAAAAGGGAAAGCGTAACTTAAACAGCTACATAAGATGTAAGACAGGTAAGGAAGCTCACCCGTATGAGCGTACAGGCGAGCTTTCTGCGCATATATGTCTCGAATTCTTTGATGAAGCAAGAAATAAAAGCTTTCTTGTCGGCGTTGTCATGGATTCCCAGTCCGAGGAAAAGGAGCCAAATACCGCATGGTACCTCATAGAGGATAAGGGGCTGTCAGACGAGCTTTTCTTTAACGGAAATAAAATCAAAAGCATACAGGCATTCAGAACCAATAAGGGTATAAGAAAATGGGCACCTACTGTATCTGAAGCAAAGGCTATGATGCTTTCAAGATTCGGAAGATTAAATGAAAAGTTCTTTTCTCTTGTTCCAAAGGCAATGGCGTTTAAGCCTATACGGGATATTAAGGAGTTTGTTTATTCCTATGTTCTGGATGAACGGGAGGTCAACATTGACACGCTCAGAGAAAATGTCAGAAGCTATCAGGAATTAGAGCATATGCTCGAGGATGTCAGGAGGCGTATAGCAGAGCTTGAGATTATACGCTCCGGTGAAGAGGAAACTCAGAGATATATAAGCCTTGATAAAAGCTATGAATATTATATAGCAAGAGCTGAGCAGGATATTCTTTCCGAACAGCTTAAAAGTACAGAGGAGCTGATAAATAAGACAAAAACACAGCTTGCACAGCTTAAAACCAGGATAAGCGATAAGGAAATCTCAAAGCATGCA
>CAVBSU010000040.1:0-8656 GCA_963598245.1 Lachnospiraceae bacterium | reverse complement strand
ACAAAAACGCAGCTTGCACAGCTTAAAACCAGGATAAGCGATAAGGAAATCTCAAAGCATGCAAAAGAGGAAATGATTCATGCTCTTATATCAGAGCTTGGCAGTAACAGTGAATACAGAGCATTGCATGAATTTGAAAGCAGAGCAGAATCGCTTAAAGCAGAAATCAAACGCGACAGACAGGATGTTGAGGAGCTTAAAGGCTGTGCTGTTCAAGCAGTAAAAACAGGCCTTAATCTTATTAAGGAGATAGAGGATAAAAAGCTTCTTGCAGGAGATACGGAGGATTTTTCAGACTATATTGAGAAGCTGCGCAATATCGAAATGTGCGAGCATTTGTCCGAACTTTCATTTGATGCAGAAAAAACCGCCGATTTTAAGAAAAATGTATACAGGGATGCCAATACCGCAGCTGCCGAGGGCAGCGTAGAGCTTAATCAGAAAAAAATTGAACTCACAGAGCTGAAGCATAAGGCAGAGGAACTTAGGGCTCACAGATTTGTGTATCCAAAAGGTGTAAATGAGCTGAGACAAAGGATACAGGAGGAACTTTTAACCTTAGGAAAGCAGTCAGAGGCCAGAGTGCTCTGCGAGCTTTTGGAGATAACTAATCCGGCATGGCAGAACGCAGCAGAGGGTTATCTTAATACACAGCGCTTTTATATAATAGTTGAACCGCAGGATTATGACATTGCCGTAAGTATATATGACAGACTGCGTGAGGCAAAGCGTGTATACGGAGTCGGACTTATAAATACGGCAAAGCTTGAAGAGTATGACGAGATTCCGGAAGGAAGTCTTGCGGAGGCAGTCAGCTCTAAAAATATATGGGCCAGACGATATATTAACATGGTGCTCGGAAAGGTTCACCGCTGCAACAGCTACAGGGAGCTTAAGAATTATCCGACAGCTATCACAAGGCAATGCATGCGTTATCAGAATCATGTTGTATCAGCTATAAAGCCTGAAATATATGAAACTCCTTTTATCGGCGCCGAGGCTGTAAAAAAGCAGCTTCGAGATACAGAGGCAAGGCAAAGAGAGCTTGAGGAGTATTGCAGGGAGCTTAATTTAAAGATAACAGGACTTAAGAACATAATGGAGTATGCTGACTCTGCCGTAGATATAGAGCTTAAGAGTAAGCTTAGATATCTGGAAAAACTGAGAGTCGATGAAAATGAGCTTACATCCTGTAATGAAAGTATTAAAAAGCTTAAGAAAAATGAAACTCTTATACAAAAGACCATACAGCTTGAGGAGCTCAAAAAAGAGAGCAGAGACATATCCGGAGAGCTTGACAGGCTGCATGCGGAGCTTGGCAGAAGTGAAGAATCTATTGTAAGAGATGAGGCGAACGAACGGCATCTGCAGGAACAGCTTGGCATCCGGGAAGCTCATACGGCAGAGCTTGGTGAAAAGCTCTGGGAGGATTATAACGATGCAGAATCAGAATATATTAAGATAAAAAAGGATAAGAGCCCGTATAAGCTTAAGGAGGATTATGACAGAGCCAGAAAGGGCAATCAGACGAGACGCGAAAAAGCAGAATCCGAAATGATAAAGGCTATGCAGGCTTATAAGGCGGCACATGATTTCGGTGCGGCGGACAGCCTCCTCGGATATCCGGAGTTTGCCGAGGAATATGATAAGCTGAAAAATTCCAAGCTTCTTGAATATGAGGAAAAGGTATATCGCGCCCGTAATGCTGCCGAAGAAGAGTTCAGAGAGCAGTTTCTCTCAAAGCTTCAGGAAAATATCAGGCAGGCAAGACAGGATTTCAAGGAGCTTAACCGTGCGCTTTCGGAAATATCCTTTGACCGAGAGCATTATGAATTTATCTATGAGCCGCGTTCATCCATGAAAAAATACTATACCATGATTATGGACGAAAGAAATATAGGCGGAAACGAGTCTATTTTCGGAGCAGTGTTCAGAGAAGAACATAAGGAGGTAATGGATGATCTTTTCAGCAAGCTGGCTCTGGATAATGATGAAAATACGGATAAGGTTTTGGAGCAGTATACTGACTACAGAACCTACATGGACTACGATATTAAGATAGCTCTTTCTGACGGAAGCTATATGCTTTATTCAAAGGTCAGTGCGGAAAAGAGCGGAGGAGAAACACAAAGCCCGTTTTATATTACTGTCGCAGCCTCATTTATTCAGCTTTATAAAAACAGCATAGGCGGAGATGCCATAGGCATAATGATGATGGATGAGGCCTTCAATAACATGGACGATGAGAGAATGAGCAGTGTACTCGAATTTCTCACCAATCCCGAGCTTAAGCTTCAGCTGGTCATAGCCGCACCTCCGGGAAAAATACAGGATATAGGCAAATATACGGATAAGATACTTCTGGTCATGCCGGACGGCGCAACAAGCTTTATCGAGGACTTTACGCATGAAGCGATATGATGAAAGGCTGCTTGGACTGTTGCTGGACAGATACGAGGGCAGTCTTCTTTATGAAGGTAAAAATCAGGTCAATGTCTCTATTGCGGTAAAGCTCACCAAAAGTATAATACCGGAGTACTTCGACCAGACAGGAACAGAGTACACAGTCATTGATGAGCAGCTTACGGCAATGGAAAGAACCGGGCTGATTCGTTTGGTCTGGGGTAAAAACAATAAGCATATCATAGAAAAGTGCGAGCTTAATATTTCTGAAGCGGAAAGAGCCTACAGCCTGCTTAAAAGAGTTCCGAAGCATGATAAGGAAAAAAGGCTTCGTAAGCTGATAGCAGAGCTTAAGTTAGAGTGCAGCTCCTGCACAGCAGAAAGGTATCTTGCATATATAGAGGAAAGACTTAACGAAGGAAAAAGTCTTAAAGCTGAGCTTGACCTGGATGACACAGAAAACTTTGAACAGACTGTTCGCCTTTTGAATGCGATAGAGCTTAATACAGAGGAATGCTTTGTAAGGGAGCTTTCGATAAAAAGCTTTCATGACTCAAAAATCGCTGAGCAGTATATGGGACGAGCTGTCAATGTTTTAAAACGATTTTCTGAGACAGCCGAATGGCTGACGGCTATGTCAGATATGAGTGATGAAGACATATTGGCAGAGTATAATGTCTATAAAAATCCTTCCTGGGTGATGCTGAAAGGAAACGGCAGGTTTAAGCTTGGAGCTGACATTATAGACCTTAAAAGTCTGCCGTCAGGCATCGGCATAGCAGGAGCGGATCTTGCAGGGATAGTTTGGGATAACTGGAATGTGCCGCGCCGTGTGCTTACTATAGAAAATCTCACATCCTTTCACAGGTGGAGAGATAAATTCGGTGATACCCTGTGCATTTATCTTGGAGGCTTTGCCAATCGTTACAGAAGAGAGCTTTTGATGCGGCTTAAGGCTGTATATCCTGAATCAAAATACATACACTTCGGAGATATAGACTGCGGAGGATTTAATATATGGAAGGCACTCTGCAAGGGAACAGGAATAAGCTTTAAGCTTATCGGAATGGACGAGGACTGTTATCTGTCTCATCTGTCAGAGGGCAGATTGCTTTCTGAAAATGATAAAAGAAACCTGAAGAAAATGAAGGAAGACGACTTCTTTACCGCACAGCATGCGCTCTTTGATTTAATGCTTGAAAGGGGAGTAAAGACTGAGCAGGAATGTGTGGAGCTGTAAAGTGAAGCCGGAAAAGGGAATAATCTGATTATGTCACGAAGATTCGGAGATCGCAGGGATGCGGTCATGTTGAGAAAAACAGATTCCATGCATATTATTATGCCGCTTGTCATGCCAAACCGTGCAGATAATGAGGCATTTATTTCTGAACGCATAGATCTTACAAATATAAATAAATATCTTGAAAAAAAGAATGCCTCTGATATGGAAAAATCGGGATATAAATATAATCTTTTCCAGGTTATTGTGACGGCACTTTTAAAAACGGTCACATTAAGACCAAAGATGAACCGCTTTATTACAAATAAAATACTTTATCAGCGAAATGAAGTCACAGCCTCCTTTGTTATTAAAAAAATCTTTGAGGACAACAGTGAAGAGGGCATGGCTCTGCTGCATGCAAAAAATGACGATAACATTGACAGTATACATGCTGAGCTTTACAGACAGATTTCGAAGACTAAGGGAAGCGGTAAGGAAACGAGAGACAAAAGCTCTGAGGCTATGGATGCACTCGGAGTGATTCCGAGACCGATACTTAAGGCTGTCTTTGTACTTCTGAGATTTATGGACAGGCACGGCTGGCTTCCGCAGTCACTTATTGCTACAGACCCGTATCAGGCGAGCATTCTTATTTCCAATCTGGGGTCAATAAAATTAAACTGCGGATATCATCATCTGGCAAACTGGGGAACGAATTCCTTCTTTGTGGTTATCGGTGAGAAGAAAATCAGGCCATTTTACAATGATGACGGAAGCTATGAGATGAAAGACAGCGTGGATATAGGTATAACCGTAGACGAAAGAATAGCAGACGGCTATTATTATGCAAAAACAGTGAGACTTTTTAAAAAGCTTATGGAAGAGCCGGAGCTTTTGGATGAGGCACTCAGCGAAGAGGTTGAGTATTAACGCCGATGTCGGGTTAGTATAAGAGGAAACACAGATGTGTGCGTATACAGCTGAAAACGAAAATAATAAAATAAATAAATTAGCAGATACAATAAAGGCAGACAATGCAGAAATAACAGTAAGAACTCCCTGGAGGAACAGCCTCGGCGGAGTGCCGATGCATTTAAAGTACTTTGAGGGCAGCATGTATGACAGAGTTGCGATAGTCGCGGCTGAGTATCCTAACTATATTGCCTTTGACTTCATGGGAAAGGGCACAAGCTACAGGCAGATGCTTGCAGAAACAGAAAAATGCGCAAGAGCTCTTAAGACCATCGGAGTAAGAGAAAATGATAAGGTAACCATAGCTATGCCCAACTGTCCTCAGGCGATATATATGTTTTATGCCGTAAATATGGTAGGCGCTATAGCCAACATGATACATCCGCTTTCGGCAGAAAAGGAAATAGAATTCTATCTGAATGAGTCTGAAAGTGTAACGGCCATCACGCTGGATCAGTTCTACCATAAATTCGAAAAAATAAGGAAAAATACAAAGGTAGTGAACATAATCATTGCCAGTATAAAGGATGCACTTTCAAAGCCGATTCTTGCGGGTTACATGCTGACAGAGGGCAGAAAGATCAAAAAGATACCGGAGGACGCACCGGTTATACGCTGGAGAGAATTCATGGGGCTAAGCCGCCACTGCTTTTATAATTACAGGGTGGAAAGAAAAAGTGACGATCCGGCGGTAATTCTTTATTCGGGAGGAACCACAGGAAAAACAAAGGGCATAGTACTGACAAATAAAAATTTCAATGCACTCTCCAGGCAGATAACAGCCACCAATCCGATGTTTAAGCCGGGAGACAAGATGCTTTCGGCAATGCCTCTCTTTCACGGCTTCGGGCTGGGCGTGTGTATACACTCCATGCTTGCCAACGGAGGTCGCTGCATACTGATACCGAGGTTTACGGCAAAGTCCTACGCAAGGCAAATCACAAAGAACAAGTGCAATTTCATTGCCGGTGTGCCTACGCTTTATGAGGCTCTTTTGAGAGTGCCGGAAATGAATAAGGCAGATTTAAGCTCTCTTAAAGGTGTTTTTTCAGGAGGGGATTCCCTTACACCGGAGCTTAAAAAGAAGTTCGACAGATTTTTGTATGACCATAATGCGGTCATACAGGTCAGAGAAGGATACGGAACCACGGAAACAGTCACAGCCTGCTGTCTTACACCGCCGCACATGCATAAGGAGGGAAGCATCGGAGTTCCGTTTCCGGACACCTACATAAAGATAGTAAAGCCGGGAACTTGCGAAGGGCTTGATTACGGAGAAGAGGGAGAAATCCTGCTTTCAGGGCCTACGGTCATGAAGGAATATCTCAAGCATCCGGAGGAAACGGCGGCGACCTTAAGAAAGCATGGCGACGGGCGCACCTGGGTTTATACAGGTGATTTGGGAATGATGGACTCTGAGGGCTTTGTTTTCTTCAAGGGAAGAGCAAAGCGCATGATTATTACATCCGGATATAATGTTTATCCTGCAAGCATAGAAAATGTTATAGATTCACTGGATATTGTGCATATGAGCTGTGTCATAGGTGTGCCGGATCCGTATAAAATGCAGAAGATAAAGGCTTTTGTAATGCTTAAGCCGGGAGTTGCGGCTGACTCTGCCGCAAAAGCTGCGATAATGGAGCATTGCAGAGAGTATATTGCAAAATATTCAATGCCATATGATATAGAATTCAGGACTGAGCTTCCGAAAACACTTGTGGGAAAGGTGGCTTACAGAGTGCTTGAGGAAGAGGAGGAAAGAAAGCTTCAACAAATATCATCATCATCTGCATGCGAGCCTGAGAGGCGCACTGTGATAAGAAATACATAAAAAACAGCAGGGATGACGATGAGTCCGAATAAAAAGAGGAGAGTTATTTTCACATCACCGCCGAGGATAATATTTATTAAAAGCCCCAGAATACAGAAAAAGATAAATATAAGCCCGAGCACAGCCCCTATTCTTTTGGGAAGACTGTGCCGGGTCTTGTTTTGTGATGTTCCATTTTTATAAGAGATATTTTTTGCGGACCGGGGTTTCATAATGTAAGTTCTTCAAGGCTTTCAGACAGCTTTTCCCACTCTGAATAAAGCTTATCAAGCTCTGACTGAAGCTCTTCCTGCTTTTTTGAAAGCTCATTTAATTTTGCGGAGTTTACAGCATTTATGGGGGCTGCCATTTCACTGTCCAGTGAGGAAATGGCTTTTTCGTGCTGTTCGATTTCCTTTTCGCAGCCGGAGAGAGCCGTACGGAGCTTTTGCTGCTGCTGTTTCAGCTTTTTCTGTTCCTCAAAGCTGAGCTTTGTATTTTCGTCAGACAATGAAGAAGAATTCGTTTTACAAAAGGAGGCTGAATCATAGACGGGCTTTCCGCTTATGGCTTTTTCCTTATCAAAGAATTTATCTGTCTGCTTTTCAAGATAATAATCATAATTTCCAAGATAGTTTACAAAGTGTTCATGCTCAAGCTCTAAAATTCTTGTGGCGGTGCGGTTTATGAAATAACGGTCATGAGATACATAGATGACGGTTCCTTCATAATTTCTTATCGCCTCCTCCAAAATCTCCTTTGAGGTGATATCCAGATGATTTGTAGGCTCATCCAGAAGAAGAAGATTGGCTTTTGAGAGCATGAGCTTTGCCAGAGAGAGCCGCCCCTTTTCACCTCCGGAAAGCTCCTTTACAAGCTTAAATACATCCTCACCTGTAAAAAGAAAGGCGGCTAAAAGATTTCGTATATCGGTATTATTCATATGCGGATAGGCATCCGATATTTCATCAAAGACCGTATTCTCAGGGTCGAGCACATGATGCTCCTGATCATAGTAGGCTGTTTCGACACGGGTACCAAATTCCAATTCTCCGGAATCAGGCAATTCGCTTCCGTTTATTATCCTGAGAAGTGTGGTTTTTCCTGTGCCGTTTTGACCGATTACAGCAAGCTTTTCGCCGCGCTTTACATCAAGCTCAACTTTTTCAAAAAGCTTTTTATCGCCAAAGGCCTTACTTAAATTTTCTGCAAACAGCACATCCTTTCCCGAAAGCTTTGACGGAGTAAAATGAAGCCCCATGGCGTCATTCACATCAAAGGGCTTATCTATTTTTTCCATTTTCATAAGCGCCTTTTCTCTGGATTCGGCACGCTTTATGGACTTTTCTCTGTTGAACTGCTTAAGCTTATCGATAACCTCCTGCTGCCTTTTAAGCTCAGCCTGATTGTTAAGATAAGCCCTCATCTGATCCTTTCTGAGAGCAGACTTTTTCTCTGAAAAGGCAGTATAGTTGCCGGTATATAATGTCCCGTGACCATTTTCAATATCAAAGACCTTATTTACTATGCGGTCCAGAAAATAACGGTCATGAGAAACTATAATTACGGCACCCTTCCATGATTTCAGGTATCCCTCAAGCCAGGAGACGCTATTTATGTCAAGATGGTTTGTCGGCTCATCCAATATAAGTATTTCCGGTTCATCCAAAAGAAGACGACCCAGAGAAAGTCTTGTTTTCTGCCCGCCGGAAAGAAGAGAAACCTTTTTTGAAAACTCATTTTCCTTAAAGCCAAGTCCTTTAAGAATGCCCTGTACATTTGAGCGCACTGCATAGCCGTTTTCAAGCTCAAAGCGGTGCGAAAGCTCAGAGTAACGGCGCATGAGAGCTTCACTCTGGTTTTCCTTCATTTCAAGCTCAAGCTCTCTTAACTCACGCTCCATGTCGAGCACATTTTGCTTAATGCTTATGACTTCTTCATATATGCTTTTTTCGGAGTCTGCATCCATGTTCTGTGAGAGGTAGCCTATACGCACATCCTTTTGCAGGACAATGCTTCCGGAATCGGGATGCTCCTCACCTATGAGCTGCCTTAAAAGCGTAGTTTTACCGGCACCGTTTATGCCGGTAACAGCAAGCTTATCATGGGACTCTATATGAAAGCTGATATTCTTAAGAATATCCTTTCCGTCATACGATTTTGAAAGATTATTAACTGCTAATATCATGACGGATATTTTACTCTAAAAGTGTTGACGAATGCAAGAGCAGACTGCATGCTTGCATGCA
>CAVBSU010000039.1:0-13086 GCA_963598245.1 Lachnospiraceae bacterium | reverse complement strand
TGTGAGGCTGACGGATTCTTCTATAATTTTGTAGAGTGCGGTGATGAGATAAAGGAAGGCCAGAAAATCTACGAAATAAGAGATGTATTCGGAAACCTTCTTGCAGAGCATTTTGCACTTCATGATGGCAAGGTAATGATTCTTAACAACGCACTGGGCGTTTCCAAGGGAGATCCTTCCGTATTCTACGGAAAAGCCTGATAAAAAACATTATCGTTTAAATATAGCAACAGATAAAAAAGATGACCCTGCAGGCAGTATAGCCTCCGGGGTCATCTTTTTTGATTAAATGGTTAATATCAACAAAAATAAAACTAATACTTCTTGAATTATTGTGAATTGAAAACATCCGGATACACAGATAAGATATAAACATGATGTCGATTGTACACAATCTACGAAAGACAATTCAGCATACACCAAATACCTGCTGATGCTTTTGTAGGAGTAAGCGCGGCAGCTTTCAGGTTAATTATAATCCGACAGGAGGAGGTAGTTTATGAAAAAAACATTGTCCAGGATTCTAGCGGCAACATTAGCACTGTCAATGACGGCAGCTCTTGCAGGCTGCGGAGGAAAAACAGCAGACTCATCAGGCTCGACAGGTTCAACCGGTTCTGCTGCAGGTGAGGCAGTAAGTGCAGAACATGATAAGGAATCGGTAAAATATCTTATTTCATATGAGCCGCAGGGAGTAAACCCGGGAGCTGCAAGCAAAGGTGTTGATTTTACCATAAGCGGAAATATATATGACACACTTATAAGAGAACAGCCTGACAATCGTTCAGAATTCAGAGAGGGACTTGCAACCGAATGGATGTACAGCGATGACGGCACGGAGCTTACATTCACAATCAGAGATGGCGTGAAATTCCATGACGGCACGGACCTTACTATAGAGGATGTAGTTTATTCGCTGGAATACGATCTGAAGCAGGCTCCCAATGCTGCGGCACAGCCTGTAGTTAAATCAATTGAAGCGGTCGGTGATAATCAGGTAAAGGTAGTATGCAACTATGCTTACAAACCTCTTTTAAATCTTTTTGCCACACCCGGCTTCGGAATCTTCTCCAAGGCGTTTTATGAGAAGTGTGAAGCAGACGGAACCAACTTCATGAGAGTGGAATGCGGAACCGGTCCGTATATTCTTGATGACTGGGTATCCGGCTCGTCGCTCAAGCTTCATGCTAATGAAAACTGGTGGGGCGGAACACCGTCAATAAAAAATGTGACATTTGAAATTGCTCAGGATTCAACAACAGCAGCTCTGATGATGGAAAATAATCAGGCAGATGCCTTTTTCTGTCCGGCAGCATCCGATACACAGAGACTTGATGATCTGGATAATGTAGATATCAACTGGGCACCGTCGGCATTCATTTATTATATGATTTTAAATACGAAGAGAGCTCCGTTTGATAATCCAAAGGTCAGAGAGGCCATATCATATGCTATAGACCGTGAAGCAGTTCTTCAGGGTGGTGTCGCAGGCGTAGGAACAGTTACTCCGTTCCCGGTAGCTCCAGGATTCTTTGGATATGATGAAAGCTTTGAACCGAATCCGTATGACCCTGATAAGGCTATGGCTCTTCTTGAAGAGGCCGGATACGGAGAAGGAGATATCACCTGCAAAATGGTAACCTCATCGGAAACCTGGTATCAGAACCCGGCACAGGTGGCACAGGCATGCCTGCAGGAGATAGGAATTAACTGTGAAATCGAAATTCTTGAGCCGGCAGCCTTTAAGCAGCAGGTACTCACTCAGAAGGACTTCGACTTAAGCTTCTACAACTCGGGAGCACCTATTTCAGATGCGGATCCGGTTCTTTGGGGTAATTACCATACAACCGGTGCATATAATCTCGCAGGTGTAGACGATGCTGAGGTAGATAAGCTCCTTGAAACGGCTCGTATGTCACTTGACGATGCTGAGCGTATTGAGTGCTATAAGCAGATAGGTGAGCTTAATAAGGAAAACAACTGGTATATTTACACACACACCGGCTATAATGCCATAGCCTATAATGCAGACCTTACAGGCGGATTCTACACATGCAATAACTATGCTATTTATAACAACATATGTGACTGGAGCTGGAAGTAATAACAAGTCCAGAAAGTCGTTGTGAAGCATATTGCTTTGGATAGTCCCGGGCTTATGCCCGGGACATTTTAACTGAAAATACCCAATTCAATGTAATACAAAGCACATATATTTTTAAGAAAGGGTAATAATATGGCCAAATATATAGTCAAGAGACTTATCCTTATAATACCTATACTCTTAGGGATATCTATTATTCTCTTTACAATAATGAATCTTACACCGGGAGACCCGGCACAGATGCTTATCGGCGATACCTACACGGAGGATGCGCTTGTGCAGCTGCGCTCGGAGCTGGGACTGGATAAGCCGTTCCTTGTGCGTTATGCAAACTATATGATGGATGCGCTCCGTGGGGATTTCGGAATCTCGTACCGTACCAGAAACCCGGTTTTTCAGGAGGTCTTTTCCCGTTTTCCGCATACTGTAGCTATAACTTTTCTTTCGATAATGATTCAGCTGATAGTAGGAGTTATTGTCGGAATAGTAGCAGCTGTAAAACAGTACAGTCTGTTGGATACGGTTTCACAATCCATCACCATGGTACTTGCATCTGTGCCTGATTTCTGGATTGGTCTGATGCTTCTTCTTCTTTTCTCCGTGAGACTGGGACTTTTGCCGCTCTCCGGCATAGAGAGCTGGACCGGCTATATATTGCCTGCGGTTGCCGTAGCATTGCCCTATATGGCAAACCTGATAAGGCTTACAAGATCCACGATGCTTGATGTTATGCGTATGGATTATATTCAGACAGCACAGGCAAAAGGAGTATCAAAGAGGAAAATCATCCTCAAACACGCTCTTAAAAATGCACTTCTTCCGGTAGTTACCATCGCGGGCGTAAATATAAGCTGGATGCTTGGAGGAACCATTGTTATAGAACAGGTGTTCAACATTCCGGGAATCGGTTCTCTTATGATTCAGTCAATACGAAATAAAGATACGCCTGTAGTTATGGCAACAGTCATGTTCATAGCAGTTCTGTCGTGTCTTATCAATCTTGCAACAGACCTTATCTACGCTGCGATTGACCCGCGAGTTAAGGCACAGATCAAGGGATAAGGAGGAAGAGTACATGGATAACAACAGAAATAATCCGGCAGTTGCAGAATCGAAAAAAAGAAAATTCAAGAAAAAAAGCCAGCTGGAAATGATATGGATTCGTTACCGGAAAAACAAGCTTGCGCTTTTCGGACTGGCAGTCTTTCTTTTAATTGTCATAGTGTCGATATCAACACCGCTGTTCATAGATTATAAATCACAGGTAATCAAGCAGAATATTATGGACAAGTTTCAAACCTCCAGTGCGGCACATCTTCTGGGAACGGATCAGTTCGGAAGAGATATACTTTGCCGTCTCCTCTGGGGCGCCAGATATTCTATTCTCTGCGGTCTTGGAGTTATGGCACTTTCTCTTTCGGTAGGCGCGGTACTGGGAGCATCGGCAGGATACTTCGGAGGAGTTTACGATCAGCTTATAATGCGAGTTCTTGATGTGTTTTTTGCAATACCGATGACGCTTATGGCGATTTCCATAGTAGCTGCATTCGGAAATTCCATACCAAATCTGATTGTTGCTATTTCGTTGGGACAGATTCCGAAAATGACACGAATTATAAGGTCTTCAGTCATTACGCTTAAGGATCAGGATTTCATCGAGGCGGCCAGAGCCTGCGATACTAAAAAATCCAGAATTATCTTTAAACACATTCTTCCGAATGCGATGGGTACGCTTATAGTTGAAGGCACACTTACAATGGGAAAGTCCATCATACTTATTGCCGGTTTGAGCTTTATAGGAATGGGCATACAGCCTCCGGCACCAGAGTGGGGAGCTATGCTTTCAGAGGCAAAGAACTACATGCTCAACTATCCGTATCTTATGTATGCGCCGGGAATTGCTATTGTTCTTACAGCTTTATCTATCACTCTTATCGGTGACGGACTTCGTGACGCACTCGATCCAAAGATGAAAAACTAAGGAAGGGGATTGCATCAATGGCTGAAAAATTACTTGAAATAAAAGACCTGTGGGTTGAATTCAAAACAGATGATGCATTGGTACATGCATTAAATGGAGTTACACTTTCTGTCAATAAAGGCGAGGCATATGGACTTGTCGGAGAGACCGGGGCAGGAAAAACTACTACATGTAAATCCATTCTCCAGCTCTTACCTGAGAGAGTGGGAAAGATAACAAAGGGAGAAATATTTTTCGACGGAAAAAATGTCCCTGATTTCAGTGAAAAGGAGCTGGAATCCTTCAGAGGAAGTCAGTGTGCGATGATTTTCCAGGATCCTATGACCTCACTGAATCCGGTGCTTACGGTAGGAGATCAGGTTGCGGAGGAAATAGAGCTTCACAACCCCGGAATGTCGAAGGCAGATGTAGACCAACGAGTAGATGATATGTTTAAGCTTGTAGGGCTTCTGCCGGAAAGAAAGGGCGAATATCCGCATCAGTTTTCAGGAGGCATGAAGCAGCGAATAGTTATTGCCATGGGACTTGCATGTCAGCCGGAATTACTTCTTGCAGATGAACCGACAACAGCACTGGATGTTACTATTCAGCTTCAGATACTGAAGCTCATGAAAGATCTGAAAGAAAAATTCAATACCGCGATGATTATGGTTACGCATGATCTGGGTATTGTTGCAAAAATTTGTGACAGAGCCGGTATTATGTATGCCGGCGAAATCATAGAGGACGGAGATATTGAGGATATTTTTGAAAGTGAAAATCATCATCCGTACACAGTAGGTCTTTTTGGTTCGATACCGGATCTTAGCGTAAAAACAGAGAGACTTCATCCGATACCGGGGCTGATGCCGGATCCCGCAGATTTACCGAAGGGCTGCAAATTCCATCCGCGCTGTCCAAAATGCATGCCGGAGTGTCTTGAAAAGGAGCCGGAGGCATACAGGCTTTCGGGCTCACATATGATTAAATGTCATTTGTTCAGGGATGTAAAAGAAGGAGGTAACAACTGATGTCAACACCTCTATTACAGACTATTGGTCTGAAAAAATATTTTAAAACAAGCAAGGGAGTGCTTCATGCTGTAGATGATGTAAATTTTATCATCGAAAAAGGAAAAACTCTGGGGGTGGTAGGTGAGTCAGGCTGCGGAAAGACAACTCTGGGACGCACAATATTAAGACTCACGGAGCCTACAGACGGACAGATAATCTTTAACGGCGAAGATGTAACTCATGCAGACGGAAAAGCCATGCATTTATTCAGAAAAAATGCTCAGATTATTTTCCAGGATCCTTCTTCATCCCTTAATCCGAGAATGTCAGTCGGACAGCTTATAGCCGAACCGATAAAGGTTATGAATACCATATCGGGGTCAAAGGCTATTGATGAGCGTGTGTTTGAGCTTATGGAAATAGTGGGACTAGATGAGCGCTTTTATGTATCCTACCCTCATGAGCTGGATGGCGGTCGCCGTCAGCGTATCGGAGTCGCAAGAGCACTGGCACTGGATCCTCAGTTTATAGTTTGCGACGAACCTGTATCTGCACTTGATGTTTCGATACAGGCACAGATTCTCAATCTGCTGATGGATTTGCAGGACAGAATGGGACTTACATATATGTTTATCACACACGATCTTTCGGTTGTTAAGCATATATCCGATGATATTGCGGTTATGTATCTGGGTCAATGTATAGAAAAGGCACCTACGGACGAGCTTTTTGATAAACCGCTCCATCCGTATACGCAGGCACTTCTGGCTGCAATACCTATTCCGAACCTTAAAAACAGATCTATAGAAAGCACCATAAAGGGTGAAATATCATCGCCTATAGACCCTAAGCCGGGATGCAGGTTTGCGACAAGATGCCCCTATGCCAAGCCGGAATGCACAGGCACAGAACTTGAGCTTAAGGAGGTCAGCCCGGGACACTTTGTAAAGTGTGTTATGTTTAAATAAAAACCTGAATTCAGTAAAACGGTAACAGCACCGGAAAACCAAAGTGAAAGGTTTGGCAGAAAACCTGTTATATAAAAAGAAAGTTGCAGAACTGCTCATAATCCGCATTCTGCAACTTTCTTTTTTATGATATCAGTGAAAAATCAAAGCGGTTCGACTCCGTCATATGAAAGAGCATCTTCGCGAATAAGAGAAATAGCTTCATTCACAATAGGATTTGCATTGCCGATATTATGCATTGCATAGGTGATTCGTTTGGGCACATCATTCACAATCTTTTTTTCATAAAAACCGTGAAGTTTACATAAATACCCGGCAAAAGTAATCGGGACAAGAGCCCACATTCCCAATTTTCCTATATAATATTCTATTCCGTCCACCGTATTGCTATTGATAACAAATGCGTTATTATTTTGCTGGATAAAATGTTCCCAAACATAATTATCCATATCCCAAGATATAAATAATTGCTTATTATTATTGAGCCTGGATATATCAATGTACTTGTCGTCCTTATTATCTGAGCGGGCACAGACAAACCGCAGCTCTTCCTGAAATAACGGAATTGTTTTAACTCTCTGATCCGGAAGAATAAATGAACCAAAAGCAAGGTCACACATGTTCTGAGCAACCATGTCTGTAGAAGTCCTGGTATGGTGTGAATCCACTGACAGCTGCAGCGACGGGTGAAATTCACGAAGTCTTTCACACATCCTGGGCACGAAAATAGTTGTAAGCGTAGCTGTTGCAAGAACTCTGAGAGCAGTCTGCTCATTCGAGGCAAGCTTAAGGGCGTCATCCTTAAGATACAGCCAGCGTTTAGCCATATCTACAAAAATAACGCCTTTCTCGGTAAGGGATACGCAGCGCCGTCCCTTATCTCTGATAAAAAAGTCACATCCGAATTCCTGCTCCAGTGTTTTTACACTTCTGCTGACGGCAGGTTCGGTGATGCCCAATGCGGAAGCAGCTTTGCTGAAACTTCCGGTGTTGGCCACCGACATAAAAATCGACATTTGTTTTTCAGTCATTACAGTTACTCCGATTCTCTTTATTACTTAATACAATATTATCATAAAAGGAAGGTTTCATAGCAGACAAAATGTTCATAAATAAGATACAGTGCACTTATAAAAATATAACAAAAATGTAATCAATCAAGATTTAATTGTTTACAAGCACAAAAAATAGTGGTAAAAAATCAAACAGACTATGAGCTTAACAAAAGATATCAGGAGCTTATATTTGAAAGCTTTGAAGTTCAGGTAAAAGGCCGTCTCATAAAGTGAAGGACGGCATGAAAATGTAAATATCCTTCTGTCAAAAGCAGAAGATATAAAAAAATATATTTCATAAAGCATGGAAGGAGACACAAAGTTATGAAATGCATGCACACAAAACTTCCTGATTTCCTGGCAAAAGTACAGGCAGCAGGAAAAAAGCTTCGTCCGGAGACGAAGGTAACAGTTAAGGGTCTTGAAAGCATCGAGACAGCAAAGCTTGCATCCTTGAGAGTGGGAAGAGTTGAGGAGGAAATCATAGAGGTTACACAGGATAAGGATGTAACAGAAGTTGAAGTAAGAGCAGTTCCGTTTAATCCGGAGATTATATATACGATTATAACAAAAGGATATGATGCATCAGGAAAGTGCAAGAAGGCAATCCTTGAGGATATGGCATGCAGCATACCGACAGTAGAATATTTCTTAACAGATGCAGAAGTAATCGATGACCGCCGCAGCGCAGGTCACAAGCAGACACAGTTCTAAACCAGGAGGATTTTATCATGAAATTAAAATATCGTGTTCTTACAAAGGGTGCTGCCGACGGGGCTGTGCCGCTTAACTGGGTATTTCTTGAGAAAAAGGACATTGCGGCAGCTGCACTCACAGATTTTGAGGCAGTAAAGGTTATTGCAGAGGAGTTTAAGGATTCATGTGCAGCAGTTGATATCGTAGATACGGAGGCTGTATCGGTGACATCAGACGGAATCATGAACCCCATAGCTGTAACGGGAATCGCATCAGTAGATCATGGCATGATCAACAATACATACGGTTTCCTGAATATCAGCCCTATTCCGGAGTATGAGGGAATCTTTGTAGATGAGCCGCATATGAGACAATGGCATCTTGAGCAGTTCAGAGGAAGAACACTGTATAAGGGGCCAAATGCCAAGGACAGAGGCTCAGAGAGAGCAGGTCATAATGAGAATATGACCCTTACAGGAAGAATTTCAAATAATAACTGCGGTTCCGAGGCATTCAACATGGTTGAAATGACAGAGGTTCTTGTATTCATGTCAGCTGCCAATGAAATCATGAGAGACGGCGAAGTAACAGTATGTGTTGCCGGAGCAGAAGTTTCAGTAGGAATCGGAATGGTTGTATCCGAAAGATGGGGAAGAATCTTCGGAGGAACAAATCTCGGCGGATATAAGGCAGGAATGTCGGCACATAACTCGGGAGAGTATGCAAAGACAGTAAAGAGTGATTATCCGGCAATCGCAGCTCCAAAGGAAAAGTTCATGAAGTATATGCTGGATGCACTTGATACAGGACTTATAGTAGGTCGCCATTTAGGTTCATCGCCGGCTCTTTTAAGAACAGCTCATCAGTACGGAAAGGAAATCGATCTTGAGCATATTTCAGACAGAGCATGGGTAGAGCTTAACAGCATCGGCATCACAAAGGAAGAGTTTGCAAAGCCTGTTGCAAAGCCATACACAAGGGAAGAGATGATTGCACATGCAGAGGAAATTATTCCCGGTATGAAGAATGCCAAGAGATATAAGGTTTCCGAGATAGTGGAAATCAGAGAAGCTGCGGTTAATCCTCAGAGCATCGCATAAGCAACAGATAAAATAAGCCGTACTACATAAATTCACAGACAAAATAATACGAGAGGTAATTAGATGTCTACAGTCACGCCGTTAATAGCCGGCCAGAAAATCCCCAAGTTTGTCAGAGTAAAGCAGCATTTTGCTCATAATGAACTTAGCGAGGAGGATATTAGGAAAGTAATTAAAGATAACTTCGCAAAGCCTGAGTTTAAGGACACCATAAAACCGGGAATGCGTATTTGCATAACAGCAGGAAGCAGAGGCGTTTCAAATATAGTACTTATCACAAGAACTATAGTCGACTGCGTAAAGGAACTCGGAGGAGAGCCATTTATCATCCCGGCGATGGGATCGCATGGCGGAGCTACGGCTGAGGGTCAGAGAAGCATTCTCAAGGGATATAACATCACGGAAGAAACCATGGGATGTCCTATCGTTTCATCAATGGAAACCGTAAAAATCGGCCATGCTGATGAAATAAATGAGGATGTGCAGATTGATAAAAATGCATATGGTGCTGACGGAATTATTGTAGTAAACCGCATCAAGGCTCATACGGGCTTCAAGGGCAAATACGAGAGCGGTCTCATGAAGATGATGACCATAGGGCTCGGAAAGCAGGCCGGAGCATATGTTGCGCACAGTCAGGGCGATGATGCAATGCCCGAAAGACTGCTTGCAATCGGAAGCGAGATAATAAGAAAATCCAATGTTATCATGTGCATCGGACTTATGGAAAATGCATTTGATAAAACATACCGCATCGAATTTGTTGAGCCAAAGAATGTAGCAGAGGAAGAACCAAAGCTTCTTCTGGACGCAAAGGCAAACATGGGAAAGATTTTCTTAGATGCCTGTGATGTAATAATACTCGAGAAGATTGGAAAGAATTACTCAGGCGGAGGAATGGATCCGAATGTAGTCGGACGATCAAGGCTTCCGATAGGAATAAAGTCAGAGCGTATGGGTATATGGGGCTTAAGTGAAGAGTCTCACGGAAATGCTACAGGTATGGGACGCGCAGATGTGGGCACAATGAAATTCTTTAACCAGATATCATTTGATGACACATATCCGAATGCCATCACAGATCATGACTCATCAACATATAAGATTCCGCTTATCATGAACAATGAAAAGGAATGCCTGCAGGCTACGATGGCAATATGCTTAAAGATGGACCCTGAGAACCCAAAGATTCTCATTCTTAAAAACTCACTGGAGATAGAGTCGATGCTTATATCAGAAGCTCTCATACCGGAAGCAAAGACAAGACCGGAGCTTACTATTGAAGGTGAACCGTTTGAGCTTGAATTTGATGCTGACGGCAAGATGCTGACAGAATACTGATTGCGGAGGAAACTGAAATAATAGATTATGAAATCAAAATGGAAACATTTGATTACGATGAGTTAAAGACACAGCGCGGTTTAAAAAAGCATGGCTTCTTCGATATTGCTTCACAGGCTGACGGTTCAATGATGCGTATTCCTTATTGCATTATTGTCGGAGAGCAGGAAGGCCCCACTCTTCTTATTGATGGCGGCATCCATGGTGAAGAGGTTGAAGGAGCAGATGCAGCTGCACATGTATATAAGGAGCTTTTTCCCAAGGATGTAAAGGGTATTTACATTGCAGTACCGCATCTTAATCTCGAGGCTTTCAATCTTGGTCAGAGAATGAATACATCCACGGATTATACACATTCAGATATGAATCGTATTTTCCCGGGAGATCCGAACGGAAAGATTTCAGCATTTATTCTTGATAAGTTTGTAAATCATTTCGTCAAGCATGCAGACTATTGGGTTACCTGCCACAGCGGCGGATATTCGTTGTATCTTACTCCTACAGCATGCTATACAACACCTGAGCTTGACGAGGATTTCGGAGATCTTACCTATAACATGGCACGCTGCTTTAACACACCGATCATGTGGAGAATGGATCCTACAAACGGCAAGGCTCTTGAGGGAACAGTAGCTACATCGGCAAGACAGCTGGCAGAAATCTGGCACAAGGCATATATTTGCATCGAGATGGGCGGAAACTGTGCAGTCATGGAGCAGAGAGAGGAAATCTACAACATGTGCCACAGCGGAATCATGAATCTTCTTACTTATTTGAAGATGATTGACGGAGAACTGCCAAAGTTCCGCGAGGATGTGGTAGAGACATTGGTAGACTACCTTCATATTCTCCATGGCGGAATCTACAAGCCGCAGAAGAAATTCATGGAGCGCGTAAAGAAGGGCGAAGTTCTCGGAATTGTTACAAACATTTTTGGGGATACCGTGGATGAGCTTCTGGCTCCGTATGACGGAATTGTAGTCGGCTCGTGGACACCTCCGGTTATTCAGCCAAGAGACTGGGCTTGCCTGTACGGAAAGCTTTGATAATGACAAACTAAGCCATCAAAAGAAAATTATCCAATAAACAAAAAGACCGGACCGATAAAAAAAGTTCGGTCTCTTTGTTTAAATAGATAAGTTTTATATACATTGTATTCGAAGAGCTTCACGGAGGCAGTCCGTCCGGCTATGCCATAAGGTTACTACTATTATCATGTAGTGCATACGGAACCGGGCAGAACGGCCTCTGACTGCATAAAGTGCGGAAAATGTGAACACTGTTTGAAAACATTGACAGCCGCATCTTCTTATGCGATTATAGCAATCATTGATACTTAGACGCCTCATACTCACGGCAATACTGCTAAAGGCAATACGGCATATAAGGAGTGTGAGGCCTTGCTATATATTGGATGTATAAATGGGGTATCACATTGATTGAAGTAAAAAATCTGACAAAATATTACACCTCAGTACCTGCCGTAAACGACATCAGCTTTTCCATAAAGGAGAATGGAGTTTACGGTTTTTTAGGTCCGAACGGCGCAGGAAAATCCACCACCATGAATATTATCACAGGCTGCCTTGCAGGCACCTGCGGCAGTGTAAGTATAGGCGGCTATGATATTTTCGAAGAACCGGAGAAGGCAAAGGCTCTTATCGGTTATCTTCCGGAGCAGCCGCCTCTTTATATGGATATGACACCGTATGAATATCTGGATTTCGTTGCAGGAGCAAGGAGAGTTCCTGTAAGAGATATGGCTGCACAGATAGAAAATGCGCTGGCGGCAACGGGTCTTACGCCCATAAAGGATAAGCTGATAAAGCAGCTTTCAAAGGGATATAAGCAGAGAGTGGGAATTGCACAGACACTGCTGGGAGATCCCGAGCTTATTATCCTGGATGAGCCGACAGTAGGACTTGACCCGAAGCAGATAACGGAAATAAGAGAGCTTGTAAGAAATCTGGGAAAGAATCATATAGTGCTTTTTTCAAGTCACATTCTTTCAGAGGTTCAGGCTATCAGTGATCATATCATCATTATCGCAAGAGGCAGAATAATTGCAGACACAAGAACTGATGAGCTTGAAGTTCTGCTTAAGACGGATCAGAAAATAAGTCTCAGGCTGAAATCTGACAGAGAAAGCTGTGATGAGATGCTTGACACGGTGAAAGGCATCGCAGAAGCAGCATGGACAGAAGAAAGTTCTGACGGCAGATTAGGGCAATGCAGCTATGAGCTGCATGTTGAAGACCCGGAAGAAACGGCAGAAGCCATTTTTTTCGCGTGCGCAAAGGCAGAGATTCCGATTTTGGAAATGAGCGCGGTAAAAACTACTTTGGAAGAGGCCTTCCTCAAGCTTACCGACAGCCTTGAAACCTACACATCAGATAATTCCGAACAGGAAAGAGCGATTAAACTGACTGCGGCAGAAAAAGAGGAAGGGGGCATAAACCTGTGAGATATATATTGAAACGGGAGTTGGGCTTTTACTATAAAAATATGTTCGGCTGGTTTTTTGCTGCCGTGCTTTTAGCCTTTGGAGGAATATATACTGTAATACTTAACTGCAACATGGGATATGCAAATTTTGAATATACGATAAATAATATGTCATTCATGTATCTCATAATCATACCGATTTTAACCATGAGGTCGGTTGCGGAAGAAAAAAAGCAGAAAACGGATCAGCTGCTTTACTCGCTGCCGATTTCCATGTGGGATGTGGCGCTGGGGAAGTATCTTGCCATGCTCATCGTGCTTTTGGTACCGATAGCAGTTCTGTGTTTTTATCCGCTTTTTCTTGTAAATTATGGAGCAGTGTCTGTTAAAACGGCGCTTTTAAA
>CAVBSU010000038.1:0-13764 GCA_963598245.1 Lachnospiraceae bacterium | reverse complement strand
CCTTGAAGGTATTAACAGCGAGCTGGCACAGAGAATAACAGATTTTACCTATGGTGCTGTCTATAGTCTTAACGGTGACATAAAGATGATATCCAGATTTATTCTGATTGCATCACCGAGTACGGTTGAACTTTCCGGTGATTTTGTCAGGGGCTTCAGCATGAACTCGAACAGTAATCAGAATTCGTCCTACTATAATGAACAGCGTGTGTCACGCGCAGGCAACGGTTTTAGCTTTAATGACTGATACTAATTTTTCTAAAAAAAAAGTCGCGGTATTTATCGTATCGACTGCAGCTTTAGTTTTTATTGATCAGCTCACGAAGCTTTTGACACTTGAATTTTTAAAGGGAAGAGATCCGGTCGTTCTTGTTGAGAATGTACTGGAGCTTCTTTATGTCGAAAATCGAGGAGCTGCCTTCGGTATCATGAGCGGTATGCGCTATGCTTTCGTAATTCTTGCCGCAGTCATAACCTTAGCCTCGCTTATATGCTTTGCCGGGCTTCCCGATATGAAAAAGCTTCGTCCGTTCGGACTATCTCTCATACTCATCGCAGCAGGAGCAACGGGAAATGTCATAGACAGGCTCAGGCTCGGATATGTGGTTGATTTCATTTATTTTAAGCCCATAGATTTTCCGGTATTTAACTTTGCGGATATTTGTGTTACCTGTGCGGCTTTTTTGCTTATAATACTTCTTTTGTTCTGTTACAGGGAGGAGGATCTTAAGCATATTCCTTTTTTTAAAGATAAATAAGCCTGAGATATGATACAATTTACTTATGATAATACTATAAAAAGCAGAGTTGACTCATATCTTTCAGAATGCATGGAGGATATGAGTCGTTCTCGTATTCAGGCCCTTATTAAAAATGGAGATATTACGGTAAACGGTTCAAAAGTGAAGGCAGGATATATGCTTTCCCGGTCTGATATAATAGAAGCCGTGTTTCCGGAACCTGAGGACATATCGATTGAGGCGGAAAATATTCCCCTTGATATAGTTTATGAGGACAGCAGCGTCATAGTTATCAATAAACCAAAGGACATGGTCGTTCATCCTGCCAACGGGCATTACAGCGGAACGCTTGTCAATGCACTTATGTATCATTGCAAAAACTCGTTAAGCGGGATAAACGGAAAGCTGCGTCCCGGCATAGTACACAGAATCGATAAGGATACTACCGGACTTATCATTGCCTGCAAAAATGATAATGCACATAATTTCATTGCGGCACAGCTTGCAAATCACAGCATTGAGAGGGAATATGTTGCGCTTTGCTACGGAAATTTCACAGAAGATGAGGGAACAATAGATCTTCCTGTAGCAAGAAGCAAATCTGACAGAAAGCTTATGGCTGTATGCAATAGTGACGAGGGCAAAAATGCCGTAACACACTACTGGGTACTTGAGCGCTTTATGAAAGCACAGGGCATGCCAATGCCGCTCACACTTGTAAAATGCCGTCTGGAGACAGGAAGGACTCATCAAATCAGAGTTCACATGAGCTACAAGGGACATCCTCTTTGCGGAGATGTGGCTTATGGTATAAAGAAAGATCCTCTTAAGGGTAACGGTCAGTATCTTCACGCCGCAGTGCTTGGCTTTATTCATCCCGAGACTAAGGAAAAGCTTCACTTTGAAGCACCGCTGCCGGAATATTTTGAACAAACGCTTGGAAGGCTCAGACACTGATATAATCAAATATTCATAATACAGACACTTTTTTATATTAACATACAGCGAATATGGGATTTGACATAAATAATCTGAAGAGAATTTTTAATAAAGCAAATAAAGAGCCGGCTGCCGTCGCTGCAATAATGGCAGTTTTTCTTGTTTGTGTCGGATTTACTATCGCTGAACAGGTACAATCATTACCCATAGAAAAAAATGAAGAGAACACCGAGGAGGAAAAACCTGACAGTACGGCAAATTTAAAATTTCGGAGGCCGAGATCTCTTTTAAAGGATATATCCAAGGAAGATGATGATAAAGTCTTTGAACCGGCTGCCGATAAGCTTAACATGGCATATTATTATGCAGAGGATGCCGATACGGATGATGCCATAAATTCATACGCCGGAAGAGTTTTCCAGGAGCTTAATACAAAGAATGCTTCGTATCTGGCATCTTTCTATGATTTGACTGATGTCACGCCATTAAGCATGGCTCAGAAATTGGGAGTTGACAAAACAAGGGTGATGGGAAAATATGATCCTACCAATGCAGCTCATGATCCTGCCAATCCGGATACATGGACTGTTAATTCCTTTAAAAATGTAAGCGTCAGCTTTTATGACGGAGACGGCAATCGCATAAACGGATACTATGTTGCGCAGGAAATCATGTCTCTTGCCAGTGTCTACATGTATTACCATGATAATTACAATGCAGACGATTTTCTCAGCTATTGCGAGGCTCTGTTTGACTCAGCCGTTACCTCTAAGATGAGTTTGGGCAATGTATATTATTGCAATGGCTGTCTTAATAAAACAACACAGCAGGAATCGGCAGAAGCACTGGCAATGGAGGCTCATACTCTTGCTAAGGAAAACAAGCTCCAGATACAGACTGCATTAAGCTCAGGGCTCGGGCTGGGAACAGTAGAGGTGATAAATGAATCTTTAACGGCTGAAGCTTCGGATGCAAAGGCTTCATCTATTGAAGAAATAATTGATACCGGCAATGTCTTATCCACCGAAGTGAATTATTATACGGAGTCTGCCTCTGATATATCCGCGTCAGGCAGCGATGCCTCGGAATCAACATCTGTCGCAGCACAGGGCAGCATAGCAGAAACAGACACAACGGAAAAAGGCGCAGGAGAAACATTGACAGAAACAACTGCTTCTGAAAGCCTGCCGATACAGACGGCAGAAACAATAGAAGAAATATACGATCCCAATTCGGCTTCGGGAGCGCAGGTGCTCGGAGAAAGCTATTATGCGGATTATAAAATTTCCGAGGCAGAGATAATAAACTCCGCCGAAACTACAGATTCACAAACAGCTGCCGTAATATATGAAAGCATAGTTAAAGATGCGAACGAGTCTGAGCATGCCGATGAAACACAGGCAGAGACGGCCGGATATGCAGTGATAAATTCCGGAAATGTCGAAACCCCCAAGGCGTTTGTCGGAGATGACGGCAATATCTACTATACGAACACGCTGGAAGATCCGGCAAATTCATCGTCAGGATACAATACCGAATCAGAGTCGGATAACAATCTGTCGGACCCGTCAAATTCGGATGCAGCCGGAGATGAGCTTACCAAAAGAATAAATACGCTTTTACAGCAGGCAAACATACAGTCGGGCGCGGACTCTTACTGTCCGGGACATATCGACATATATGTCACTATAAAGATAAGAGGCATTGACGATAAGAACGGATTATTTAATGCTGATATCATAGGTAATAACTCTGTAAACTTCACTGACAGCTGGCAGGGATGGACTGAGGAAAGAATGGCTGAAGCAAGAGCTCTCAATGCTCAGGACTGGCTGGAGGAATATGGTCTTTCAATTTCTTCAATAAATATCAATAGTCCTCTCACTGCGGATGAAATACAGAACTATCTGGGGCTTCTTACAAATGATATTTCGGATTTAAGACGCAGTATCATAGAATTTGCACTCAGCTCTGTCGGAAAGATTCCCTATTATTGGGGAGGAAAGCCTTCCGGAACAGGATACAGTTCAAATCATTTCAATACTCTTATAAGCCCGGATTCAAGGGGCCGCATACTTAAAGGTCTGGATTGCTCGGGCTGGATAAATTGGGTATATTGGTCAGTAACCGGACACAGCCTCGCCGGTCAGAGTACGGGAACTTTAGTCGGATGCGGAAGAAAAATATCCAGAGCAGATTTAAAGCCTGGCGATATAATTATAAGAGTCGGAGATGATGCGCATGTTGTTATGTTTTTATGCTGGGCTGAGGATGGAGATTTCTATGCCATCCATGAAACAGGCGGTGTCATCAACAATGTTACGGTGTCAAAGATGACTGCAAATTGGCCTTATTACAGGTCATTAGCTGATTAAAATATTGAAAGAAATCCAAAATATTGCATTTAAGAAAGGAGCAGAGTGTTTTCACCGTTTGCCTATGAAAAACTTACAGCTTAAGAAAACTGCCAATGAAGTAAGAAAGGGTATAATTACGGCTGTTCACAGTGCGAAATCCGGACATCCCGGCGGTTCATTGTCTGCTGCGGATATACTTACATACTTATACTTTGAAGAGATGAATATTGATCCGGCAAAGCAGGATAAAGAGGACAGAGACAGATTCATACTCTCTAAGGGTCATGCAGCTCCGGCTCTCTATGCGACGCTTTCTGAAAGAGGCTATTTTGATAAAGCAGAGCTTGAATCACTTCGTCATATAGGCTCCTTTCTTCAGGGACATCCAGACATGAAGCATATACCTGGGGTGGATATGTCTGCAGGTTCCCTGGGTCAGGGTCTTTCGGCAGCTTGCGGAATGGCTCTTGCAGCCAAGCTTGATAATGCAGACTACAGAGTATATGCCATGCTTGGAGACGGAGAAATTCAAGAGGGACAAATCTGGGAGGCAGCAATGTTTGCCGGGCACAGAAAACTCGATAATCTTACGGTAATCGTAGATAATAACGGTCTTCAAATAGACGGAAATATAGCCGAGGTTTGTTCTCCTTATCCCATAGATAAAAAGTTTGAAGCATTTAATTTTCATGTAATAAATATTGACGGACATGATTTTGACTCGATAAGAGCTGCGTTTAAGGAAGCAAGAGCTATAAAGGATATGCCTACTGCAATTATTGCACGCACTATAAAGGGTAAAGGCGTTTCATTTATGGAAAATCAGGCATCATGGCACGGCACAGCCCCAAATGATGAACAGTTCGAAACAGCTATGGCTGAGCTTGAGAAAGCAGGTGAGATGTAATGGCTGATATTAAAAAGATTGCAACAAGAGAAAGCTACGGAAATACACTTGCCGAATTGGGTGCTGTCCATGAGGATATCATAGTTTTGGATGCGGATCTTGCAGGTGCGACAAAGACAGGCATCTTTAAAAAGGCATTTCCTGACAGACACATTGACTGCGGTATCGCAGAGGCCAATATGGCTGGTATAGCGGCAGGGCTTGCTGCCTGCGGCAAGGTTCCGTTTATGAGCAGCTTTGCCATGTTTGCGGCAGGCCGCGCCTATGAGCAGGTCAGAAATTCTATCGGATATCCGCATCTTAATGTAAAGATAGGTGCTACACATGCCGGAATTTCAGTTGGAGAGGACGGTGCTACACATCAGTGTCTGGAAGATATTGCACTTATGCGCGAGATTCCGGGGATGGTGGTTATAAATCCGTGTGATGATACCGAGGCAAGAGCAGCAGTCAGAGCAGCCTATGAATATACAGGTCCTGTTTACTTAAGATTTGGCAGGCTTGCTATTCCGGTTATAAATTCGCCTGATAATTATAAATTCGAAATAGGAAAGGGTATAGTTTTAAAGGAAGGCAGTGACATAAGCATTATAGCCACAGGACTTTGCGTGGGAGAAGCTTTAAATGCAGCTTACGGACTCAGGGAAGATGGTATAAATGCCGAGGTTATAAATATTCATACAATAAAGCCAATAGATAAGGAACTCATTATAAAATCAGCTTCAAAAACCGGACGGGTTGTCACAGTTGAAGAGCATTCCGTAATAGGAGGCCTCGGAAGTGCCGTATGTGAGGTTTTATCGGAAAATCATCCTGTAAAGGTTATGCGCATAGGAATAAATGACAGCTTCGGAGAGTCCGGTCCTGCCGTAAAGCTTATAGCCAAATATGGATTAGATGCCGAGAGCATTAAAAACAGAGTAAATGAATTTTGCAGGAACAGCTGATATTTATTAAGTCGCAGGCTTGAAAACAAGTGAATATTCGAAGGAAATGTTCGACTGACAGCCAGCCGGAGCATTTCCTTTATTTTTATTCATATCATTATATCAAGCCCCATAAAAATCAATATCTATTCGTTAAACAAGGGTTTTGCGAATAGATATGTGTATTTGCTCAAAGGGAATGCTTTTTTAAAAAGTCCATGCATCTTTGTTTATAATCAAAAGCTTCATCATATACTCCATGGCCATAGCTTTCGTCATAAAGATAGACTTCACATTTTAAAGCATCTGATATTTCTGTTGAAGCCTCCGTGGTAACGACCTTGTCTCCTCTTGCGCCTAATACAAGCACCGGGCATTTAATCTGTGAAAGCTTCTCATAGCAGTTAAAATCCAGACAGGCTTTTGCTGAAATTATAAATCGTTTATATTCATCGTCGGTAATCCCGAAGTTTGATGCAATCAATATATCCCGGTAGTCTCTCAATGTTTTTTCAGAATAGACATTATTGATAAACTCTTCAATAAGCTTCTCTTCTTCTTTATTTTCTGCAAGACTGATCCATTTGTTTACCAGCTTATTAAAGGTCTTATTGGGTCTTGAGAGCGTTGAGCCAAGAATCATTCCGCTAACAAGCTCCGGATGGTCAATAGCAAGATATTGTGCTATCATACCGCCCATTGATGCACCGAAAACACAGGCTTTCTCTATATGAAGCTTTTTCATGGCGGCTGCCGTATCCGCTGCAAGCTCTCTGATTGTAATGTTTTCAGGAAGCTTTTCAGATCTGTCAAAAAGATACACCGTATAATCTTTTGAAAATATCTTATATGCTTCTCTGATTGAGTCAGCCATTCCGATGACGCCATGCACAGACAGTCCGGGAATTATAACAAAATTCTTTTTACCTTCTCCAAATGTAATATAATCCATAATTCACACCCTTACCTGATGAATGAAATATATAACGGCAGTTATTACGAACCCGCCTATAAGACCGCCTATATGAGCATAGACATTGACCGAATGAGCTGCTGAGCCTGAAGCTAACATACATAAAATGGCCATTCCTGCATTTTTTACGGGAAACAGCCTTCTAAAGCGAGGCATGAGGGAAAGAAATATAATGCTTCCCAAAAGCCCGCAGATGGCGCCTGAAGCACCGGCAGAGAGAGCAAAATCTCCTGTATTAAGTTCAACAAGCAGTGTCAGCAGGTTGCCGCAAAGCCCTGAAAAAAGATATATAAAAAGAAACGGCAGTTTTCCGAAAAGCTTTTCCACATACGGACCCAGTGCTATAAGCGAAATCATGTTGCTGCCGATATGCTCTGCTCCGAAATGAAGAAAAACAGCTGTGATAAGCCTGTACCAATCATGCTCTCCTGTCACATATGGTGTGTAGAAAGCACCGAAGCGCACAGCTACAGCCCAGTTTTCACTTCCGCCTACAAGCGTTTCAAATATGAAAATCATGATATTTATGGCTATTATAACAAGCGTCATATGCGCATTTTTATATAATCCCGGCATCTAAACCTCATTTTAATGATATAATTACAGATATGATGTTGGAGTCAATAGTATTTGTCCAACTGATAAAAATGCTGCGCATTTTGCGGCACCACTATATTTTAAACCATTTCACATTTTTTAGATAGAGATAATATAGGCGAAATAGGTTAAAACTCGGAGTACAAATATGGCAATGAAATATCACGAACAGGAAGATAAACGCATACATCTTAAGCTAAAGGAGCTGATTGCTGCTCTCCCACGCTTTTGTACGGATTTTTTCAGAGGAATAGAGCCTGAAACACAGTCGCGCACCAGACTTGCGTATGCTTACGATATGTCGGTATTCTTTAATTTCATAAAGAATTCCAATTCTGAATATAAAGATATTGAAATTCGCGATATAGGCATAGATATATTGGAAAAGCTGAAGCCTGTGGATATTGAAGAGTACATGGAATATTTAAAATATCGCCCGGGCACGGGTGACGACGATATATCCAATAAGGAAGGAGCAATTAAAAGAAAAATATCCTCGCTCAAGTCTTTTTATAATTATTATTATGAAAGAGAGCTTATTTCGGTCAATGCTGCCGCTCTCGTTCATCTTCCCAAGATACGCGATAAAGAAATTATCCGACTTGACTATAACGAGGTTGCAAGACTCATAGATGAGGCAGAATCCGGGGACGGACTTACCAAGCATCAGCAGGATTTTCACAGAAAAACAAAAAACAGAGATGTAGCCATACTTTCACTGCTGTTAGGAACGGGCATGCGCATATCCGAGTGCGTCGGAATCGACTTAAATGATATAGATATGCAGGAAACAGCCGTGAATATACATCGAAAGGGAGGAAAAGAAGAAACCGTATATTTCAGCGATGAAGTAGCCGGGATGCTTATGCCGTATATGAATGAGAGAAAAAACACCATTCCGGCAGCCGGACATGAAAATGCTCTTTTTTTATCACTTCAAAATAAACGAATATCTGTAAGAAGCACTGAGCTTATGGTGAAAAAATATGCAAAGATTGTTACACCGCTTAAGCATATCACACCGCATAAGCTGCGCTCAACCTATGGCACGCACCTCTATCAGGAAACAGGCGATATATATCTTGTCGCTGATGTGCTCGGTCACAGTGATGTTAATACTACCAAAAAACACTATGCCGCAATAGATGAGGACAGACGCCGCATGGCAAGAAAGGCTGTAAAGCTGCGCAGTGATTAGAAATCAGGCTTAAAGCAGAAACAAATACATCGAATAATTTCAAAAAAGTGTGTAGACTTTTTCAGCCTGCACACTTTTCAATCATTTTTTCATACTGTCAGTTTACTGCTTTCGGAGCTTCAGAAGCCTTCGCTGAAGGCTCTGCCGGACTTATCTGTGTACTGATTTCAGTATCATGAATCGTCTCATCAGCAGTCTTTGCCCTGTGCTTTGAGGAAAAATAATAGAAAACCATTATTCCTGCAAGAATCAGAACTCTTATTCCGAATTCTATCCATATCTTTTTTTTCATATCTTACAGGTTCTGCTGAAGATTTGCGACAAGACTACCCTCTGCCCAGTCCCTGGTATCTCTTGTAATGCACCCGAATATACGCTCATTATTTCCGTTTCCGGCGAAGCAGTTATGTGCGCTCACAATAAGTCTGTCTATATCCCAGAACTCGCTGTCATGCTCAAGAGGCTCATTTTCCCATACATCAACAGCTGCGCCGCGAAGCTTTCCTGACTTCAAGGTGTCCAAAAGAGCCTCATTATCTACTACAGGTCCTCTTGTGACATTGACAAAAATTGCATCGTCTTTCATGAGTTCAAAGTAATGTCTGCTGAAAAGATGATAGGTATTATCAAAAAGAGGCACACAGTTTACTACAATATCAGCCTTGGGAACCTCTTCATCCATGTGATCCATGGTATAAATCTCGTCAAAATATCCTGCCTTATTGTTTGGAAATGCATCCACACCGATAATTACAGGCTCAAATGCCTTGAATCTTGCGGCTACATGCTGACCTATGGAACCTGTGCCGATTATGAGAACTCTCTTTCCGTAAATCTCCTCAAGATCCCAGTCACAGTACCAATAATGCGCCTTCTGCTGTGTCTTAAGCTGATGAAATTTCTTATAAATCTGGAGTACTGCGCCGATAACAAACTCGGAAATCGGCACGCTGTGAACGCCCGGGCAGTTTTTAAGCGTGATCCCTCTATCCTTTAAATCCTTAAGATCAAACTGGTCATAGCCCGTGGATGTGGTATGGATATAATCCAGATTTTTAAATTTATTTATATCATTATGCTTAAAGAAGTTGAAGCATACAACGCCGTTTATGCTGTCAAAATCCAGATTTTCGTAGGTTTCTGTTTCCGGACCGTCCAGGAATTCAACATCAACAAATTCCTCAAGTCTCTTGAACATATCAGGTGTAAATTTCTGCTTATTTGCAAATAAAAGCTTTTTTCTGGCCATTTTTATTCTCCTTATTTATTATGTTATATATCAGGCCTTACCCTCTATCATATCACGGGTAAGCTTTCCGATAATTTCTGCGCCCTTTACAATTTGATCATCAGGTGCCGTTGAATAGCACATACGAACAGAATGTGACAGCTGTGAACCGTCAATGGCAAAGCCCGAACCCGGAACACAGACAACTCCCCTGTCGATTCCTTTCCATACAAAATCTTCGGCGTCAATACTGTCAGGCATGAACATCATAATAAACATGCCGCCTGTAGGCGAGGAAATTTTGCATGACGGGTGCATTGTTTTCTTAAGCGTTTCGCTGATAAGTGTGGACTTTCTTCTGTATTCTTCCTGTGCAAGCTTAATATGAGCCTCATAGTCAGTCTTTGTCATTATTCCCCATGCAACATACTGACCGAGAGTGTTGGAATGAACATCCATGCACTGCTTGCAGACATTGACATTGGTATTAAATCTCTTATTTACAACAAGATATCCCAAACGGAAGGACGGCGCGATAACCTTTGAAAGCGAGCTGGTATAGAATACTCTTCCGTCCTTGTCAAGGGACTTGATGGGATTTGTTTCAGCACCGCCGAAACGAAGTTCTGCATAAGGGTCATCCTCAAGAATGACTACATCATACTTGCAGGCAATGTCATAAAGCTTCTTTCGGTTTTCCAAAATGGTGCTGTATCCTGTCGGATTCTGGAATGAAGGAATGGTATAAATCATTTTAACAGATTTATCTGTTTTAAGAATTTCTTCAACGGCATCAACATCTATGCCTTCTTCTCCAATCGGAACTCCCTTAAGGTTTGCCTCATAGCAGCGGAAAATATTATAGCAGCTCGCATATGAAGGCTCCTCAACTATAACAGTATCACCCTTTTCAAGCCACATCTTGGATGCGACATCTACAGCCTGTGTTCCGCCGCTGACGATGAAGAGCTCATTTTCCTCCCAATCAAAGTCATACTTTTTATGCAGTCTGTCCTTAAGAAAATTAACCAGAGGCATGAAGCCCTGAACTGTGCCATACTGCATAAGACCTTCGCTGTAACCGGTTGTAAGTGCCTCATCAAAGAACTGCTTCATCTCCTTTACAGGAAATGTAACAGCTGACGGATTACCGTTTGCAAAGGTAATGAGATCCGGATTGGTAGCTGCTTTTTCCGCAAATTTACGGATGACAGAGCCGGCAATATGATTCATACGATCGGCCAAAGGTGTGTTCATCATAGTTTTAGTCTCCCTTTACTGTGAAATTATTACATAATATAATAAAAAGGCTCATCATGGCATAGTTCTACCGCGATAAACCTCTCTGTTCATGTAGCCATACTAGCACATCGTATTGATTTTATCAATATTTATGCATATAAATTCACTGATATTTAAATAATCCGCATAAAATCACTCAGCAAGTATCAGTTTTCTGCATTCTGCAAGTTCAGTCAGGGTTTCTGACGGCATTTCAGGATAATTTGGGTTCATTTCTTTCATTGTTTCTACAACAATCTCAGAAATAAGTGCGCGCGCATACCATTTTTTATCTGACGGAATTACATACCATGGTGCATAATCGGTGGCTGTATTATTGATTGCATCCTCATATGCCTCCATATATTTATCCCAATATCCTCTTTCCTTGATATCCGCATGCGAAAACTTCCAGTTCTTGCTCTCGTCATCTATTCTTTCAAGAAAACGCTTTGCCTGCTCATCCGATGAAATATTCAGGAAAAGCTTAAGAATGGTGGTTCCGTTATCATATATATATCTTTCAAAATTTTTAATTTCCTCATACCTGCGCTCTATAACATTTCTGTCAAAGAAACGCTTGGGCATCGTCTGTGATTCATAGAGCCTGTGAACTCTTCCTACAAGCACATCTTCATAATATGAGCGATTAAAAATAGCAACTTTACCGCGCTCCGGGAGTCTCATGGCAGCTCTCCAGAGGTAAGAGTGTGAAAGCTCCGTTTGAGACGGCTGCTTAAAAGCATGCACATTCACACCAGCCGGGTTAAATATAGTAAAAATATGCTTAATGGCACCATCCTTACCGGCGGCATCCATAGCCTGAATCACAACAAGCAGACCTTCCTTTTGTTCTGAATAAAGCCTATCCTGAAGGTCTGCCATTTTCATAAGATTTTTCTGAAGCGCAATTTTTGCGTCACTCTTTTCTCCAAACTCATCGCCGTTTTTTGTACTGAAGTCTTTGATTTTAAAATCATTTTTTTTTGTGAATTTAAACTTATCTAAGTTCATATGGCTTCGAATCTCCTTAGCTATCTGTAAAGTATTTCACCGTCTTTAACACTTGAGGCATCCAATACAATATGATCATAGGTCTGCAAACCGTAATTTGTATTCTTTTTTATTATACTGTAGCCGTTTGCACTTTCCAATATTTCAACTTTTCTGAAAATTGTATATCCTTTATTGACATTATAGACACCTTTAAGAGACATTTTAGCCGTGATCTGATAGAGGCTGCCTTCGGCTGATGTCTCTTCGGATGTCAATGCAGACCCGGTCGACATCATAACAAAGTCTCCTGCTTTAAGAGCACTTTCATCATCGCACTCAATATAGCAATAATCCTCATCTTTACTGTAAATATCAGTAATCACAAATTCATAACTTGTGCCGCTTTCGGTAACAACGGCTTTATTAAAGCCGACATTGCCGGATTTATCCTCGGTAAGATAATTCGCCGGTATAACAAAAAAATCCTTCGTTGTTATGGATTTATCCGGAATTTTAAGCCCGGAAACATCATTTGTAACAATTTCAAAGTTAATAAACCTGTCCGCCGTAAACTGAACCAGATAACTGTTCATGGAAATAAGCCCGTATTTGTTTCCGTCACTGCCGTATACAATTTTAAATGATACTTTTGTATCAAATCCCTTCTCCGTAAATGCAATTTTCAAGGTGCTGCTGTCCTTAAGCTCTTCTGCATTTTCGTCTGAAAGCATAAAGGCGATATACCAATTTTCATCCGTTATAAGCTTATAAGCCGGCATGCCGACATCTACAAGGTCACCTGCTTTTATTGTGTTTCTGGTATACTTTGACTGGTCGAAAAGCTCGGCGGTAAGATTGCTTTCGTCAATGTCTTCATAACCGTCGGTATAACAGCAGACAGTACCGTTTTTGGAGGACGGAAATTTTTGAAAGCTTATTCCGTTTGCTGCAAGCTCGTCTGAAATACTATTGAAAATATTCAAACTTGAATATTCCATGGCTTTTGCCAAAATACTGTCATGAATATCATAAACATCATGAAAGGCTCTGTCTGAAAAGCTTCTGGAAGTGTTCAAAATCTCATTTCTTATTTCCTTTAGTTTGGAAGAATTCATATTATTCAGCTTGTCTGTGTTGTTACTGAGATAATATGATAAATCACCGCCTGCGTCTATAAGATATACAGGACTTCCGGAGGCCACCTTTCTTCCGTCGGCAACATAATAATAAATGTATCCGCTTGCCTCGGATGAAACAGTTTCTTCGCGTCTTATTATAAGCCCCGTATAATTATGCTCTTTTACAAGGCTGCCCTCTTCAACTTCATAGTAATTAACAACTGTTCTGCCGTGTACGGAAATAAGCGAAAAAATAAAGTAGGCAGCCATTAGAAGTCCTAACAGCTTGCCTACGGTCGGCTTTAGAAAAAATTTCAACTTTCTGTATAAATTATTCTTTTTCTTTGCCATGAAATAGACTGAAAACTAATTAAAGAGCAACAGCTACATACTGTCTGCAGCTTTCAGGAAGCTTTTCAGCGTCCATAGAAACACTAATTACAAAATTCACACCAAAATTTTCAGAAAGTACAGCAATCTTGGCAATGGCATTCGATATATCTG